>QQNC01000019.1 GCA_003402695.1 Verrucomicrobiota bacterium | reverse complement strand
GATCAAAAAAATTAAAGGGCGGCAGCGGCTGGGCCAGCGCGAGGTTGGCCTCGTAGAACGCCCGCACCGTGCCGATGTCCTCCCAGTAGCCCTCGAAGATGTGGGCGAAGAGCTTCTTTTTACCGAGCAGGCCGGGGATGATCTCCTTGCCGAAGTCGGTCATCGTGTTGTCGAGCGCATCGGCCAGCGCCGCGCGGTTGAACACATAGATGCCCATCGAGGCCAGGCACCGCTTCTCCGCGGATGTCTCCGTGAGCCGGGACTCGAGCGCGGGGCTCAGCGTCAGGCTGTCGATCACGGCCTGCTCCTTCGGTTTTTCGACGAAGCGCTCGATCGCGAGATCATCATGCACCTGCATCAGGCCTAGGCCGGCGATCTTCGACACGGGAAAGGGGATCGCGGCGATCGTCACATCCGCGCCAGTCGCCAGGTGCTGCTCGATGATCTTGCGGTAATCCATCCGGTAGAGCTGGTCGCCGGAGAGGATGAGCACGAGGTCGTGCGGAAAGGCGCGGAAATGAATCAGGTTGCGGCGCACCGCATCCGCCGTGCCCTGGTACCAGTGCGCGCCCTTCTCCGTCTGCTCGGCGGACATGATGTCCACGAAGCCGCCGCCAAACGGGTCAAAGTGATAGGTGCCCTGCACATGCCGGTGCAGCGACGCGGTCTGGAACTGCGTGAGCAGGAAGATCCGGTTGATGTCGGAGTTGAGGCAGTTGCTGATCGGGATATCCACGAGCCGGTACTTGCCCGCGAGCGGTACGGCGGGCTTACAGCGCTCTGCCGTAAGCGGAGACAGCCGGGTGCCTCGGCCGCCGCCCATGATGACGGCGAGTACTCGTTTTTGGGTAGTCAGGGAGGGCATGGAGAAAAGCAGGAACGGTGGTATCCTTAAACCTTGCTCCACGTTTGCGCGTGACGCCTAATTCGCCAGTCCAAATCTTCCCCCTCCATGTGCGGCATTGTCGGCTACGTCGGTAAACAACAGGCGGTCCCGATCATCCTCGAAGGCCTGAAACGGCTGGAATACCGCGGTTATGACTCCGCGGGCGTGTGCGTACAAAACGGGCGGAAGCTGAAAGTGGAAAAGAAGGCCGGCCGGGTGGACAATCTCGCGAAGAAGATTGCGCGGCATCATCTTACGGGCACCACCGGCATCGGCCATACCCGCTGGGCGACCCATGGCGGTGTGACCGACGCCAACGCCCACCCGCATCTCAGCAGCGACGGAAAGTTCGCCCTGGTGCACAATGGGGTGATCGAAAACTTCGCGCAGATTAAGGCCTTCCTCGCGCGCAAGGGCTACACCTTCCGGTCCGAGACTGACACCGAGGTCCTCTGCAACCTCATCGCCTATCACTTCGCCAAGGAACCCGCCGTGAAGGGCCAGAGCCGCTTTCTCGAGAGCGTACGCAAGACCCTGCGCCACGTCGAGGGCACCTACGGCATCGCCGCGCTCTGCGTGGATTTCCCGGAGGAAATTGTCGCCGCGCGGAAGGCCTCCCCGCTGATCCTCGGCGTGGGCGACAACGAATACATCATCGCCTCCGACGCGTCGGCGCTGGTGAGCCATACCCAGAACGTCGTGTACCTGAAGGACGGCGAACTCGTCCACCTCACGCCATCGGCTTTCACGCTCTCCACGCTCGACCAGGCCGATGTCTCGCCCGTGGTCGACACCATCACCTGGTCCGTCACCGACGCCGACAAGGGAAAATACCCGCATTTCATGCTGAAGGAGATTTTCGAGCAGCCCGCCGCGCTCGAGAACGCCATGCGCGGCCGCTTCGCCGCCGACGGCAGCACCGCCAACTTTGGCGGCCTCAACATCACCCCGGCCGAGTTCGCCACGATGGAGCGCTTCATGTTCTGCGCATGCGGCACCGCCTGGCATGCCTGCCTCGTCACCGAGCACCTGATCGAGCGCTTTGCGCGCATTCCGGTCGAGGTGGATTACGCCTCCGAGTTCCGCTACCGCAATTCCCCGCTCGATCCCCGGACGCTGTTTTTCGTCATCAGCCAGTCCGGCGAGACGATCGACACGCTCGCCGCGCTCCGCGAGGCCAAGCGCAAGGGTCACCGGGTAATGGCCATCAACAATGTCGTCGGCTCCAGCATCGCGCGCGAGGCGGACGGCGGCATCTACCAACACGTCGGTCCGGAGATCGGCGTCGCCTCGACCAAGGCGTTCACCTCGCAGCTCCTTATCGGCGCCATGGTGGCACTCTATGTCGCCCGGATGCGGGACATGAGTTTCAGCGACGGTGTCCAGTATGTGAACGCCCTGAAGTCCGCGCCCGACCTGGTGCGCCAGGCACTCAAGCTTGCCCCGCGCATCAAGGCCATCGCGAAACGCTACGCCAAGTTTCACGACATGCTCTTTCTCGGGCGCCTGTCCCTGTTTCCCATCGCCCTCGAGGGCGCGCTCAAGCTGAAGGAGATCTCGTACCTCCATGCCGAGGGTTACCCCGCCGCCGAGATGAAGCATGGCCCTATCGCACTCATCAGCAAAAAGTGCCCGACCGTCTTCTTCGCGCCGTCGGGCGAGCTGTTTAACAAACTCGTCTCCTCGATGCAGGAGATCAAGGCCCTCAAGGGACCCATCATCGCCATCGTCACCGCGGGGGCGAAGCTGCCCAAGGGACTGGCCGACGAGGTCATCACCCTGCCTGACTGCCACGAGGCCGTGCTACCCATCATCGCATCCATCCCCGTCCAGCTGCTGAGTTATTACATCGCGGTCGAGCGCGGCTGCGACGTGGACAAACCCCGCAATCTGGCCAAGTCCGTCACCGTCGAATAAAGCGCGCTGCGCCGTGTTCGGAGATCGCAGCTCGGAGCTCGGTGATCGCAGGGTGGAATCCGGGCTTCGATCTCTGCCGCCCGGCCCGCCGCGGGTCCCTCCGATTCCGCCTTGCCGCTGCGCGGAGGCCCACGCATAAGCCCTGACCCGCCGATGAACATCCACCCGACCCGTGACGCCTTTCTCCGCCTCGCCGCGCAGGGCAATGTCATACCGGTTTACACCGACCTGATGGCGGACTTCGAGACGCCCGTCTCGGCCTATGCGAAGCTGAAGGCGGCTGGCCCGTCGTACCTGCTCGAGTCGGTCGAGGGCGGCGAACGCCTCTCGCGTTACAGCTTTATCGGCTGCCGGCCGCGCAAAATCTTCATCTGCGGGCCGCAAACCACGGAGATCCGGCAACCGGGCAAACCCACGGAGAACGTCCCCACCCCGCCCGATCCGCTCCAGCTGATCGAGGCCGAGATGTCCGGCTACAAGCCCGTCACCCTGCCAGGCCTGCCGCGCTTCACGGGCGGGGCCGTCGGTTTCGTGGGTTACGAATACGTCACCCGCATCGAGCCCACCGTGCCCGCGGCGAAGTCCGACGAGCTCAAGGTCCCCCTGCTCTATTTCATGTTGTCAGATTCGCTGCTGATTTTCGACCGCGCGAAGCAAACCCTCCGCCTCTGCGTCAACGCCCACATCCGGGGCGACGCCGGAGGGGCCTATGACGCCGCCATCACCGAGGTGCAGGCGCTCTTTGCCCTGCTCAAGCAAACCAGCCACCTCGCGCCCGCTCCCCTCATCGAGCCGGCCCGGGTCGAAGTTCCGCCCGGCAATTTCACCCGGGAGCGCTTTGAAAAGTGCGTCGAAGACTCCAAGGAGTACATCCGGGCGGGCGATATCATCCAAGTCGTCGGAGCCCAGCGTTTCACCCAGCCGTTCACCAAGACCCCGCTCGACCTCTACCGCGCGCTGCGCACGGTCAACCCGTCCCCCTACATGTTCATCCTCGAGGCGGGTGATTTCTCCATCGTGGGCGCCTCCCCCGAGGTCCATGTGCGGCTCACGGATGGTCTGGTTGAGATCCGGCCGATCGCCGGCACCCGCAAACGCGGAGCGAACGCCGCCGAGGACGCCGCACTCGAAAAGGAGCTTCTGGCCGATGCCAAGGAGAAGGCGGAGCATCTGATGCTCGTGGACCTCGCGCGCAACGACATCGGCCGCGTCTGCCAGTTCGGCAGCGTGGTCGTGCCCGACTTCATGACGGTGGAACGCTACTCACACGTGATGCATATCGTTTCACAGGTGGAAGGGCGCATCTCACCGGATAAAAACGCCTACGACCTGATGCGCGCGACGTTCCCGGCGGGCACCGTGAGCGGTGCGCCCAAAATCCGGGCGATGCAGATCATCGCGCAAATTGAACAGCTCCAGCGCGGCTTCTATGCCGGGGCCCTGGGCTATTTCGGCTATGACGGGAACATGGACACCTGCATCATGCTCCGGACGGCTCTCCTGAAAAACGACCGGGTTTACATACAGGCCGGTGGCGGCTGGGTGGCGGATTCCGTGCCCGCGGACGAGTATCAGGAAACTATCAATAAGGCCTCGGCGCTTTTCAAAGCCGTGGCCATGGCCGAGCAGTTTTGAGCGGCCCGAGGCGCCAGCAGTGCGCCACGGTGACACGTAGCAGAACTGAAGTGTGCCAAAATCGCGCCTAATGAGCGTGCTTTTAAGGCATCTGCCCAGAGGGCTGGCCCGTTTCAGGTTTGGAACAGACCTAGCTATCAGTTGGGAACAAACCAACGGCTTCAGGCCTCTACACTAACCCGAGGATTTTAAATTATGCCCGCTAAATCCAAGTTTCACGACACCGCGGCCGAGACTGAGAAGTCTCCCGCCGCCCTCCGCGTCGAGTTGCAAGACGCTCCCCCGTCCTTTCTGGAAAAGGCCGACCGCTCCGCACCCGAGGCTCCCATCCCACATGGCGAGCGCAGTAACCTGCAGCTTTACCTTCAGGAGATCGGCAAGACCCCCCTTCTCACCATCGCCGAGGAAATAACCCTCGCGCGCCGCATCCGCCGCGGCGACAAGGCCGCCCGCGATCACATGATCTCGGCCAACCTTCGCCTCGTCGTGAAAATTGCGATGGATTACAAGGACTTCGGCCTGCCGCTGCTCGACCTCATCAGCGAGGGCAACATCGGCCTGATCAAGGCCGTCGAACGCTTCGACCCGCGCAAGGGCGGCAAGCTCTCGACCTACGCCGCCTGGTGGATCAAGCAGTCCATCAAGCGCGCCCTCGCTAACCAGTCCAAGACCATCCGCCTGCCGGTCCACCTGGTGGACAAGATTTCCAAGATGCGCCGGACCGCCATGAAGCTCACCGAGGAACTCGGCCGCGAGCCCACCGATGAGGAGTTGGCCATCGAACTCCAGATCCCGACCAGCAAGGTCGCCCACCTCAAGTCCGTCAGCGTGCGCCCGGCCTCGCTCGACGCGCCCGTCGGCGAGGATGGAGACTCCGCCACGTTCGGCGAGATTGTCGGCGACGACAACGCCATCAGCCCCTACGACGGCCTGCGCGACAAGGACCAGAACTCCGACCTGCACGCCATGGTCGAGTCGCTGGACGAGCGTGAGGCCGAGATCATCAAGCTCCGCTTCGGCCTGGACGGGAAGGACGAGCTCACGCTCGAGGAAGTCGGCAAGAAATTCCACGTCACCCGCGAACGCATCCGCCAGCTCGAGTACCTCGCGCTGTCCAAGATGCGCCGCGCGATGACGAAGCACGAGGCCGTCCGCACCACCGAGGAAATTGAGGAGGACGAGCGCGTGCGCCAGCGTAACGCCGTCATCCGCGACTTCATCGAAGCCAAGTCCCGCAAACCGGCTCCCAAAACCGGGCGGAACTGAGCGGGCGTCACCGCAAGATGACCAAGGGCCGGCAGCCATGCCGGCCTTTTTTGCGCCCGGCGGTGGCGCGGTGCAGCGCGTTGCCCCTGAATTACTTGCATTGGCGGATGCGGCACCCTCGCCGCGTCTCGCCTCCATCCGTGACGAAGCGCCGCAACTCCATTTCGGATCAACGCCTTGGGCCCATCGCGCGCCATTGGGGCACAAAAAAGCCGCCCCGATTGCTCGGGGCGGCTTGAAGTTTTGCGAATGAATCCGCGGGGCGGTTATTCCTTCTTCGACGCCTCGTCGAGGATGTCGCCGAGGTTCATCATGTCGGTGCCACTCTGGCGGTTGAGCGCCTCGTAGGCCGTCGTCTCGGCGGCGAGCTGCTCGGCGCTGTAGTTGGCGGCCTTGATGCTCAGCCCAAGGCGGCGTTCGTCGCGATCGATCTTGATCACGCGGGCGCTGACCTCCTGGCCGGGCTTCAGGACATCCTTCACCTTCTCGATGCGCTCCTCGCTGATCTGCGAGATGTGCACGAGACCGTCGATGCCATCCTTCAGCTCCACGAAGGCGCCGAACGAGGTGAGCTTGGTGACGGTGCCCTTGACGACGTCGCCGATGCGGAAGAACGAGTCGATGTCCGACCACGGATCCGTCGCGAGCTGCTTCATGCCGAGGCTGATGCGCTGCTGGGAGGAATCCACGTCGAGCACGATCGCGTCCACTTCGTCGCCCTTCTTGAGGACTTCGGAGGGGTGGTTGACCTTGCGGGTCCACGACATGTCGGAAACGTGCACCATGCCGTCGATGCCCTCTTCGAGTTCGATGAAGGCGCCGTAGGTGGTCATGTTGCGGACCTTGCCGCGCACGCGCGCCCCGATCGGGTAGTTGTGGCGGACCATGTCCCACGGGTTGGGCTCGAGCTGGCGGAGGCCGAGCGAGATCTTCTGCTCATCCTTCTGGATGCCGAGGACCACCGCATCGAGCTCCTGGCCGACCTTGAGCAGCTCGGAGGGCTTGGTGATGCGCTTCGTCCAGGACATCTCGGTGATGTGCACGAGGCCCTCGACGCCGGGTTCGATTTCGACGAACGCGCCGTAGGGCACGAGGTTGACGACCTTGCCGTGAACCTTGGCGCCGACCGGGAACTTCCGGTCGATCTCGTCCCACGGGTTCTTGGTGGTCTGCTTGAGGCCGAGGGACACGCGCTCTTTCTCGCGGTTCACCTCGATGATCATGACCTGAACCTCCTCACCCTGCTTGAGCATTTCGGAGGGGTGCGAGATGCGGCCCCAGCTCATGTCGGTGATGTGGAGAAGGCCGTCCATGCCGTCGAGGTCGATGAAGGCGCCGAAGTCGGTGATGTTCTTGACCACACCCTTGCGGACCTGGCCGGGCTGGATGCTCTCGAGCAGGTTGCGGCGCTTGCTGGTGCGCTGCTCCTCGATGAGCTCGCGACGGGAAAGGACGATGTTCTTCCGCTCGAGGTTGATCTTGAGGACCTTGAAGTCGTAGGTCTGGCCCACGTACTGGTCGAGGTTCTTGGGGGGCTGCACGTCGATGTGCGACGCGGGCATGAACGCATCGACGCCGATGCTGATGATCAGGCCGCCCTTGACCTTGGCCTTCACGCGGCCGGCGGCCACGGAACCCTCGGGGAACTTGGTGAGGATGTTGTCCCAGTTTTTCTTCTGCTCGGCGAGATCGTAGGACAGGACGGGGGCGCCGTTCTTGTCTTCGAGCTTCTGGACGAGCACCTCGATCGTGGAGCCGATTTGCAGCTCGCCGATGTCGAGAAATTCGTTGGCGGGGACGAGGCCTTCGGATTTGCCGCCGATATCGACGACAACTTCGTTCTGGCGGATTTCGGTGATGGTGCCCGGGACGATCGCGCCTTCCTTGAGTTTATCAAAGGACGACTGGGCGAGGAGATCTGACATTACTGAACTCATGTGCGGAAAACCGGCGGTCAGACGCCCTGCTCCAGAAGCGCCAGCCCACCGGTGATGACCCCGCCATAAAGCGGGGCCGTGGGTTGACTGTTGAACTGAGGTGAAAAGCCGGCGGGAGCATCGCGGCGACGCCAGCTTGACCAATAACTTTGCCGCGAACGGTCAGGCTCCCCTGCCCCGCACCCTGCCGCAAGCTGAAATTTAGCCCTTCTTGGGCGGCGCCAGCGCCTGCGCCACCCCGCCAAAGAAGACCTCGGAGTAAGGAGTGTCGCGGAGCTTCGTCTCGGTCGCAAAACCCGGCCGGTCGGCGGAATTTTCCTCGATGACTTCCTTGAGTTCAACGCTCACCTCGCTACCGCCATCACTTAACGATATGATGCGGATGGATATGGAAATCTGGCGGGTACCCTGCAATGAGTCCTTTTTGGACAACCCGCTGACCGCTTCGATGCGACCTTGGGCCGGGCCGCCGCCGGTCACCCGGAATTCCATCCGCGCCAGCGCAGCCCGGGCGGCATCATACACCGTGCGCGGGTCGGCTTGGAAAGTGCGGGTCGTTTCCGGTGCCGGACCGAGTCGCCCATGGACCTCGCCGGGCATGGAGTCACAACCGGTCAGCCCCAGGGCGGCCAGCAGCAGGAGGGAGGCGAAATGGGAGGCGAGGTGGCGTTTCATGGTTCAGGCGGGTTGCTGCTGCGAGATACAGTGCAGAGTTCCGAGCCCCCACACAAGTTCCCGGCAATCAATCGGGATGATCTCCCGGCCCGGAAAGCAGCCGGCGAGCACCTCCGCGGCCTCCGCGTCGCGTCGCGGCTGGCGGAAAGCGGGCATCAGCACCGCCCCGTTGATGACCAGAAAATTGGCGTAGCTCGCCGGCAGCCTCTGTCCTTCGCAAAAGCACGGTGCCGGCATCGGCAGTTCAACAATCCGGAACTCCCTTCCCGCCGGCGTCCGCAAGCCGCGCAGCCGCTCCCGGTTGATTTTCAGCGCCGCGTAGTTCGCGTCGCGCGGATTTTCCTCCACCGCCGTCACAATGCCGTTCGCGGCATAGAAGCGGCTCAGGTCGTCAATGTGCCCGTCCGTGTCGTCGCCGACGATGCCGTCACCGAGCCAGATGATTTGTTGCACGCCCAGATTGTCGCGCAGCATCTGCTCGAGCTCCGCGCGGGTGAGGGTGGGGTTCCGGTTCTGGTTCAGCAGGCAGGCCTCGGTCGTGAGCAGCGAGCCCGCGCCGTTCACCTCGATGGAGCCGCCTTCCAGCACGCGCGAAATGACAAACCGCCGCAGCTTCAGCGCCTTCGCCATCTTCGGCGGGATGGTGTTGTCCCGGTCAAACGGCGGATACTTCCCGCCCCACGCGTTATATTTCCAGTCCGTCAGCGCGACTTCGCCCGTGCGCGCGTGTTTCACAAAGATGGGGCCGTGGTCGCGGCACCACGCGTCGTTGGTCGGGTGATGATAGAACTCTACCTTCGCCAGATCCGCCTTCGCCCGGGTGATCAGCGACCACGCGCGCGGCTGGAGTTCCCTGGCGACATTGATCCTGACCTCCTCGAAGCGGCTGATGGCCGCGACGATCTCGGCGAATTTTTCCGGGATCGGCCGGAAGTGCCCCGGCCAGGTTTTCCGGTTGTGCGGCCACGACAGCCAGACGGCGGCCTGTGGCTCCCACTCCGCCGGCATCCGGAAACCGAGGGCGGCGGGCGTCTTCATTGTCGGCCGGGCCATACTCAGTCCACAAACCGCTTCATGATGTCACCGTACGCATCAATGCGCCGGTCCCGCAGAAACGGCCAGTGCGTGCGGGTGGTGTCCACCTTGTCCAAGTCCACCGGCACGAGCAGGATCTCCTCCCGGTCCACGCTGGCTTTCGCAATGATCTGCCCGCTGGTGCCCGCGACAAAGCTCTGGCCCCAAAATTCGAGCCCATCACCGCCGACGGGCTTCTCCGTGCCGATGCGGTTGATGGCGGCGACGTAGCAGCCGTTGGCCACCGCGTGGCCCTGATGACTGATCTGCCACGCACCGTGCTGGTCGGCACCGTAGGCTTTCTTTTCCTTGGGATGCCAGCCGATGGCCGTCGGATAAAACAGGATCTGCGCGCCTTGTAGCGCCGTCAGCCGGGCGCCTTCGGGATACCACTGGTCCCAGCAGATCAGCACGCCGATCTTGCCGTACTTGGTCTGCCACGCACGGAAGCCCGTATCGCCCGGCGTGAAATAGAATTTCTCGTAGTAGCCGGGGTCATCCGGGATGTGCATCTTACGGTAGATACCCAGCAGCCGGCCGTCCGCGTCGATGATCACCGCCGTATTGTGATACAGGCCGGCGGAGCGCTTCTCAAACAGCGACGCGACCACCACCACCTTGTGCTTCTTCGCGAACTGCTGGAAGGCCTTGGTGCTCGGACCCGGAATGGACTCGGCCAGCTTGAAATTCGCGTGATCCTCGCTCTGGCAGAAGTACTGCGAGTGGAAGAGCTCCTGCGTGCAGATGATCGTCGCCCCGCGTTTCGCCGCCTGCGCCGCCAGTGCGAGGGTCTGGGCGAGATTCGCAGCCGGGTCGGCAGTGCAGGCGTGCTGCAGGAGACCTAGCGTGACCGTGGACATTTTCGATTTTGGATTTTCGAGCTTCGAATATAGGTCGCGATCAGGAAAAGGCAAAGCCGCGCTTGCGGCCGGCGGTTTAATCGAGATTCGAAAACCGAGATTCGAAAATCAGTACACCACTTTGTTCAGCGGGTACTCGACGATGCCCTCGGCGCCGAGCGCCTTGAGCTGCGGGATGATTTCGCGGACAACGCTTTCATCGATGATCGTCTCGAGCGCGATCCACTTGGGCGAGCTCAACTGGGAAATGGTCGGGTTGCGCAGCGCGGGCAGCGCCTTGACGACCGCCTTCAGCGACGCCTTCGGCAGGTTCATCTTCAGGCCGACCTTGCTCTCCGCTTCCAGGGCGCCGCGGAGCAGCAGCGCGATGGTCTCGATTTTCTTCCGCTTGGCCGGGTTGGCCCAGCTCTTCTTGTTGGCGATGAATTTCGTGTTGGTCTCGAGCAGCGTGTCGATGATGCGGAGCTTGTTCGCCCGGATCGAATTCCCGGTCTCGGTGAGGTCCACGATGGCGTCGACCAAGTCCGGCACCTTGACCTCCGTCGCACCCCAGGAGAACTCCACGTCCACCTTGACGCCCTTCTGCTCAAAATAGCGGCGGACGGTGCCGACCAGCTCGGTCGCCACCCGTTTACCGGCTAGCTGCTCGGGTTTCTTGATGGGCGAATTTTCCGGGACGCACAGCACCCAGCTCGATTTCTTGTTGGAACCGCGGCTGTAGATCAGGTCGCAGACCTCGACGACGTCGGACTCGTTTTCGAGGATCCAGTCGTGGCCACACAACCCGCAGTCGAAGAAACCGTGTTCGACATAGCGGCTGACCTCCTGGCCGCGGACAAAGCGACCGTCCAACTCCGCGTCGTTGATCGACGGCTTGTAGGAACGCGAACTGGTGGATATTTTCCACCCCGCCTTGGCAAACAGGCTGATGGTGGATTCCTCGAGACTGCCTTTCGGCAGGCCCAGCATCAAGAGTGGCTTCGGGTCGGACACCCGGCCAAAGGACACTTCGGCATTTGAAGCTTCAAGTAAATTCGCGGCCCGGGGGCCGGACCACTCCTATTGACAAGTCCCGGCCCGAATCTAGGATCCTGATCAGTTCGTAATTTCTGTCGATGCGCGCTGAACCAAAACCTCTCGTAGTGGTGGTTGAAGACGAGCCCGAGCTCGCCAAGTTGATCGCCATTCATCTTGAACGGGCCGGGATGGAAACGCAGGTCTGCAACCGGGCCGACCACGCGCTGAAATTCCTCCAGAAGAATTTCGCGAACCTGCTCCTGCTCGACATCTCGTTGCCCGACCAGTCCGGCTTCTCACTCCTCGAGGCCCTCAAGGCCGCCGACATTTCTGTCCCGGCCATTTTTCTGACCGGCAACGTGGACGAGGCCAACAAGGTCAAGGGCCTCAACATGGGCGGCGATGACTACATCACCAAACCCTTCAGCTACGCCGAGCTCGTGGCGCGCATTAACGCCGTCCTCCGCCGGACCGAGTCCAACCACGACCTCAACATCACCAAGAACGTGAAGCTGAGCGACGACCCCTTCGACTTCTGCGGCGCCCAAATCAATCCCATCCGCCTGGAGATTTCATTCCCGGGTAAACCCGTGCAAAAACTCGGGCGCAAGGAACTCGGCATCCTCTCCTACCTCAATGCCCACCAGGGTGCTGTCATCTCGCGCCAGGCCCTCATCCACTCCGTCTGGGGCATTCACGCTGACGTGAAGAGCCGCTCCCTCGACCAGTACATCGTCAAGGTGCGCGAGTTCTACAGCGCACACGACCTGACCCTCGACGACTTCCGCACGGTGCATGGCATTGGCTACATCTTCGACCCGCAGCGCGTGTCGCAGGAAGGACGATAAATTCCGGAGCGGCTCCTTGGGCGCCGTTGGTCACGCCTCTCCCGTCCCGGCACTACGGCTGGTTACGAGGTGAGATCGCAGACTTCACCCACGCGCACCAAGGCATCGGCCAGATGGTCCCGGCGCTGCGGTCCGCCGATCGGCTTCACAGCCTGGATCCGCGCAATCCATGTGGTGAGCAGTTCCGTGTTGTATGCCTGCATCACGATCTCGATCGCCTTCTCTTTTCCGACTTTGGCGGTAATGGCCTGCATCATTTGTTTGTTATCCATGGCGATAAGTGTGCCTGTTTGGCATGATTTCCCGGTCGATTTGCAAGCGCAGGCTGAAGCTAATGGTGCGTCAGACCGGGACTGCCCTGCGTTCAAAACAGCTCGCGTTGTTCATAACGGGCCCGCGCCTCGGCCAGCGCCGACTTCATCTCCATCTCCTCCAGCAACCGGAAGAGTTCACCCGCGCGCACCGCCGTGGGCTCGGCCGCCACCGTGGGCAGGGCGAGGTTGAGCGTGGTGAGTTTCCGATTCAGCCGCAGCCGTTCCGCCTCTGCCGCAACCGCCGCCTGGAACCGGTCCGGCTTCAATTCGCCCGCGTGGGCGATAACGCCCTCGAGATCGCCAAATTCCGCCAGCCACTTCGACGCGGTCTTCGGCCCGACGCCGTTGATGCCGGGAATATTATCCGAGGTATCACCCACGAGCGCGAGATAGTCGGCAATACCGGAGGGCGATACACCGAACTTTTCCTTCACGCCCGCCGCATCGAGCACGCGCCAGCCGAGCTTTGGGTTCGCAGTGGGCGGCGGTAGCAGGATCTTGATCTGCTCGTTGACGACCTGCGCAAAATCCTTGTCCGCACTCACGATGATCACGTCATGGCCGGCCCGCGCCAACGCCACGGCCTGTGATGCCAGCAGGTCATCCGACTCGACGCCGTCCTGTTCGATGCCCACGAGACCCATCGCGCGCGTGAATGCTTTGATAGGGTCAATCTGCTTCTGCAGCGCCTCGGGCATTTCCGCGCGCTGCGCCTTGTATTCAGCATGCAGCGCCAGCCGTTCGGCCGATCCACCCAGGTCGAAAAATACCAGCGTGGCCGCCGGCTGCTCCTGGTCGGAGAGCCGCCAGAGCGATTTCACCCAGCCATGCAACGCGCCGGTGGGAAAACCATCCGTGCGGGTAAGCTCGGGAACTGCATAAAAGCAGCGGTACGCCAGGTTGAATCCGTCAATGAGCAGCCATTTCGCCATGCCGGAGCAGAGCCAACCCCGCGGCGCGGGTCAAGGGGCGGCCAGCACCGGCAGCTCACGCCGTTGCCGCGGCGCCCCGCCCGGGTTCACCAGCTTGGCGGTCACAAAGATGATCAGGTTGCGCTTCTGGGCACTCTGGCCCGTCGAGCGGAACAGCCGGCCGAGCAGCGGCAGGTCGCCCAGGATGGGCACCTTGTCGTGGACCTTTTTGACTTCCTCGCGCGTCAGCCCGCCCATCACCAGCGTAGCACCATCCCAAATCGTGACCTTCGTCACGATGTCGCGCACGGAAAAGATCGGCTGATAAAACCCCGAGGGCACCGTGACCGTCGTCCCACCCGAGATCGCGATGCTCGGTCCGCCAAATTCCACGAACCCGTCGAATTCGGTCACCTTGGGATTGAGATCGAGGCTGATGCTGTAGTTGTCCTCCTCAACCGTCGGCGTGACCCGGAGTTCAACCCCGACATTGCGCGACGTGAATTCCTGCGGCGTGCCCGCCGTGATCGCGACGCCCGCCGAGCCGCCGCCGTTCGCACTGCCGGTGCCAACCTGGCTCTGTGTCTGGCCGTAGCTCTGCGGGTAACGCATCTCCTGCGCCACCGTGATCGTCGCCGGATTGCCCGAAAGCACCGTGACCTTTGGCGCGCTCAGCAGATCTGTCCCCTGCTTCTGCGACAGGGCCCGCACGACCGCCGACACATCGTATTCGCCGATTACACCCGTCAGTGTTGCGAGCGGGCCCGCGGACACCGCCAGATCAGCGACCCCGGGAATTTGCGGTGCATTGTTCAGGAGGGGCAGATTCAAGCCGGGTGAAACGGTGGTGCCGCCGTCCGGCGCCACGATGATGCCCTCCGGCCGGATGATGCTCCCCGGCTGGCTCGATGCCCGGTTGGCAAACGCTCCTGCAAGGGTGCGGTTGCCACTCGCGTAAACCGCCCGGGCCCCGGCGCTCGCCTGGCTCGCCTTGGTCGTCAGGCTCCAGTTCACCCCCAATTCCTCCAGCGCGCCGTCCTGCACTTCCATGAATTTGGCCTCAATCTCCACCTGTCGCACATCGTTGTACCGCGTCAGGATATTGCGGATCCGTTCCAGGTTGCGCGCCGTCTGCGTCACCACGATCGCTGTGCCGTCGTAGGCCAGGCTCGCCCCCGGCACCGACTCAAAACCCACCCCCGCCTGCTGGAGAAACGACTTCATCGCCGATGCTTCCCGGCTGCGGGCCACGGGGCCGGACGCGGATTCATCCTCGGCCGGCACCGCTCTGGTCACCGGGTGTTTTCCAGTCGCACCGACGGCTCCCGCCGGGTGATCACTGATTCCGGCCATTCGCAGCACGGTCGCACGAGTAACCGGAAAAAAGGCGGTTTCCAGGGACGACGTTTCCCCGCCGGGACGCACCACCACCGCATCAGCCTGCACTTCATATTGGTAGCCGATGGCCTCCGTCGCAAAATCCAGCACGCGTCGGAGCGGGGCATGGCGGAGCGTGAGTGTGACCGTCGGCGCACGGTTCTCCGGATCGAGCAGGACAATGTTTACGCCCCTAGGCATCAGTCCCGTCCGGTCAAATTCCTCCGACGCGGCGCTGAGCGCCACCACCACCTGAGTGATGGGCACGCGGGTAAAACTCACCTCGGGCAGCACGATGTCGTTGAGTTTACCCGCCAATGGGGAAACCACCGCCGGCCTCGCAGGATCGTTGGCGCGGGACGAGGTAGGCACCGGGCGTTGCCAGCTTCGTGCCACATCCGCCATCAGCCGGGCCCGGGTTTGCTCACGGTCCGATGCCCGCTCCCGCGCTTGGTCCTGATCAATCCGGGAGAGGAATTCTTTGGCTTCGCGGCTGGCCGGATCACGGGCGATCACTTCGCGGAACGTCTGCTCCGCGACCTCCGGATCCCCGGCAAGATACTGGCTGCGGCCTTGGCGGATGAGTTGCGCCACGGCATCCGATCCGGACAGAGCAACCGGATCCGCGGCCTTGGCCGCCGGCACCGCCGCTAGCCAGAGCGCAATCGCCAGCGAAGTGAGGCAACTCATCGGTGTCGAATGGTGTGTCATGACCGTGATTCAGTTGGCGGGGTTGGCGGACGGTGACTCCGGTGACAGCCTCGGGGTCAGGCGCACGCGGATCGGTTGCTTCGTGTCGGGTGAAACCTGCGTAAGCTCCGCCAGCGGCGGATCCAGTTGCAGGCGGTCCACGATGTAAGTCTGGTCCAAACTCCGGAATTCCTCGCCCCGGTGCAGCGCGAAGAGGGTTTCGTCCTCATCTTCCGTTTCGGCCAGGATCGCCCGGAGTTCGCCCGTGTAACCGCGGGCCCCATCCGTCAGCGTGGTTTTTACCCCGGTGCGCTCATCCCGCACCACCGCCGTGGCGACCCGCTGGCGGGCGATCGAGCCTTCCCCCACTTTCACCGGACGAAGCACCACGGAAAAATCCACGATCACCATTCCCAGTTCGGGCACCGCCCGCCCCGCACCGGCCAGAAAGACCTCGTTGGTCTGCAGGTTTTCAAACGCGCCACGATAGCTCCGTTCATCCCCAACAAAACCGAGCAACTGAAGTCTGCAGGGTTCGCGCTGAACGGCGACCATTTCGAACCCTGAATCTGGAGACTGGGCCGTCGCTCCGGTGGGATTCGGTGGCGGGGTGACCGCGAAGCGCCGGGTCTCCTCATCATAGGAAATTTCTGGCGGCGTAAACACGTCGTAGGTCCACTCGGGGCCCCGGGATTGCGCCCCGGGTGACAGCCAGTGCCAGGGTCCGGCCGCCCGCACCGCGCTCACGTCAGGCTGATAACTCGAGGTCACTTTCGCCCCACCCGTGAAAGCCCGGTGGGGCCGCCCAGGCTGCAGCCCGGGCCAGCCGTAACCAACCCAGGACCCCACGGCCGCAGCGAGTGCGGTGCCCAGTAAAACCTGCTCCAGATTGGGTCGGCGCATGACTAAAATGTTTCTGCCGGCTGGGCCGGGAGGTTAATGAACTCAACCGTCACGGTGAACCGTGACCAGGGCGACGACACCAGCGGCACGGTGCCCACTCCCACCGGATGGCGGCTCTCCCGCGGTCGATCTGGCACGGTGACTTCCACCGCCCGCACCAAAACCGGCGGTTCTAATTCCCCCAGCCGGTTGAGCAGCGTCCGCAGGGTCTCAGTCCGCCCCGTGAATGACAGGCGAAACGCCGCGGTTTCGACGAGGCCGGGTGCCCGCCGCGAAATCCGTGGATCTATCGTGAAATAATCCTCCCCGGTCACTCCGGGCGCTCGTGCCGCCAACGTTCGCTCCGGAATGAACCTCCGGGCCTCGCCCACCCTTTCCACCGGCAACTCGCGCTGACAGGAAATGATCTCGTGCGGCTGCGCTTCCAGCAGGGCCTCCAACAAGGTCTGCATCCTCAAGCGCTCGCGCAAGACCGCGGCAATCTGCCCCGATTCCGGCGCCTCGTGGGCGTAACCGGCAAATCCAAATCGCTCGTCCGTCCGCAGCATCACCCCGGCTTGCCGCGCCCGCGCGCGCATCGCCTCGACGAATTCTGCGAGTTCGAAAAACGCCTCTGCCCGGTGGGCCGGCACCGGCAGTTCGCGCGCCGGGCCCGACCCCGCCGGCACCAAAACCGTCTTGAGCTCCGCCAGCGTCCGGGTTGTGCGCACCCGGTCAGCCTCGATTAACCGGGCATTTTCCGCGGTGGGCGTCGGCTGAAGCGCCGCGAGTGCCCGCAGTTCACGGCTCACCTTTTCGCGCTGTCGGCGGGCTTCGCGCGCCGCCACCCAGCGTTCGCCGAGCAGGCCCGACTCACTGATCACGAGCAGTCCCAGCCCCAGGATCACGAGGGCAAAAACCCGGTTTGTGCGCATCCAGTTCATGCGACGCCGCGTCAGAGCGGATGCTGAGGGTTGACGGCCAGCGTAACATCGAAGCGCAGCAAACCCGGCTGGGCATGGTCGAAACGCTCGTGCTCCACGGCCGCGATAAACGGTGAACCCGCGAAACCGGCCAGCAACGGTTTCACCCGGGCATAGGAGTCGGCGCTGACCTTCACCGCCGGGTTTCCCACCGCGAGCAGCCGGCCGCTCAACCTGAGTCGCCAGACCCCGGTCGCCTCGGCCGGATCAGGCGCGCCGCCCGGCCGGGCGGTCGGCGCCGGCGGCACGACGGAAAGCTGGTCCAACCACACATCCTCGATTTTCCCGAGCCGGTCCTGCAGATCGGCGAGGAACCGGATCCAATTCGTTCGCGCATCCAGCACCGCCCGGAGCGCGCTGGCTTCCTTCCGCAGCGCGTCGATTCGCCGCAGGTTGGCCGCGTTGCGATCCGCCGTCGCCCGCATCGGTTCCAGCTGCGCCCTCAGTTCCCGCGCCCGGCCTTCTTCCGCCATGGCCAGCCGGTGAAAATGCCCGAGTGGCGGCAGCAGCGCGAGGGCCAGCAGGGTGGCGGCGCCGAGCAACCATGGCTGTCGCCGCCGGAATGCGCGGGCAGCCCGGACCACCGGCGGCAGCAGTCCGTCTTCCGTGCCCGTTTGCATCTCGGTGGACACCGCGAGTCCGACGAGGTTGGCCAGCACATGCGCAGCCGATGCCGCCCCGGCCGCGCGGGCGCTGGATGAGAGCTCGACGTTGCGGAACGGGTCGTAGCGTTCCACCGGCACGGTGAATTTCTTCGCGAGTGCCGCGCCCAGCCCCGGAATCAGCGCCCCCCCGCCCGTGAGATACATGACCACCGGTTTCTCCGCCCCCGTGCGCAGGCTGAAATTGCCGACGGTCCGCATGATCTCCAGCTGTAGCCGGCCGATGAAATCGCCCATCGCCCGCTGCACCGCGGACCGCTCGGCCGTATTCTCCGCCAGATCGGGCGGCTCCGATAAAACGTGGAGCTTCAACTCCTCCGCCCGGGCAAAATCGAGCTTCAGTTCCTCCGCCACGGCCGCGGTGAGCGCGTTACCCGCCAGGGAAAACGTGCGCGCAAAAAAACGGCCGCCCGGCCCCGCCAGCACCAGATTGGTCGAACGCGCGCCGATATCCACCACCAGCACCGGCCCGGTGACATCCGGATAGTTGCAGCCAAACGCCCGATAGAGCGCGAGGCATGAGGCCGCCGCCCGCTTGACCGGGAACCCGACGGTCGCCGCCGTCGCGCAGAGATTTTCCATCACGTCGCGTTTTACCGCCGTGAACATGAGCTCGAGCTCCCGGTCATCGCCCGGGACGATGAGATGGTCCCACGCCACCGCCTCGAGCGGATACGGAATCGCCTGTGCCGCCTCGAACTGGATGACCTGGCGACGCTTCGCGGGTGGAACCGCGGGGGTCTTCACGAACTTGGTCAGAGTCAGATGACCCGGCACCGCCAGCGCCGCCGGTCCGCGCCATTTTCTTCGCCCCGCCACTGCCGCCAGTGCCCGGGCCGTGCTTTCCATCCAACCCGGCTCCAGCGACGGATCAGAACTCCGCGTTTCCAGTGCAAACTCCTCGAGCACCAGTTTACCCGCTGGTCCAGAGCTGAAAACCGCGCCGGCGACATGGCCGGCACCGGCATCCACGACAAACTGGCGGGAGGAAAAAATCACGGGGGTCTCTCGGGGAAGGGTGAAGTGGGCGGGCCCAGCGACTCTCCCGGTCCGTCCGAAACGGACCAACCCGGCCACGTTACATTTCTGTAAGTCGCACCTCGCCTCACCCGGCCCGGTGGGCTGGCCGCGGCAGGTCCGGAAATAGCGTTGTCCCACCCCCGCCGCGCGACACGCTCGCCCTGCTCCGTGCCCCGGGCCCGGACCCCGCATGCCATCCACCCTTTCCCACAAGCTCGCCGTCCTCGTTTTCATCGAGAACGACGCGGGCGAACACCTGCTCCTGCTCCGCGCCAAACCGCCCAATCTCGGCGTTTGGAGTCCCATCGGCGGCAAACTCGAGACGTCCGTCGGCGAATCCCCGTTCGAATGCGCCGTGCGCGAGACCCGCGAGGAAACCGGCCTCGCCATCACCACCGCCGATCTGCACCTCTTCGCCATGATTGCCGAGCAGGCCTACGAGGGCGAATCCCACTGGCTGATGTTCCTGTTTCGCTGCAAAAAACCCATCTCCGCCCTCCCCCCCGACATGGTCGAGGGCAAGTTCGGCTTCTTTTCGCGCGACGCCGTTCGCTGCCTGGCCATCCCCGAGACCGACCGCCAGGCGCTGTGGCCCATTTATGACCAATATCGGGACAAATTCGTGGCCCTGCGGGCCGATTGTGCGCCGGGCAAACCCGTGCAGGTTGCCATCGAGGAAATCATCCCGTTGAAGCCGGACTAAACACTTGATTTCTAGGGCAGCCGACAAAGACTTTTCGTTTAACCCATCTGATGCCCTCACCTGTGAACAAGAAACCCAGTGCCACGGCCGTCGCCCAAGCCGCGGACAGCGCCCCCTGCGCCAGTCCCGCCCTCAGCGCGCCCATCAACCAGCAGCTGACCAAGGCCGACAAGATCGCGTTGTTCACCACGATGATGCGCATCCGCCGCTTTGAGGAGCGCTCCCTTCGCGCCTACCAGGCCAAGAAGATCGGCGGCTTCCTCCATCTCTACATCGGTCAGGAGGCTGTCGCCGTCGGCTGCTGCTCCCTGATGGGCAAGAACGACCACGTGATCACCGCCTACCGCGACCATGGCCATGCCATCGCCGTCGGCATGGGCCTGAACGAGCAGATGGCTGAGCTCTACGGCAAGGCCACCGGCTGTTCCAAGGGCAAGGGCGGCTCGATGCATTTCTTCGCCCCCGACCGCAATTTCTGGGGCGGCCACGGCATCGTCGGCGGCCAGATCCCCCTCGGCACCGGTCTCGCCTACGCCTTGAAGTACAAGGGTCTGAAAGGCGCCGCCATGGCGTTCATGGGCGACGGCGCCGTGAACCAGGGCGCCGTGCATGAGGCCTACAATCTCGCGTCCCTCTGGCAGCTGCCCGTCATCTTCGTCATCGAGAACAACGGCTACTCCATGGGCACCAGCCAGGAGCGTTCCTCCGCCGGCGACCTCGGCAAACGCGCCGCGGGCTACGACATGGCCTGGGCCAGCTGCGACGGACACGACGTCTACGACGTCCGCGCCACGATGGACAAGTTCCTGCAACTCGCCCGCGAGGAGTCCAAACCCGCCGTCGTCGAGATCCGCACCTACCGTTACCGCGGCCACTCCGTCGCCGACCCGGACAACACCTACCGCCCGAAGGCCGAGATCGAGGAATACCGCAAAACCAAGGATCCGATCCAGGTCTTCCAACAGGCGCTCGTCGCCGAGGGTGTCCTGTCCGACGCGCTCATCGAGTCGATCGATCAGTCCGCCCGCGCCGAGTCCGAGGCCGCCGCGGAATTCGCCGAGGCCAGTCCGTTCCCGACCCCCGACGACATCCAGAAGGATGTTTACTGGGAGGCCGACCATCCCACCGAACGCAAATCCCAGGGCCGCCTCTTTTTTGACTGAGGTCATGGGTCATGGGTTTTAGGTCATAGGACCGGCACCCGTCACCGCTCACCGCTAACCCATAACCAATTTTCCGTTCATGCCTCTGATCACCTACCGCGAAGCCATCCGCCACGCCCTTGCCGAGGAGCTGGAGCGGGACAAGAACGTCGTCGTCCTGGGCGAAGAGGTCGCCCAGTTCCACGGCGCCTACAAGGTCACCGAAGGCCTGCTCGAAAAATTCGGCCCCAAGCGCATCGTGGACACGCCGATCTCCGAGGCCGGCTTCATCGGCATGGGGGTCGGGGCCTCGATGCTCGGCATCCGCCCCGTCATGGAACTGATGTTCTGGAGTTTCTACTCCGTCGCCTTTGACCAGATCCTCAACAACGCCGCCAACGTCCGCTACATGTCCGGCGGCCTGATCAACTGCCCGATCGTCATCCGCGGTCCCGCCAACGGCGGCACCAATGTCGGCGCCACCCACTCTCACACCCCGGAGAACGTCCTCGCCAACCATCCCGGCGTTAAAGTCGTCGTCCCCTCCACGCCCTACGACGCCAAGGGCCTGCTCAAGTCCGCCATCCGCGATAACGACCCGGTTTTCTTCCTTGAGAACACCATCCTCTACGGCGACAAGGGTGAGGTTCCCACCGACGAATACCTGATCCCGCTCGGCCTAGCCGACGTGAAGCGCGTGGGCACCGATCTCACCATCGTCACCTACGGCCGCTGCGTACTGCACTCCCTTGCCGCCGCCGAGCAGCTGCAGAAGGAGCATAATATTTCCGTCGAGGTCGTGGATTTGCGCTCCATCCGCCCGCTGGATATCGACACCGTCCTCGCCTCGGTGGCAAAGACGCACCGCGTCCTCATCGTCGAGGAGCAGAAGCCGTTCAGCAGCGTCGGCTCCCAACTGGCGTTCATGATCCAGAAGGAGGCCTTCGACGAACT
>QQNC01000018.1 GCA_003402695.1 Verrucomicrobiota bacterium | reverse complement strand
GAGAATGCCCTGGTCGGACTTCTGCGGGTCCGTCACGCGGCCCACCGTGACGTCGCCGCCGGGAACCAGCAGGGAAATCGCCCCACCCTCGAAGGTTTTGATTTCCCGGGTGGAGAGGGAGAGTTTGCCGGCCCACGGTCCGGCGGGCCGGACCACCGGAGCCGTGGACTTAAGATCCTCATCCGTGGGTTGCGGACTGCCCGGGAATAGCGCCGTGATTGCGGCAAAGCCGTTGGTGTAGGTGCCAAATTCCGAGCTGTCGGGATTGTTCCGGTCGCGGGCGGCATCGCGCAGCACCCGGGTGAAAATGGTCAAGGCCAGGGCGGCTTGCTTTTCCGTCAGCGGCCGGCCCGAGACAAAACCGAAGGCACCCCAGATCAGGGCGGGGTCGGCGCCGGTCAGGCCCATGAGCGAACCAAGTACGGGCAAATAGCGGTCCGCCTCGGCTCCGGCAGTCGCCGGGTTGAGGAATTGCGCAATGAAAGCCGGGAATTGCAGCTTGGTGGTCGCCAGTCCGGGCGTCAGCCCGGCAGCCGCCGCTTCCGGCGTATAAATGCTGCCCACTCCCGCCAGCGCAGTGATATCGGCGCCCGAATTCTGGGTCAGGTAGGGGTTGCGGGTGGCGCCGACACTTGTGAGGCCCGCCGCCGTGCCGTCCTTGGTGGCATTGCTGCCGCTGCCGAGGTTAAGATTCCGCCCCGCCAGCACCTGCAGCGTGCCGGGACCGGCCAGCTGAATGTCCCCTGTCGTGGGCGTACCGCTGCCGGGGCCAGTCTGGCCGACCGCCCCCACGAGACTGTTGCCGGGTTGTTGGGTTGCGATCCGCAAGGCCGAAGCGGGATTGTAGGCAATGATGTCGCGACCCGCCGCGATGAGCGTGGTATCCTCCGGGCGAAGATTCTGGATATAGAACGCAATATCGGCGAGGTCACCGCCGGCCATGACCTGGGCCCGCTTCGCCGAATATAGGGTGAACCCGGAAAGATCGCCCCCGACGGCATAGAGGTGCACCGGCTCGGGGTCGTTGTAATGCAGCGGCGTGCCGTCGGCCGTCTGGCCGTGCAGGGCGAGCTTCTCCTCCAGGCTGAAATTATTCCGGCCCGACTCGGCGAAAAGGGCGTCAACTTGGGCCAGGATCCTGGTCGTGCTTGGATTGACCTGAGTATAAACAGCATTGGCGATGGGAGTGATGACGCCGGGCAAGCGGGTGGGATCAGCATCGGAAATGGTCAGGACCGCCGAGCCCCAATCGGGTACGCCGCCCGAAATGCCATTGACCCTCAGGCCGTTGATGTCGCCGGACGCCAACAAATCAAGCGAGCCGGCCGGAGCCGGAGCCAGGGTAAGCCGCCCTACGACGTCCACATCGCCGGCAAAAGCAGCGGCACGAAATGTGGCAGGCAATACGCTGGCCACGGTCAGGAAATCCTGGACGGGGGTGCCGCCGGTTACGCCTTGCTTACTCGGTCCCAGCAGCAGCCAAGGCTGGGAAGCGGCGGTGACATTGCTCGCCGCGGTCATGTTGCTGGAATACCAGGCCGTCAACGAGGCGGCGGTGGTCCCATTAGGCCTGACCTGCAGTGTGATGGTACCGCGCAGGGAAACCACGTTCACCTCGTCATTGGGGTCGAAAGTTGAAAAATAACTCGCCTCATACAGTCGGTTGCCCGCGCCCTGCGGCTGCCAGAACGGATTGGCCACCGCGCCGAGCCGGATATCACCACCGGCCGCGACATCAATCCGGCCCTTGCCGAGGAAGAAGGTCGTGGGCAGCCAGGTGACCGGGTTGGTCACGGACCCGGACCGGAACGCCGCGCGGGTGGTATTGGATTTTACGTCCCCGCCGGCGCGCAGGGTGGCGTCGCCCCGTTCGACATAATAAATGCCGCCATCGATGTTCACCCCAGCCTGCACCGCCACATTGCCGCCCCCCAGTTCCACGAGCTTTGCGGCCTCAGGACCCACGGCCTGCCCGGCGGCGTCCCGGCCGGGCATCCGGGCATTGGTGGCGGCCGCGGCGCTGACATTGCTGATATTGCGACCGGCCGTGAGCGCCACATTGCCTCCCCCCAATGACCCGACATCGGAGAAGAAATTGCTGAAATCAATCCACCAGGAAGTGGATTGGACTTCCGCGGAAGGCGCCGAGCCGTCGAAGGCGACAAATTTTCCGTCCGCCCCCACATTGCCGCGGCGGTACAGCCAGTTGCTGGGGAGCTCCCGGCTGGAATCCGCCGTGAGATTCACCCCGTTCTGCACATACCGGGCGATGTCGTTTTGCGCCTGGATGGTGAGGTTACCCCCCGCGAGGCCATAGCTGGCGGAATAGTATGGCCTGGAGGCATTCTTCTGATCGACGGTGGAGTCCAGCACTGGAAGATCAAACCCATCGAGCGCATCGGCCTGGCGACCGGCGGTGTAGATGGCAGCCAGCGGATTCAGCAACTGCACGTCCCGGCCGGCGGAAATGGCAATGTTGCCGGTGCCGGTGCGGATGGTTTGGAAATACCGCGGGATTACGGACGCGCGCGTGACCAAGCTGCCCGTCGCGGTCGGCAGCTTCAGCCCGCCCAGTCCGAGCAGCAAGGAGCCGGAGTTCGCAGTCAGGGTGCCCAGCCTCTGGACCGCCCGGGAATCGGCCGCGCTGTAGTCCGCACCGGCGGCCAGGCGATAGGACCAGGAGGGTCCGGTCATCAACTTCGCCGTCCACAAGGGATTGTTGAGGTCGATTGCGTTCGCCGGATCAAAGCCATCGCTCAGGCTGGCGTCGAAACCGAGGATCAGGTTGCCCTTCGCCCGCACCGTCAGGTTGCCGGGCTCGACGCGTGAGCCAAATCGATAAGACGAGAGGTCCCACGTGTTGGCCAGAACCAGGTCGCCCGTACTGCCGGAGTACCGGCCGGAAAAACTGCTCGAGCTAATCGTTGTGCCGGGATCAAAAGCAACGGTCAGGGGCGTGGTGCCGGTATTGAAGTTGAGCTGGGTCGAGAGCGCGGTGCTGCCGGTATTGCGGAAGTTAATCGCGACTACAGGGTTGGTGGCGGAAGCCGAGGCGATGGTGGTGGTGCTGGCGGCCGTGATCACCCCGGACGTGACGCCGTCAGCCGTGGTGAGGGTGAACTGCCGGCCCGTGGTCGTCTTCAGCGTCAGCCCCGCGGGCAGGCCCCCGGGAATCAGCGTGGTCGTGAAAACGCCGCTGCCGGGTTTCAAATTGAAATTCACCAGGCTGCGCGACGCCGTCGCGCTACTGGTGAGCGTGATGAAATTGCGGGTGATCGTGGTGCTGACCGCCGCGTTGTTCACGATCTCCGCCCCGGGCTGGACGTGGAACAGGGCGTTGCTGAGCAGCGCAGGATTGACGGCGCCGAGAAAGGCCGTGCCGGTGGCCTTGACGGCATTCTCCACGGTCCGGTCGATGAGTCCGCCCGAGCCGATGCTGGTAACCGACCCGCTGGTCGAAACGGTCCCGGTCGTGCCCGTGAGGTCGAAAACCTGGAAGCCCTCGAGCACGATGCCCGAGGCGTTGTTGACGGAGCCGCCGATGGCACTGAATTGCGTCCCGGTGCCAAATGCGGTCTGCGATTCCCGCAGGTGCAGCGTGCCCGCAAAGAGATCGGCGCGGGTGCTGGCGGGCGGGGTGACTCCGGGTAAGAGCGCGAGATCCTCGGCCGTAAACTGATTCGCGACCCCCAAATCGATCCGTGAACCCGACTGGAGGTTGACGACGCCGGTGGGGTCGCTCTGGCCCGCCCCGCCCCGATACGTGTAACCGCCGGCGGAGAGCGAGATGGCCCCGCCCTTCCCCGCGTTATCGTAGACATAACCCGCGGCGGTCAACCACGCGCCGGGCGCGATGACCACGCTGCCCGAGGCCGCCAAATCAATGTTTCCGCCGGTGGGATCCGCGGCATCGATCGTCCCACCCAGGGGAGCCGCGCGCGATGAACCCAGCAGGCCCGAGGCATCGAGGGTGCCGGTAACCGTGATCGTGCCGTGGTCCGCCGCGAGGGCGATGTCATGGGCGCGCACGCTGCCATCGGCCACCACATCGCCTTCCCGCACGCGCATGGCGACCGACCGCGTAAAGCCGCCGTCCGCCAATGCCTGGTCCAGCGTGGCGAGGTGACTGGCCGCGGGATCGGAGCCGGGGATGGTCTTCGTATCGAGGCTGAAGCTGCCGCCGGATTGACCCTTGTCGGCGGATCCATTTAACGCCCCGGTCACCACGGAGAACGTGCCGGCGGGAGCACTGATCGCCAGCGAGCCCGCCGAGCCGCCCCCTGCGGCCGCCGCCACTGAGATTTTGCCCGTACCCGCAATCGTCAGGTTGCCCACACCCGCCGCTAGGTTGATCTGTCCGCCGTCGGTGTACCGCATGACATCAATGAAATGCTGCGCCGTGCCGCTGACATCGAGTGAGCCGCCGGTGACGGTCAGGTCGCCCGTCCGGGCCTCCACGCTCACCGTGCCACTGGGGAGTTCGACCTTCGTGGTGATCTCCACCGCGGCACCCGCGAGACTCAGGTTGGCGGCCAGCCCGGGGGTCATGGTCGCGGTCCCCGTCGTCGAAAGCAGGGAAAGTTTTCCCGCGGCGGCAATCGTCTGGCTGGTGCCCGCAGCCCCGGCGACCAGCGGCGTCTTGATCGACAAATCCCCGCCCGCCACGTTCAGCCCGCCACTCTTCGTGCTCAGCTTGCCGGCATCACCGGCCAGCACGCCACCGGTCGCATTCATGACCACGGCGGCATAGTTTTGGATTTCCAGCTGGTTGGAGCCGAGACTCAGCGTGCCGGTATTCAGGACCAGCGCACCCGTCGGGCTGCCCGCCGCCGGGGACGCCCCATTGCCGCTGTTGTCGAGCTGAATGGCCTTCGCCGCCACGATCACCGAGGCCGCCGGATCCGAGCTGTTGGCATAGCCCCGGATGGCGCCGGCATGCAGCCCGAGGGAGCCGAGCGTGGCCGAGCCAAAGGTGCCGATCCCATATAAATCGAGGGTGGAATAACTGAGCAGCGAAAGGGACGAGGCTGAGGCCAGCAGCGATTGCTGCGCCGCGCGGGAAAGCACCAGGCTGCCCGTGGTCAGCAAGCCCCCAGGCTGGTCCAGCAGCACGCTGACCCGGCCGCTGTCGAGCGAGACCGCGCCCGCCGCGAGCACGACGGTCGGATCCAGGTTGGTCACGTTGGTCGAGTCGAGGATGGCGCTCGCCCCGGTGATTTTGACTCCCGCGCCGACGGTGAGGACCGGCGCGGTCGAGGATGCGACAGCCGTGCGGACCATCTGCGCCGCCGGATCGCTGCCCACGCGCAACAGGACGCCGTCACCCAGGGTCAGAGGAATGGATTGGGCCACGGTGTCGGTGGTACTGGCAAAGGTGAGGGTGCCGGCATTCGTGAGGGTGATCGTGCTGCCCGCCGGCACAGCGAACGCATTGGTGGTGCCGCCCGTGGTGGCGATGAACGCGGTGGTGCTGCCATCGGCCCGGGTGATGATGCCGTCACTGGTCGACGTCAGCCGGCCGTTGCCGGGCGTACCGTTGGGCAGGCTGATGGCCGTGCCCCCGCGGGCCAGCGTCAGCGTGTCGCCGATTTTCCCGAGCACGCGGGAGCCATTGAGTCGGAGGGGGTCAGCCGTGATCGACGCCAGGCCCGATTTTCCCACCTCGGCCCCGTCCTTGAGGATCAATTTTTCATTGGCGGCCAGGACCACATCCGGGCCGGACAGCGGCACCCCGGCATTGTCCACGGTAATGGTGTTGGTGTTCACCGCCACGGTCGTGCCGTCCGCACTGGTGGCCCGCACCCCGCCGATCAGCAGGCTCTCGGCCCCAAACCCGTTCAGGGTCGCGGCATCGAGCAGGATCGTGCCCGGGGCGCCGCCGGTGCCCAGCGCGGCGAGGGCGGCCTGGCTGCCAATCAGGATGTCGGCGGACGTGCTGATATCGATGAGGCCGCCCCGGCCGCCCGTCCCCGCCTTGGCCAAAACCGTGCCCTGCAGATTCAAGGCGGTCCCCGCCACCAGCGCGAGCTGGCCGGCATCCACCGGGAGGCGGGGCGCGACCGTGCCATTGTTGGCCGCCACGCCGGTGAAAAATACATTCGCGGTGGCCTCGCCGTATTGCGCCCGCTTGCGCACGACGGTCTGCGCCGCGACTTCAAAGCTCCGGAACAAGGACTGGTTTTGGCCGGCGGGATCCAGGCCATTGAACCGGTAGCCCGTCACCACCACCGAACCGTCGGGCTGCGTGACACTCGTGGTCGCTCCCGCGGTGGTCGTGCCCGTTCGCGGCGTGACCAGAAACGCTCCTGGCAGCAGCGCGTAACGGGCGGGCAGCAGGGTATAGTCACCCGCCGGCAGGTCGCCGCCGCCCTCCAGATGGATGCAATCGCCCACCATGTAGGTCAGTTTGGCACTGCCGCTGGTGTAACCGGGGTCGGAGCCCAGGCTGATTTGCGCATCGGTGCTGGCGGCGTAGGACGCGTACGGCGCGTAGCGATCCTGATAGCCCGGGAGAATGGCAAAGGCCGGGGCCGTGGAGCCGAGCAGAATATCGGCCGTGCCGCCGGTGCCCGGCACAAACTGGTAGGCGAAAAGCTCTCCGCCGCCCGTGAGGTCGAGGCGGGAGACCGACGCAGGGGTCGCACCCGTTTGAAAATCAATGCGGTCGGATGTCAGGGTGATGTTCTTGGCGTTGGGCCCCACGTTGGTGATGTCCGCGCCGGTCGGATCGATCCAGGTATCGCCGTTGACCGTGATACCGTAGGGGATGGTCACCGGCTTCCCGGTGACCGGGTCGATGGCGGAGACCGAGGTCACGCTGCCGGGCTGGAGGATCAGGCTGGAGGTGACCGGCAGGTTCTGGGCGGAAAGGGGATTCGTGCCGCCGCCGGCCGGGGCCCCGAGGGTAATCGAGCCGAGGGGCGCGCGCAGGACCCCGCCTTGGTTGAGGGTGGAGGCAAAGACATTCAGCGTCCCTCCAGCCGACAGGGGCAGGTTGCGTAACGAGGAGGCACCCGAGGACTGGAGGGTGACCGACCCGGGAATGACGGTGGAATTCACCGTGTAGTCATTCGCGATGACATTGAAGGTGACCGCGGTCGGAGGATACACTTGGCCCGCCTTCAGCGTGATGTTGCCGGCCGCAGCCAGCGTGCCGTCGCCGCGGATCGCGCCGCCCGTGGTTCCCCCATTGGTGGCATCGAGCACGACCGTACCGGTATTCTGGAGGGAAAGATTGCCCGCATCGATCAGCGAGGAAGCCCGTACGGAAAGGATCCCGGTTCCGTTGGTGGCGACCACATTCTGGCCAAACGGATTCAAGGTGGCGGAGGCGGGCAGCGGACCTAGGAAGGGCATGCCCAGCACCACGTAGGGAGCCGACACGCTGAAGGTGTGTGGTACGGCCGGAGACACCTGGGAATCAGAGACCAGGGACAACACTCCCCCGTCAGCGAGGCTGATCTGCCGGCTGGCTGTGAGCGTGACGTCGCCCTGCACCTGGAGCCCGCCCCGGCCCACCGTCAGCGCCAGCGAACCGAATCCGCCCCCGTTGAAGCTGGCCGCCCCGAATTGCACGAGTCCGAGGCCCTTCACGTCACCCAACTTGTGACCCTCCTGGTCCGTGACGGCTTCGCCCAGTCCCGCATAAAGAAAGTCGAGGTTGGCGGCAGTGAGGTTGAGCGCGAGATCCGTGGGCTTAAGCAAGCCGCTGCTGTCCGCGTAATCGTACGCGGAACGATTGGAAAAAAGACTCAAGGCCCCGCCCCGGGCCGTCGGACCGCCGGCCGTACCGTGGAGGCTGGCGGCCGTAAACAGTAACTGTTCGGCCTGGAGCGAAATCGTGCCGCCATTGCTGTCCTTGACCACGGGCACCATCACCGCGGCCGCTCCACTCGCCACTTCACCCGCAGGTTGCCCCGGCGCCAGCAAAACGGTGTCGGTCGCACCGGCCACATTGAGCTGCGAGCCCGCCTCGGCGACCAGGTTGCCGGCAATCGTGATTTTCCCGCCATCGAGCACATCAGCCTTGTGATAACCCGCCATATCCTGCGTGAAAACCGCGGCGCCGGAGGCATCGAGTCCGCTGGCTGGACCGAGATGAATGCCAGGAGTATAGAGCCCCCCCCCTTTGGTTTGCGTCACCGCAATCTGCCCGCCCCGGGCGGTGATCCGGCCCAGGAGATCAATCGAGCCGCCGCTGAGGGCGACGCTGCCGCCGGCATCGGCGGCAAGCACGGCTCCGGCACCGAGCACCAAGTCGATGCTGTTACCAAGAAGTAGGCTATTCACGTCCGCAAACAGGCCCGCGGTTTTGAAATTCAGACTGGCCGCTTGCCGCACGCCCGCCGGGGCCAGGTAAATCGAACCACCGGGAAGGGTGTCCCAGTTTTGCACCACGGATTGCACCGTCGTGTTGGCTGCGATCGAGAACGCGGTGAGCGGCCCGGTCACGCTACCCTCGACGCCGGTCGCAACCCCGAGGCCGGTGACCGTGAAACTCGCAAATCCGCCGGCATTGAAAAATCCCGGGCCCAGCTTGAGTGCACCGGAGGCGGCATCGGTCGCGGCGGTCTGCCCGCCCGGCAACGCATCGATCTGGATCGACGGCGCCTGCAGGTCGAGCGCCCCGCTCTTCCGGCCCAACCCGGCATATCCTTCCAAGCTGGCTCCGGTCAGGCTCAACCGGCCACCCAGCACCGCCCCAAAACCATTCTGGACCGCCAGCGCTTTCCCGGCGTTGAGGGTGATGCTGCCCGCGTCGCTGTAGGTGGTCTTGCCCGAGCTGCTGATTACGGCCCCGCCGGAGACGGTCAACGCACTGCCGGATTTCAGGAGGATGTCATTGCCCTTGATTCCAATGCCTCCACCCCCCGTCACCAAGGGCCGCGTGCCCGCGGTGCCGGACGCCATCCGTTCGTCCACCACCCCACCCGCGGTACTGAGGACCGCGCCCGCGCCGATTGACACCTTGCCGCGCCGCGGGTCGTAAGGCGTGGCGGTGACCGTGGCGCTGGCTTGCAGCAGCTCGGAGGCAATCAATTCGGCCTGGGAAGAGGAAATGTCATAGGCGTTGAAGCCGAGCCAGCCCCCGCTGGCCGTCACGCTGGCGCCATTTTCAACCGTGATGTTGCCGGCGGAGAGGGACAGCCACCCGCCCGAGGTCAGGGCGAGGTTCGTGCCCGCCTTGATCGTGATGTTGCCGAAACCCGGACTCACCCCGACGTTGTCCTCGCTGTTGTCAAGGCGGAGAATCCCAAAGCCGGCTCCGGTGCTGCTGACGAGGTTCGGCGACAGGTTCAGTTCGTAGTTTCGCTGCTGGGGAAACAGGTAGCTGGCGGCCGCGTTGTAGGCGTCGGCCGGGATGGCCGGGGCGGCGGAACCCACCATCACGTTTGCCGGCGTGGGCGAATAGCTGACAAAGTTGCCTGCCCCGGAAAGATACTGCCGCCCGAGGGTGAGGGAAAGCTGCGAGGAAAGTGGCCGGCTCAGGCCATCCAACAACCAGTGCGGCACGCCCATCGCCGAGGGATTGCTCGGATCCGGCGGGCTCGACGGCTTGTAAACCGGCGAGAGCGTCCGTTGGCCCGGGCCAGCCACGGTGTGACCGTGGAGCGTGCCATCAAGCGCCAGCACCGCCGAAGTGATGGCCAGGCTGCCGCCGTTGGCCCCTTGGAGATAGCCCGGCTCGTAGGTCCGGAAAGCCAGCGGGCTGGCCGTGGTGGTGGTGACACCCCATTTGGGATCCGTCTGGCTGGTCGTGCCATTATAGATCCCCGTGTAGAGATGGTCGGGGGTGGCCTTCGCCATCGCGTAAACATGCCCATCCGCGCCCACCACCCGGCTCGTCTGGGTGTACCCACCCTGATAGTTGATGGATCCACCCGAGACATCGACCACCGAACCCGTTTGCAGCACCACGGCGCCACCGGCCTTGAGTGACACCGAGCCGCCATTAACACTGAGCTCCCCCACCGTGTGCGTAGTCAAACCTACCCAACCCGCGGTGTTGGCCAGGGGGGTGCCGACCCAGGTGTAACCACCCAGGCCGCCATTCAGGGTGGCATCCCAGGCGCCATGCTGCCGCACATCGACTAGGACCGTCTGACCGCGCAACGGCCCGTCTCGCTGCAGGGGTGAATCGGCGAGCTCCGAGCCGCGCAATTCCACGGCCACAATGTTCTCGGTCACGTCAGCCTCCACGCCGAACAGCCCGGCCACATCCACCGTCGCCCCTTGGTCGAGATAGATCTGCTGCGCATCATCGGCCTGAACAAAATTGTACCGGGGATCCCCGGGGTTGAACCATCGTCCGGCCCGGATGTTCACCCCCGCTTCCAGCGCCCGACCATCGAAAGCATAAGCCTTGGCGAGCGGCACCGCCGCGCCCGGCGCGAGGACCAGGGAATTTTTGCCCAGGTAGACGGACTGGCCTTGGATGTTGACCTGCGACGGAAGCGCGAGGTCGCCCGTCACCCGTTCCGTGCTACCGGCCTCGGGAACAATCCGTAGAAGGCTGTCCGGGCCCAGCGTCACTTGGCCCGAGTTGGCCACCGCCCCGGCCGAGATATCGTTTCCAATGTTCGACTGGTAGAAAAAAGGCTGGCCCAGGGTAAAGTTGGCCGTGGCGCTCAAGCTGGGATCATAGCGGGGATTCGCGATGGCATTAAAGCCCGCGATCAGGTCCACCCGGCCGTTGTAGGCCACCGACGTGCTGCCGTCGATAAACCCCAGTTGATTGACCGCCTGACCGGTGAGCGTGATGCTGGCCCGCGGCGCGGAAATCAACCCGGTATCAACCGTGCCATCGCTGTTAACCTTCCGGTCATTCGTCACCGTACCCACGGCGTAGGTGCCGCTCGAACCCGGATCGGTCACGGCGCCGACAAAGACGTCAAGGCCGCGCAGCGTGGGATCAGCGGAATTATGCGGAGCCAGGCCGACTTGCAGGCCCGCCGCGAGAATCGTCTGGCCATCCGCGGTCGAGATCGCGCCCGCATTGGTCACATTGGCGCCGATGAGGGCGATGCGGCCGCCCACGTGATCCGCCGAGGTCGGCGCCGTGAGCAGCGCGCCGGGTTGCACCACCACATCGCCGTAGCTGCCACCGGTCGTGAGCGCGGTTTGCACCGGGGCAATGCCATCCACGGCCACGCCGGGGTCGAAGGCCGGCGTGGGCCCCTTGATGCCCGCCGGCAGGGCTAGGGCGGAGAATTGGAACTGGGCGGCGGGATTGTTCAACAGGCCGCGCTGGATCAGGTTGTAATTGATCGGCAGGGACGAGGCGACGAGCCCATGGCTATTCACCTGCGAGGATCCGCCGAAGATGATCCCGTTCGAATTCATCACGTAGACCTGCCCGCCCACCGTGGCTTTCCCCGCGGCGTCCGGCGCGCCGATGGTCTTCATCGTGCCCAGGATTTGCGTGGGGTTGCCCGTGACATCCCGGACGTAGTTGAAGGCAATCCATTGGCCGACGTTCGTGCTCCCGGCGCCTTGGTCGAAGGTCAGCGTGGTGTTTTTGCCAATGTTGAAGGTATCCCACGTCAGCAGGGCCTGCTGCTGCGTCTGCGCGATGGTCACGCTGGTGGTCGTCGTGCTCCCGGTGGTCAGCGTCGTCGGCACCGGCGAATTGGCTCCGACCCAGAGCTTGTTCGTCCCGCTGGCCGGCATGAGGCCGTTGGCCTGCAGATAACTGTTCACCGGCACTGCCGGCAGGCCGGCGCGCAGGCTGTTTGATCCGGCGATCGCCAGGTTGCGGGCGGCGTTTTGCATCTGCTGCACGGCCGTCAGCGCCTGGGTGGTCCGCGCGAGCCGGTCCGAGTTGCCCAGCATCGCGGGGGCCGTGGTCACCGCGGTGCCGTTGCCCGCCGTGGCTGCGGCCGCGGTCATGGTTTCGGCCGCGGTCGCTCCCCTTCTGAGCAGGTCTCCGGCCTGCACATTGCCCACCGCCAGCACCGTGCTCAGCGCCACCGAGGCCACCGCGCGGACGCGCCGCCACCGGGCCCACGGCGCCGTCATTGATGAATACGATTTTCCAGTCATGACCGGTTGAACTCCAGTGGCGCGGGCCGGGGGAGGCTGATCGGTTAGCGAGCGCTCCCGGCCCGGCGAAGCGGCCGGGGTTCCGGGGGGAAGGACGGTTCAGCGGGGAAGCGCTTCACGGCTTGGCCCTTTGGTCGAGCAGCTTGTCCTGGTAATCCTGGACCAGGTTCTCAAGCTTGGTGCGGCTCAGCCCGACGAAGGGTTCCTTCGCCTTCAGGGCATTGCCGAAACTGAACTCCTCGTAACGGGTCAGGATCTCGTTGCCCGTCAGGTACAGCGCCAGGTTCTTCGCCTGCAGGTCAGCCGACCGTCGGTCCCGGACGATGGCCTCGGCTTTCAACCTGGCGACCTCCGTTTCCGCCGCCCGGGCGGCCTCCGCCGCCTTGGCCCCCGTGGTCTTGGACTTTTCCCAGGCTTCCGTGAGCCGCGCAGCCGCCGCCTTTTGCTCGGCCAACTCTGCGTTGAGCGTGGTCACAGTCTTGTCGGTGACCGTCCGGTCGGCCACGATTTGCTTTTTCAAGGCATCGTATTTTTCAGCGAGGGTTTTCTTCTCGTCGGTAATGGCCGCCTGCGTGGCCTGCAGGCCGGCGAGCTCGGCCTGGCTGCTGCGCAGCTGCGCGGTCGTGTCACGCAAGGCCGCACGCATGCGGTCCAGCTCGGGATTCGCCGGCTCGGCGGCAGCCAGCCAAGCGGCCGGCAGCACGGTGCAAAGAACCAGGGCGGCAATGGAGGTGATTTTCATGGGAGGGTCAGAACTTGCCGTTGAAATCCAGTTGAATGAGGTCGGCCTTGAAAGCCGGACCCGCGATGGCGGTGGCGCTCAGCCAGCGGAGGCCGATCCAGGTCCGGGCCGACAGCGCCAGGTTTGCCCCAAAGGTGTAACCCTTGAGGTTGGTGCCGCCGCCGCCGAAATCGGAATCATTGAAGCCATCCACCAAGGCGTCGGAACCGACCTTCCGGTAACCGAGGCTGACATTCCAATCCCAGCGTTCGCCGAGCGAGGGTTTGCCGAACGTCGCGCCGACCATCCAGGCCGTGTCGCTGCCGAGGAAAGCCCCGGTGGCGCCGGTGGCCACGCCCAAGTTGTTGACCGCTTTGGCGGCAATGGCCGCGCGGTTGAACGAGCGGTTTTTCACCCATTCCCCGACCAGGGAAACCTGGAAAGGCTCGAAGGCATTGTAATCCAAGCGGCCGTCCAACGCCAGTTCCTGGAATTTCGAGGCCAGCCCGAAATACTGGTATTGGTTGGTTGTGCCGTTGTTGTTCAGCGGGCCCGGGATGATGTCGCGCAGCGCCATGTACGTGTTGCCCCGTTGCGCAAAGGCCGGGCGGCTGCTGTCGGTGTCGCCCGCATCCACCGCGGTGAGCGGCGTGTACGGCGTCGAGCGTTTGCCCTCGATGTTCTGGAAATAGTAGTAGGAGCCGCCCAGCTTCAGGCTGAAATCCTTGCTGAACTCCAGCGTGACCCCGAGCTGCGCGGCGTAGAGCCACTTGTCGTTGCTCTTGAACTTGGCCGGCTGGTTCGTCGCAAAGTTGAGGTCCGTGTTGAAGACCGGGAACGCGCCCACCACGAAAAACGGCGTGATATCCTCGCTGACCGGAAATTTCCCCTGCGTGGCGAAGCCGTCAAAGCCGATGTCGTCCGCCCAGATCATGTTCGTGGCGAAAAACGGGTTGTCGAACCGGCCGAAGGTGAAGGCCAGATCCTGGTCCGGCAGGCCGCCGACTTCGTACTTCAGGAAGCCCCGGTCCAGCCAGAGGGCGTACTTGCTGAAATTGCCGCCCTGCCCCGCGCCGGCCGCACCTAGGCTTTGGTTCTGCGTCACCGGGGAATTGTTCTCCCCGGTGGCCAACCGCAGGCCGGCGGAATAGCCCTCGCCCAGGTCCACCGCGGCGCCCAGCCGCGCGCGCAGCCGCAGGCGGTTGCGATCCTGGTCCACGTCGTACTGCGGCGAGAAGACGGTGCCGCTGACATCAAACGGCGCCCCCGTGTTGATCGCGTTGAAATTCGGGAAGGCCCCGGTGTTGTCGTTGCCCGCCGGGAAAATGATGCCCTCGCCGCGCACGCGCACGTCGCCAAACAGCCGGAAGCGCGTCACCCAGTCGGGGATCGTGTTCGGCGCCGCCCAGTTTTCTTCGCGGGCCTGGGCCATGACGTCCGCCTTGAGCTCTTCGCGCAGCTGCTCCTTGACGATCTCGGGCACGTACGTGACGCGGACGGTGTCTTCCGGAATTTTTTCCTCGGTGGCGTCAGCCGGGGCCGGCGTGGCGGCCCGGCGGGAGGGAGCTTTCTGCGCCACAACCGGTGCCGGCGGCGGAATTTCCGTCGGCTCACTCGCGATGGTCTGCGCGCGGGTCGGGGCCGGCTCTGGCGGCGCCTCGCTGGCTGTGGCAACCGGTTCCGAGGCCTCGTTCGCCATCGTGGCGACGGGGTCCGGCGGCTCGCTGGCAGGGGTGGACTCGGCATTGTTCTCCACCGGCGCGGCGGCAAGCATCGGGAGGGCGTGGAGCGGGGCCGGGGGGCCGGGCCGGGGGGCCGGCTCCGTCGCGACCACCGCAACGGTGGCGACCGGGGCCGCGACCGACCTGGTCGCCGGCTCTTCACCATTGCGGAGGTGGCCCGCCTGCGCGGCGAGGGCCCTGGCGCGGGCCAGCGCGGCCTCGGCCTGGGCGAGTTGGGCCTGCATCATCGCCTCCTTCGCGCGGGCCTCGGCCGCATCGGCCTCCGCCATGAGCAGCAGTTCGGCGGCGTCTTTTTTCGAGAGCGCCCCGCGCGCGACGAGCCGGTTGATCTGGCTGACCGTCAGGTTCGGCGCGGCGTCCGTGGCTGGCTCGGCGGCGAACCCGGTCACCCCGGCGCCCAGACAGAGGGCCAGCAGCACAGCGGGTAGCCGGGAGGAGAAAATTCTTGGATGATAGCTCATGGATGAAAGGGAGAAATTTAATTGGGTCGGCGCGCGATCAGCCGCATGACGATCGGCATCGGCATGCCGTCCGGGGGCGGCTCCTTCAGTTGGAAGCCGTCGAGGACCTCGTGCTTGATCGCCTCATCCACGACGGGGTCGCCGGTGAGTTCCGCCAGCTTCGCGCGCGTGATGCGGCCGCTGGCGTCGGACCAGATGCGGACCTTGATGTTGAAACTGGCGCTGCGGGTGCGGGGATTCTGGCTGAGGGCGTCGCTGATGGACCGGGTGACCTGGTTGGCATACCAGCCGAAGCGACTGGCCGCCGCGCCGCCGCGATTGCCGCCGCCCATCAGGCCCTTGCCATTTGCGCCGAGGCCGAACCCATCCGCCGGGCCGCTGCCCGTGATGTTGGTGCCGATCGCCGGCGAGGGCGACGGCTCATCCACCGGCTTGGCTTCCGCCGCGTCCACCGGGGTCTGCTCCATCATCTCCTCCTTGGGCTGGTTCTCCGGGGGGGGCGGCGGCGGCGGCGGCGGCGGCGGCGGCAGCGGTGACTTGATCATGACCATTTCCACCGGCTTCAACGGCGCCGGGCGGCTGTGGCCGGTGAACATCTTGCCGACCATCGTCACCCCGACGACGGCCACGATCCCGATGCCGATGACAAAGCCGTACTTCCCGAGGAAGGTCTGCTTCTCCCTGTAATCAAACTGGTCGTAATCGCTCATGGTTCGCGGCCGTTATTTCTTTGCCGGCTTGGTGGCCAGGCCGACCTGCGTGATGCCGAGGCGCCCGACCACATCGATCACATCCATCACCGACTGGTATTGCGTGAGGCTGTCGCCGCGGATCACCACCGGGAAATCCGGCGTGAGGACCTTTTGCTGCGCGAGGCGCTGCTCGAGTTCCGGCAGGGTGACCGGGATGGTATCCAGGAAAAATTTTCCGTCGTTGGTGACGGTGACCGCCTTCGTCTTGGGCTTGGACAACGGTGCGGGCGTGTTGCTCGCCTTGGGCAGGTTCACTTTCGTCCCAGCGACCGAGGCCGTGCACATCAGGATGAGGATGACGAGCAACACATACGCCAGGTCCAGCATCGGCGTGATGTTGATGTCATCGTAGGGCTTGTCTTCTCCTTGGACTTGCATGGGGCGGTCTCCGGTAGGGCTTAGGCTTCCGGCTCGGAGTAAAACTCGGCCAGCTTCGAGACGAATTCATCGATGAACACGTGCATGTCGCTCGTGACCACCTTGATCCGGGTGAGCAGGTAATTGTACCCGAACAGCGCGGGGATCGCGACGCCGAGGCCGGCGACGGTGGCGAGCAGTGCGGCGGCGATGCCGGGCGCAATGGCGTTGACGTTCACCTCGCCCGCCGCGGCCACCGCGGCGAACGTGATCATGACGCCGACGACGGTGCCGAGCAAACCGAGGAACGGCCCGCCGGAGATCGCGATCGTGAGCAGTACCATCGCGCTGTTGAGCCGCTGGGTTTCGCGCACCAGGCCGCCGTCAAGCGAAGCCCGGATCGCCTGCATGGAGCGGCTGGAGAGCACCTTGTCCGCGCCGGTTTGATCGGCCGACAGGCGGTGTTGGATTTCGACGATGCCGATATGATAGATGCGGTACAGCGGGGTGTTCATCATGGCGCGGTGCTCGGCCGTACCGAGCCGGCCACCCATGTTTTTGGCACCTTCGGATTCGCCGCTGTCCATCGCCGAAAGATCCTGGGCGATATGGCTCCACTCGTTGAGAAACTGGACATTGCCCTTGCCGATGCGGTTCAGGTAGGCCGCCTTCCGGACCATCACGACCCAGCTGATGACGGACATGATCGCGAGGATGCCGATGACCACCCAGCCATCGACGCTGAGGTTCCCGATGATCACCCCGAAATAGCCGGTCTTGAGCGCACTCAGCCAGCTCGTCTCCTGGTCGTCTTCACCCACCGTCAGGACTTTCGCCGCACTGTCCCGACCCTGGTTGAGAGCGGCGAATTTCAGCGCGCCGACCGGGCGCGCGATCTTGGAAATTTCCAGCTCATCCATTTCGCCACTGAACGCGCCGCCGGTCGTGGACATCAGTCCCCCCACCCCGTCGCCGCCCAGCACCGCCGGGCCGTTCAAGCCCGGCAGCGGCGCCTGCATCACCGCATACGGCTCGCCGTCCAGGTAAAGCGTGACGTGTTCCCCCGTCGCGATCACCGCGAGATGGTGCCAGCTGTTGGCGGCGACCGGCGCGCCCGCCGGACTCCGCACCGTGCCGCCTTGGTAGGTCGCCTCGGTGAACGGCACGCCATTGTCCGCGCCCAGGAGGAAAAATTTGCCCGCGTCGCGGCGGCTGAAGAAAACCGCGTGCGGCTGCGGCGGCCCGAACCTGACCCAGGCCGACCAGGTCATCGCGGCGCCTTCGGTCCAAAACAGCGGCGCCGAGCTGGGAATCGTGACGGTGGTCTTCCCGTCAAGCCGGAGACCGGCCCCGATTAGCGAGCCCTCCGCGGCCAGCCCCGGGTTCTGCGCGGAGTCGCCGTTGCTCGAGGAATCCGCGGCGGGCTGGCCGGCAAAATGATACACCAGCGCGGTGTTGTCATCGTAGGTCCCCTTGGCGTCCTCAACCTTGGGGGCCTTGCCGGTCGAGTTGCCATAATACAGCCAGATCGTGGTCTGCGCCGCGGGTTTCACGTCCGGCACCTTCACCCAGATAAAGGCCTCATTGAGCAGCGGGTCGAATTTTTCGATGTGGTAGGCCAACGGGGTTTTGCCGTCTTCGGCAAAAAACCGCAGGTCGCTCCCGTCCTGCGCCGCACTCGCGAACCGGAAGTTGCCGTCGAACAGCCGGATCAGCACCGGCACGGTGCCGATGGGCTCGGTGAGCCCCGCACCGGCGGGCGTGGTGTCGAGGGTGATCTTCTTGCGCAGGGTCCACTCGCTGTTCCACCACGAAGCGGCGTGCGCGGTGGCGGCCAGGCTCAGGCACGCCAACCAGCCCAGCAGCAGGAATTTCAGCAGGTTTTTTTTGACTCGGAGGGATACGGTGTCCATGGGAAATAGGGCGGTGAAGGGGTTGGGTCGGTCGGGGCGGTTAGTAATCCAGCGCGCCGCGGAACAGGATGCGCAGGGAGTTCGCCGGCGTCTGGCCCTGCGCCAGCAGCGGGAGCGCGGCGATGATCGAGCCTTCGAAGTGGTCCAGCAGACGCAGCTGGCTGCCAATCCCGAGGCTGAGAAAATCGAAGTGGTTCTTCTGGCCGGGCAGCGGTTCGTTGACCTTCAGCCAGCCCGCGTCGGTGAAGCCAAACACGCGCCACTCGCCCTTTTTCCCGCCGATCGAGTTGGCCAGGGACGGACTGCGCAGCTCCAGCGTGCCAAACAGCGCGTTGTCCCCCACCTGCTCGGCCTCGAGGTAGCCGCGCGCCGTGCCCACGCCGCCGCCGCTCGCCTGCTCGCCGCTCAGCAGCGGCTGGTCCGCGATCTGGCCTTGAATCTTGCCGAAGAGCTGCAGGCCGTGCGGCAGGTCGTGCGTGTGCGACAGGTCGCCGTGGAAGATCAGGAAGTTGCCGTCGGCATTGTAGCGGTTGTCGCCAAACTGCGCCGAGTTGCTGCCCAGCCCGCGGATGTTGAACCCCAGCCCGGCGTTGAATTCCGTCGTGGAGTGCGGCTTCTGCCACGTCGCGCCGTAACTGGCCGACAGCGGATAGTAGGTGATCGGGGTGAGGATGATCGCGGCGGGACTCGTGCCTGTGGCGGCGAGCGCGACCTTCTGGTCAAAGTGCTTGTAGTCGAGTCCCACGCTGGCCGACTGCGTGAATTCCTTTTCCGCCGGCAAGGTGAACAGCGCCCGGAGGCCCGCCGTCTCGCCGCGCCCCGCCACGGCCGTGGAGCCCAGGGTGGACACGTTGCTGTCCTGCTTGGTGGCCTGCACCATGAGGTTCAGCCAGTCGGGCCGCGTGAAGCGCGCGAGGTAGTAGCCGGAGAACACCTTCACCTCGCTGGTGTTTTGCGGCGACGTTTGAAAACTGAGGCCGAGGCCGTGGCCGGTCTGCCCGAGGTTGTTGTCACTCACGGAGGCATTCAACCGGAGGGGCGTGGTGTTCGCGCCGTGTCGGTTGTTCAGCTCCACGCTCGCATGCACCGGCGCCTTTTCCTTCACCTCGAGGTCGACGTCCACCGTGTCGGGCTCGACGCCCGCGCGGAGCGAGGGCGTCACCTGCCGGTCGGGCGACTGGTTCAGCGCGATGATGTCCTGGGGCACTGCCGTGAAGTCGATCACGCGGCCCTCGGCGAGGGAGGGCGCCATGGATTTGATCTTGGCCGGGGACGAGTAGCGCGCGCCGCGAACGCGCAGGCGGCCGACCGTGCGCTCGACCACCTGCAGGTGCACCACGCCGTGCGTTACCTGCTGGGGCGGGATTTGGACGGCGGCCGTCTGGAGGCCCGAGGCCGCGTACGCCTGCTCCAGCGCGGCGCGCGCCTGCTCGACATCGTCCTGGGTGCGGCCGGGTCCGAGGAAACGATAGACCGCCTCCTCGATTTTCCGCCGGGACAATTTGTGCGCACCCTCGATCCGGTACTCCCGGATGAAATACGTTTCCGGACCCGTCGCGGCCGGCTCGGCCCGGATTGCCGTCAGACCCACCCCCAAGGCCATCACCATGGCCGGCAGGGTGCGCCACCTTCCGCCCCGCGCACCCGGAGGGCGCGCAAAACCGGCAGAAAATGGACGACAAAAAAACATGAAAGAGTGGGCCGTAGGCAAAGGGTGGGAGGCGTTCGAACAGCGCAGAAATAGCGCGCAAAAGAGAACATGAACCGCGCCGGCGAGTTTCAAGTTCCGTCGCGGTGTGCGCCGAAATGTAACAATGAATTGCCGATTCCGGGTCTTCGATTCACCGCGTTTCCGATCAATTGCTTGCATCGCCGGAAGTCAAAAAAGGTGCCGGTAAAAATGAGCCGCGTAGCCCGGGAAACCGGTCCCTTGGTCAGTGGGCGCAATGCGGGCACGGGACGTGCCCTCCTACCTTCAGGCCTTTCTGACGATTCAAGCTGGAGCCGTACCTTGAAACGAAGGGGGGCCCCGACAGGCTCCGACCTTGGGCCCTTCACCCGGCCCACCGGTCCGAACCAAATAGGCCCCAAAAAAATTACCCCTTCATTTCGACTTCGGTGACTCGGCCGGAGGCGGCAGCGTCGCAACGGCTTTGCCGTCCGGCAACGTGGTCACAGCGGCCTGCGCCTTCTCCGCCGCCAGCGCCTTGGCATTGATCTCCAGCACTTCCTTCATCGCGCGTGGCAGGCTTTGCGCGGGCTGCTGCCGGAAGGTTGCGATGCGGTTCCCGGCGAGCAGCTCGATGCTCCGGCCGGTGCCGACCAGCTTCGCCAAGGCGGTCCGGCCGGCCGGCTTTTCCGCCAGCGCGAGGAGCGCGTCCACTTCCTCCTGCGTCCATCCCGCGTCGTTTCCCTGGACGTAGGCGCCGGCCAGATACTCCACCGTGATCTCGTTTCGAAAGTTCTCCTGCACTTTTTTCCGGAACGACACCGTGTACTCGATGGCCGGCGAGGTGGCGTGATTGACCAACTCCAGGTAGAATGCGTCCTTCAACTGGCGGTCGATGTTCCAGGCCAGAGCGTCGAGTTTGGCCTGCGTGGCGGTCAGTTTCAGCAGCTCCGCGAACGACTGCTGGCTGGGCGCAGCGTGAGCCGCCACGCTGAGGGTTAACGCGAGCACGAGTGCGGTCAGGGATTTCATGGGTTGGATCGGGATCAGGGGGTGGTCTGGCTCCGCCGGAGTGATTTTCTCCTTTGGGTTAGCGTCCGTTGTTAAGGCACGGACCAACCAGCTGGAAAGCCGCATCCGCGCCCGTCATCCATTCTTAACAAACGCCGCGGCCGGGTTCCGGCCCGCACGGCGGTTTCAGCCAGATTCAGGTGGTGAATGGGGGAACGGGTTGCCCTCAACCCGTTGGTTTGGGCACCGGCCGATCCAACCCGTTGGGGGCAATGCGCTCCCACTCGTTCCATAACGCGGCGGGGGCGCCGGCATTCCCCTTCCCGCCAAAAAAAAGAACCGGTGGTCGCTCCCGTGAGCGGCCACCGGCCTTCTAACTTCTAGCTGTTAACCTAACCAACAATCGCTCAGGCGACATCAGCCAGCTCGGCCGAGTTGCGACGACGACGGATCATCACGACGCCCAGCGTCATGACGCCGAGGATCGCGGCGTAGGTCGAGGGCTCGGGAACCACCGTGAACGTCAGCGTGCCGTCCTGGTACAGGGCGAACGTGCCGATGAAGTGGCTCGTGGTCGGAGACGACTGGTCACCCAGGTTACCGATCGAGTACAGGTCGGACGCAGAGAACGTCGCGCCCGACGCGAGGCGACTGGCCTGATTGTTGAACTGCGCCGCGGTATATACACCGAAGGCACTACCCGCCGTCAGCGCCGTTGACCATGAGCCGGTATTGCTGGCCGCAAGGGCTTCCGCCGCACCCACCGTGTAGGTTCCGAGACCCGTGTAAACCTTGTTGATATTAAGGTCACCGGTATTCATCGAGGTGTTGGAGATGGCAGCGTAACCCGTGGTGTTTGCCATCCCGAGGGTGCCGGCCGCGGTACCCCACAGTTTGGTCGCCCACTGCTTCGTATCAACGTTACCAGCGGGATCGCTCCACGTGGCAGCCGCACCCCAGTTCAATGCGGAAGCACCCGTAGCGGTATTCCAATTGGTGAAGTTGCTCGCCAAGATGGAGGCGTAGTTTCCGATGGTGTAGGTGCCCGGAGCCGTGTAGTTGGCCACGTTGCCGAGATCGATCGTGACGTTGTTGGTTGCGCCGGTCTGCTTGAAGCCGACGACGAGATCATACAGGCCCGCGGTCGCCTGAGCCTGGGCCGAGATACCGAACCCGGCGAAGACCGCAAGGATCGCGAGAAGTCTCATTTTTGTTTTCATGTGTTTAGCTG
>QQNC01000017.1 GCA_003402695.1 Verrucomicrobiota bacterium | reverse complement strand
GAGTCCCAACCCGCGATAGATAGGCTCTGACCTCTGGCCTCTGACCTCTTTCACGAAATGAGCCTCCTCGACCGCAAACTTCTCCGCGACCTCGCCGCGCTCAAGTCGCAGGCGCTCGCGGTCGCGCTCGTGATGGCGTGCGGCCTGGCGATGATGATCATGACGCGATCGCTGATTCTGTCACTCGAGACGACCCGCGACACCTATTACGAGCATCACCGGTTTGCGCAGGTCTTCGCGCGGCTGAAACGCGCCCCCGCCGCCGTCCGCGACCAGCTCGCCGCGATTCCCGGCGTCGCCACGGTGGAGACCGGCATCGCGATGCAGGTCACGCTCGACCTGCCCGGCCTCGACCTGCCCGCCGTCGGCCTGCTCAATTCGCTACCCGAACGCGGTGAGGCCGTCCTGAACCGCGTTTATCTCCGCTCCGGCCGGCTGCCGCTCAGTCCCAGCACGCAATATGAACTCGCTGCCGGCGAAGCGTTCGCCGAGGCGCACGCGCTCAAACCCGGCGACACGATTTCCGCCGTGCTCAACGGCACGAAGCAGACCTTCCGCCTCTCCGGCATCGTGCTGTCCCCGGAGTTTGTCTTCGAGGCGCCGCCCAATTCCGCCCTGCCCGACAACAAGACCTACGGCGTCTTCTGGATGCCTTACAAGGAACTCGCCACCGCGTTCCAGCTCTACGGCGCATTCAACAACGTGGCCCTGACCCTCGCGCCCGGCGCTTCGGAGGGCGCCGTCATCGCTGACACGGACCGCCTGCTCGCGCCCTATGGCGGCCGCGGCGCGTACGGCCGCGCCAATCATCCCTCCCACCAACGGCTCGACGACGAGATCCGCGTGCTGACGGGACTCTCCATCGCCTTCCCCCTCGTGTTTCTGAGCGTGGCAGCGTTCATGACGAATTCCGTGATGAGCCGGCAGGTCGCCCTGCAGCGCGAGCAGATCGCGATGCTCAAGGCCTGCGGTTTCAGCAACGCGCAGGTCGGGACGCATTATTTTAAATTCTCCTTCGCCATCGTGCTCGGGGGGGTCGGCTTCGGCGCCATCGGCGGCATCTTCCTCGGCCACCAGCTGGTGGGGCTGTACCACATTTTTTTCCGTTTTCCGCAGCTCGATTTTCTCCTCGATTCCCGCGTGCTCGTCGCCGCCAGCGTGGTGAGCTCGCTCGCTGCGTTTGCTGGCGTGGCCGGGGCCGTGCACCGCGCCGTGCGGCTGCCCCCCGCCGAGGCAATGCGGCCCGAGGCACCCGCGCGCTACCGGCCCGCCCTGCTCGAGCGGCTCGGCGCGGCCCGCTGGTTCAGCGCGTCGTTCCGGATGTCGCTGCGCAACATCGAGCGCCGGCCCATCCGCAGCGCCCTCACCTGCCTCGCCCTGGCGCTCGCCACCTCCATCCTCGTCGTGCCCAGTTCGTTTCGCGATGGCGTCGCGTACATCATCGATTTCCAGTGGGACGTCGTGCAGCGGCAGACCGTCACCCTCACCCTGGTCGAGCCCGGCCCCACCCGCGGTGCGGCGGATTTCGGCCACCTGCCGGGCGTGATCCTCGCGGAGCCGTTTCGCTATGTACCCGTCGAGCTGCGCGCCGGCCCGGTTACCCGCCGCCTGTTGCTGCAGGGCCTGCCGGCGCACGGCACCCTGAGCCGCGTGATCGATGCTCATCCGCGCCAGCTCACCCTCCCGCCCCGCGGCATCATCATCTCCGCCAAGCTCGCCACCGTGCTGCAGGTGCGGCCCGGCGACGAGGTCGTGGCCAAGGTGCTCGAAGGCGAGGAGCGCGAGCTCCGGGTGCCGGTGGCCGGGCTGGCGGAGGATTTCACCGGCATCGCCGCCTACATGGAATTGCCGGCGCTCAACCGCCTGCTGCTCGAGGGCGACCGGATCAACGGCGCGCACCTCACCGTGGCCGCCGGGTCGTGGCCGGAATTCCTGGCCGCGGTCAAGCACACGCCACGCCTCGCGGGTTGCATGATCAAGAACTCCGTCCGCGAGGGTTTCCGGCAGACGACCGCCGCGAGTGTCTCGTTGCTGCAGAAAATCTACATGTTCTTCGCCACCGTCGTCGCCTTCGGCATCATCTACAACAGCGCGCGCATCTCGCTGTCCGAGCGGTCGCGCGAGCTTGCCACGCTGCGCGTGCTCGGTTTCAGCCGGGGCGAGGTGGGGGCCGTGCTCGTGGGCGAACTCGTGTTGCTGACGCTGCTGGCCCTGCCGCTCGGGCTGGTGCTCGGCTCGTTCTTCGCGTCAGGCATCATCCGCACGCTCAACACCGAGACCGTGCGACTGCCGCTCGTGCTCACGGCGGCCAACTACGCGTTCGCGGTTTCCGTCGTCGCGATTGCTTCGGCATTGTCGGCGCTGTTTGCCGCGCGCAAGCTCGCGGCCATTGATCTCGTGAGTGCGCTCAAGGCCCTCGACTAAACTCTTTCCATGACCGCCGCCTCCTCTCCTTCCGCCCCGGGCCAGCCCGGCACCCGCTCCTGGCGCCGCTTCCTGCCCTGGGCCGGCCTGGCCCTGCTGGTGGCGCTCATCGGCATCGGCCTCTGGCCGCGCGCCGTGCCGGTCGAGACCGGCCGCGTCACGCGCGGCGCGCTTGTCGTGACGGTGGATGAGGAGGGCATGACGCGCGTGAAGAACCGTTATGCGGTCTCCGCGCCCGTCGCCGGTCAGCTGCGCCGGATTGACTGGAAGGCCGGCGCGCCCGTCGTGACCGGACAGACCGTGCTGGCCACCCTGGAGACGAGCGGCGCGGATTTTCTCGACGCCCGCAGCCAGGCCCAGGCCGCCGCCCGCGTGCGCGCCGCCGAGGCCAACCGCGAAGGCGCCCTCGCCCAGCACGAGCGCGCCGGCGCCGCGGCGAAAATGTATGCAGCGGATTTTGACCGATTGAAGCAGCTCTTCGCCCAGAAGGTTTTGTCCGCTCAGGAATTCGACACCGCGCAAATGCGCGCCACCACCGCCCTCCAGGAGGAGCGCGCCGCTGAGTTCGGCTTGAAGGTGGCGGAGTTCGAACTGGAACAGGCGCGCGCTCTGCTTTCCCGCGAACAGCCTGGCGGCAGTGCCGAGCCGCTCGTCATCACTTCCCCGGTCGACGGACGCATTCTGCGCGTGCTGCAGGAGAGTTCGCGCGTGGTGCCGGGCGGTTTTCCGCTCATGGAAGTCGGCGACCCCACCGACCTGGAAGTGCGCATTGAGGTGCTGTCGCGCGACGGTGTGGCCATCCGCCCCGGGGCGCGCGTTGTGCTCGAGCAATGGGGCGGCCCGGAACCGCTCGCCGCGCGCGTACGCTTGGTCGAACCGTCGGCCTTCACCAAGATTTCCGCGCTCGGCGTCGAGGAGCAGCGCGTGTACGTCGTCGCGGATTTCACCGATCCGCTCGGGAAACGCCCCACCCTGGGCGATAATTACCGCGTCGAAGCCCATGTGGTGACCTGGGAGAGTTCCAGCGTCCTGCACGCGCCGGCGGGCGCGTTGTTCCAGCGCGACGGCGCCTGGCAGACCTTCGTACTCGATGGCCGTCGCGCCCAACTTCGCACCGTGGCGGTCGGCCACAGCAACGGCCGCGAAACGGAAATCCTGGCCGGCTTGGCCGAAGGCGATTCCGTCGTGCTTTACCCCGGCGACAAGGTCGCCGATCGCACCCGCGTCGCGCCGATCAGCATCAACGCGCGCTGAGGGGTTTGCGGGTGAAACGCTTTGTCCCCAACGCGTTGGTTTGAACTGGAACCGCGGCGCCCTCGCCGCGCGAAGCTCAGAACGCGGCCCGGGCACCCCGCCGGCTGGTGGTCGGCGTCGACGTCCCCAGCGCCGACTTCGCCGATGAGAACATCGGCAACCACCGCGGAAGACAGGTGCGGTCAGCGCTTCGCCCTGCGCCGGGTTTTGTCTTGGCGTGGGCGGACGGGGCGCGTTGCGTCACGGGATGCCGCGTTCCTCCGACACGATTGCCGCGCTCGCCACGCCCGCCGGCACCTCCGCGCTCGCGCTCGTGCGTGTCAGCGGGCCGGATACGGCAGGGTTTGCGCAGGATATTTTCGGCGCCCCACCCCCACCCCGCCACGCGCTCCACGCGGACTACCGGGCGAAAGACGGCCGGCTGGTGGATGACGTGGTGGCCACCTTTTTCCCCGCGGGAAATTCCTTCACCGGTGAGGATTCGCTCGAGATTTCGTGTCATGGCAATCCCTTCATTGCGCAGACGATTCTCGAGGATCTGTTCGCGCGCGGCGGGCGTCCCGCCGGGCCGGGTGAGTTCACGCAACGCGCCTTTCTGAACGGCCGCATGGATCTGAGCCAGGCCGAGGCGGTGATGGATCTGATCCACGCCCGCAGCGAACGCGCCCTCGCGGCGGCAAACCAGCAATTGCGCGGCGGGCTCGGCCGGCGGTTGAACGATTTGACGGAGCGACTGCTCGGCGCCCTAGCGCGGATTGAGGCGTATATTGATTTTCCCGACGAGGATCTGCCGAAAGAAGACCGGGCCATCGTCCGGCGCACTCTCGAATCGCTCGCCGCCGAGACGGAACGACTGCTCGCGACGAGCCATTATGGCGAATTGCTCCGCGACGGGATCAAGACCGTGATTATCGGCGCCCCCAACGCCGGCAAAAGCAGTTTGCTGAACCGCCTGGTGGGCCACGAACGAGCAATTGTGAGCGCCGAACCGGGTACCACGCGGGATTTTATCGAGGAACGCATCATTGTCGGACCCCACTGCCTCCGACTAATCGATACGGCCGGTCTCAACCCCGCTCCCGGCTCAATTGAGAAGCTAGGCATGGATAAATCGCTCGAGCGCGCCGCCGAGGCAGACCTGATCCTGCTGGTTCTCGATGCAACAACTGCATTACCCACACTACCAGAGTTTCTTGCAAAATTATTGAGCACAGATCGAACCCTCGTAGCGCTCAATAAATCCGACCTATTGAAGTCTGAATCATTCGACCTCGAAATATATTCTAACCTTAGGTCCGTGAGCATATCCGCCCTCACCGGTGCCGGAATCGATCCTTTGATCACGGAAATTACTCGGATGGTGGATTTCTTCCAGCCCACTGGCCAGGACGATGTGATTGCGATCAACGCCCGCCATGCTGACGCCCTCACCCGCGCCAAAGTCAGCCTCCAAGCCGCTTTGGCTAACCTCGCCGCCAGCGGACCGGTTGAGCTGCTGGCGAGTGATCTACGTGGAACATTAGCGGCCTACGGCGACATCCTCGGCAAGGTGGATAATGAGCGAATGCTCGACCAACTTTTTGCCACATTCTGCATCGGAAAATAGGGCGCTTGCGAATCGGCAACCGCGCACTACCCTGTCAATTATAGTCACGTTGAGCGATGATATACAATGAGTTACCGTTTGATGTGATCGTTTGCGGCGCCGGACATGCGGGCGTCGAGGCGGCCTTGGCGGCATCGCGGATGGGCGCCTCTACCCTGCTCCTTTCCGGCAATATAGATACCATCGCGCAGATGAGCTGTAACCCAGCGATCGGCGGCCAGGCCAAGGGCCAGATGGTCCGTGAGCTCGACGCACTGGGTGGCGAAATGGCGATCACTACGGACGTCACAGGAATCCAGTTCCGGCTGTTGAACGAATCCAAAGGACCGGCAGTCCAGGCCCCGCGCGCGCAGTGCGACAAGAAAGCCTACCAGTTCCGGCTTAAACACACGCTCGAGCTGCAACCGAATCTACAGATCTTCCAGGCCACGGTCACGGGCTTGTTATACAAGGCCGGCAAAGTCGTCGGCTGCCAGACCAACCTAGATATTGATTTCCTCGGCCAGACCGTCGTGGTGACAACCGGGACGTTTTTGCGCGGCCTGATGCATATCGGCCAAAACAAGAACGAAGGCGGCCGTTTGGGCGACTTCAGCGCCAAGAGCCTGTCCAGCAGCCTGACCGAGGCCGGAATCCAACTGGAGCGCCTTAAAACCGGCACGCCACCGCGATTACTCGGCCGCAGTATCGATTTCAGCAAGATGGAGGAGCAGAAGGGCGACCTCCAACCAACGTTCTTCGCCTTCCATGACACCCGAGGTCCGGAGGAAATGTTCCATGTGGAACAATCCGGGGAACGCCGCATCGGATGGGCGCCTGGCAGCGAACAGGTTTCCTGCTGGATGACTCATACTACGGCTCAAACCGCCGAGATCGTGCGGGCTAACCTGAGCAAGTCCGCCATGTACAGTGGGGAGATCGTTGGGGTAGGGCCGCGGTACTGTCCAAGCATCGAGGACAAGTTTGTCCGCTTCGCCGACAAGCCCCGGCACCTGCTGTTTCTTGAGCCGGAGGGGAGGTCAACGAACGAGTATTACGTTAACGGTCTGTCAACAAGTCTCCCTTTCGACGTCCAACTCGATCTGGTGCATAGCATCCCTGGCTTAGAGAGGGCTCAATTGCTACGACCCGCCTATGCGGTCGAGTATGACTTCGCTCATCCTACTCAACTCTTTCCCTCGCTGGAGTCTAAGAACGTTGAGAATCTTTTTTTTGCCGGCCAAATCAATGGAACTTCCGGCTACGAAGAGGCGGCAGTCCAGGGATTAGTCGCTGGCGTAAATGCTGTGAATAAGGTGCGAGTAACCGCCCCGATGTTGATTCAGCGCAACGAGGGTTATATCGGTGTACTGATTGATGATCTCGTAACTAAGGGCACCCGAGAACCTTACCGCATGTTCACGAGCCGGGCGGAATATCGGCTTTTATTCAATCACGGGAGCGCGGAATTTCGATTTTTGGACCACGCTAAAACCTACAATCTACTGTCTAATAACAGGATAAAAAACATTGAGGCCAAACAGGCCAAAGTGACGCACTGGGTGGATTATCTCGAGAAAAACCGCAGTACAGGAGGCACCTGGGCCGACGCGATCCGGCGCGATCGGGTAGGGGCCGTGCTGCCGGATGAACTGATCAGGGAGTCGGCGCCCGTGCGCGACGAGGTCGTTTACCGGGTGAGTTACCAAGGCTACCTGGCCCGGGAACAACGTCAGGTGGAAAAGCTTTCCCAAATCGAAAAGATCCGCATCCCGGCCGACTTCGATTACCCCGCCGTCCGCGGACTCCGCCGGGAAAGCTCGCTGAAACTTGCTGAGTTCAAGCCCATGACTCTCGGCCAAGCCAGCCGCATCAGCGGGGTAAATCCCGCCGATATCAGCATTTTGATGGTCCTGATCGGCGCGGAAGCGGGCAGGGGACGAGATGCTTCCTGAGTATTCCCTATCGTTATTATGGAGAACCCAACCCGCACCGCCGAGCATTTGGCCCGTATAGATCAGCGGCACAATAATTTACGCGAAGAACTCGCTTCACTCATCCCGGCCAAGTCCGTCATCGTCTGGGAGGTGGGCAGTGGCCACGGTCATTTTCTTGCCGCCTATGCTGCGGCCTATCCGGATCAGGTCTGTGTCGGGGTAGATATTACCGGGGACCGGATCGAGCGCGGTATCCGCAAGCGCAACCGGGCCAAGCTGGCTAATCTCCACTTTATCCATGCCGAGGCGAATGATTTTCTCCGCGCGCTCCCGCCCGGAGTGACCTTCTCCTCCATATATATCCTGTTTCCCGATCCCTGGCCGAAGCGGCGACACCACAAGAACCGCATTCTCCAGCCGGATTTTCTGAACGCCGTGGCCGAACGGGCAGGGCAGGGCGCGCGGCTGCACTTCCGCACCGACTATGAGCCTTACTTCCGAGAAGCCGCGCAGGTCATCACCGCGCATCCCGAATGGCAAATCGCGGACGAGCCCTGGCCGTTTGAGCAGCTGACCGTCTTTCAGAGCCGGGCTACGCAGCACCATTCGCTAACCGCCCAACATCGCGCGGGCGGCGCATAAGTTTGCCGCCAGGAGAGGGTGGTGGCGTTAATTCTTTGTTTTCGCCTGCGGGAGTCGCATTTCAGGGGTTGACGGTGACTGGGGCGGCCGCCTTTGTGTTTTCTTTTCGTTAGGCCACACCAGCTTCCTGAACCCATGTTTCGAGTCAAAAAACTCGCTTTGCCCGCCGTTTTTATCGCCACCGCCCTCACGGCCTTTGCCGCTGAGTCGCATGGCGTGGCCCCGGCCGCCGAGGCGCTGTTTAATGTCGGCCCGCTGCCGGTGACCAACAGCATGGTGACCAGCTGGATCGTCGCCGCGGTGCTGATCATCGCCATTCGGCTCGCCATCAAAAAGCCTCAACTCGTCCCGTCCCGCGCGCAGGCCATGGTGGAAAATCTGGTGGAGGGCATCCTCGATTTGACCTCGCCCATCGTCGGGAAAAAAGTCGCCAAGCACACCTTTCCCCTGCTCGTCGCGCTGTTCACCTTCATCCTGATCCAGAATTGGAGCGGCCTGTTTCCCGGCGTCGGCACCATTTTCATGGTCGATCATGCCAGCGGTGAGTGGATGGAGTTTATTCGCCCAGGCAACGCCGACATGAACGGCACCATCGCCCTCGCCGTCGTCTCGTTCATCGGCTGGCTCTATTTTATCCTGCGCTACGCCGGACCGAAGCTGGTCCTGAAGGATATCTTCGGCAACAAGGCGGACAAGCGCGAGGTCCCCGCTATTATCTATTACCCGCTGTTCGGCCTCTTCTTCGCGGTGGGCCTGATCGAGATCGTCTCGATTCTCTTCCGGCCGATTTCGCTCTCCTTCCGTCTTTTCGGCAATGTCTTCGGCGGCGAGAACCTCCTGCACTCCATGTCGGCCATCACGCCCTGGGTGCTGCCAGTGCCGTTTTACTTCCTCGAGCTGCTCATCGGCTTTGTCCAGGCCCTCGTGTTCACGCTGCTGGTCAGCGTCTACATCGGCCTGATCTGCAACCACGGCGACGACCACGAGGCCGACCACGGCCACGGCGAGGCCGGCAAGGCTGCCCACTAACCCTTTCCCGCCGGGAGCGTGCCCCGCGTGCGCACGGCGGAAATCCAACCAAAAAAACAACACCACCATGATCACCCAGTTCGCAGAAATCACCGGCAGTCTCCATGCCGCCTTCGGTTGTCTCGCCGCCGCCATCGGCGTCGGTCTCGTCGGCGCCAAGGCCGTCGAGGGCGTCGGCCGTAACCCCGGCGCGTCCGGCAAGATCCTCGTCCAGTCCATCATCGGCATGGCCCTCGCCGAAGCCGTCGCGTTCTACGCGATCTTCCTCGTTAAGTAATTCCTTCCGTTGCTCGCGCCGGCGCCCCGCGCCGGCGCGACCTTTTCCATCCCCGGCGCTTTTCCCATGCTCTCCACCCTGCTTGTTCTCGCTGCAACCACCGGCCACGCCGTCGAGGCGGTGGCTGCCCATGGCGAAGCCCCCAGCGGCATCACGAAGATCACGCACGATTTCGGCATCAGTGTGCCGCTCATCCTCGCCCAGGTCCTCAGCTTTTCCATCGTCGCCTTCGTCCTGTGGAAATTCGCGTTCAAGCCCGTCCTCGCCACCCTCGACGAGCGCCAGGCCAAGATCTCGTCCGGCCTGAGCTATGCCGAGGAGATGAAAACCAAGCTGGCCGCCGCGCAGGAAGAAAGCGCCGCCAGCGCCAAGCGCGCCCAAGTCGAGGCCTCCCGCATCATTGACGAGGCCCGCAAGTCCGCGAAGGACTTCCTCGACAAGCAGACGCAGGAAACCGCCGCCAAGGCCAACGACATCATCGCCAAGGCCCAGCAGGCCATCGAGCTCGAGAAAAAGAAGATGCTCGCCGAGGCCCGCACCGAGATCGCCCGCCTCGTCGTCGTCACCACCGAGCGCGTCCTCGCCAAGAAACTTACCGACGCCGACCGCAGCGCTTACAACGATGCCGCCTCGCGCGAACTCACGAACGCCTGAGCGTTTCCGCCTGTTTAATTCTTAATCCTTCATTCGACCGATGGCCTCCCACGCCAGAAAAGCCCAGCAGTTTGCCCGCCAGCTCTTCAAGCTGAGCGTGGCGGACGGCGTCCTCTCGGCTGAGCGTGTGTCCGGGGTCCTCGCCTACGTCGAGAAGCACCAGCCCGCCAACCCCGTCATGGTGCTCAAGGCCTATGCCCGCTACGTCGCCGCCGAGCTCGCCAAGGGCGAAGCCGTCGTCGAGCACGCCGGCGCCATCACCGCCGCCACGCTGGCCGCCATCGCCGCCGCGATGACCAAAAAATACGGCCGCCCCGTCACCGCCACCGCCCGGCCCAACGCCGCGCTCCTCGCCGGCCTGCGCGTGCACGTGGGCGACGACATCTACGAATCCTCCGTCGCCGGCCAGCTGGCCGCGTTGGCCACCGCCGTTTAATTTCCAGAAATCCCGCCTCCAACCCCGCATTTCCCGATGAGCACCGTCCTCGAACAAATCGAACAGCAGATCGCCAAGCTCTCCAGCAAGGCCGTCAAGAAGAACACCGGCAACATCCGCACCGTCGCCGACGGCGTCGCCAAAATCGACGGCCTGTCCGCCGTGATGTACAATGAGATGGTGCAGTTCCCCGGCGGCGCCATCGGCATCGCCCTCAACCTCGAGGAGGACGAGGTCGGTTGCGTCGTCCTCGGCGACGTCTCGCAGCTCAAGGAAGGCGACGAGGTCACCACCACCGGCAAGCTCCTCTCCGTGCCCGTCGGCAAGGCGCTCCTCGGCCGCGCGGTCGACGCCCTCGGCAATCCCGTGGACGGCAAGGGTCCAATCGGCGCGACGGAATCCTATCCCGTCGAGAAGATCGCCCCCGGCATCATCGTCCGCAAATCCGTTTCCCAGCCGCTCTTCACCGGCATCATGGCGATCGACTCCATGATCCCGATCGGCCGCGGCCAGCGCGAGCTGATCATCGGCGACCGCGGCACCGGCAAGACCACCATCTGCATCGATACGATCATCAACCAGGCCAAGATCAACAAGGTCGGCCTCGCCAGCGGCGACCCGAAGTTCCGCCCGGTCTATTCCATCTACGTCGCCGTCGGTCAGAAGAATTCCAACATCGTCCGCACGATGACGGCCCTCGAAGCCGCCGGCGCGCTCGAGTACACCATCATCGTCGGCGCCCCCGCCGCGGACAACCCCGCCAATCAATACCTCGCCCCGTTCTCCGGCGCGGCGATGGGCGAGTGGTTCATGGAAAACGGCATGGACGCGCTGATCGTGTATGACGATCTCTCCAAGCACGCCGTGGCCTACCGCCAGATTTCGCTGATCCTCAAGCGTCCCTCCGGCCGCGAGGCGTACCCGGGCGACGTGTTCTACCTGCACTCCCGTCTGCTCGAGCGTTCCGCCCGTCTCGACGGCAAGGGCTCGCTCACCGCACTCCCGATCATCGAGACGCAGGCCGGCGACGTGTCCGCCTACATCCCGACGAACGTGATCTCGATCACCGACGGCCAGATCTTCCTCGAGACCGACCTCTTCAACCAGGGCATCCGCCCCGCCGTGTCCGTCGGCCTCTCCGTCTCGCGCGTCGGCTCCGCCGCGCAGATCAAGGCCACCAAGCAGGTCGGCGGCAAACTCAAGGGCGAGCTCGCCCAGTTCCGCGAACTCGCGGCCTTTGCTCAGTTCGGTTCCGACCTCGACGCCAAGACCAAGGGCCAGCTCGAGCGCGGCGCCCGCATCGTCGAGCTCTTCAAGCAGCCCGCGTTCAGCCCCGTGCCGATCGAGCTACAGGTCGCGATCCTCTTCGCCATGCAGAAGAACTTCTTCGACGCCATCGACACCAAGAAGGTCGTCGCCGCCGCGGTCGCGATGAAGGAATTCTTCACCACCCGCAAGGACGCCCTCCTCACCGAGATCCGCACCAAGGCCGCCCTCGACAAGGACCTCGAGGCCAAGCTCCAGGCCGCCTGCGACGAGTGGAAATCCGGCTACACGGCATAATTTTCGAATTTCGCTTCTCGATCTTCGAATCCCCTCATCCATCCGCGACTTCCCACTTTAAGAAACCGATTTCCGATACCGATTAACGCCCCTGCGTTCGAGCGCGGGCCGAAATCGAAAATCGCCAGTCGGAATTCGAAAATCTAGAAAATGCCCTCCACCCGCGACATCCGCCGACGCATCAAGTCGGTCAAGAACACCCGCCAGATTACCAAGGCGATGGAGCTGGTCGCGGCGTCGAAGATGAAGAAGGCGCAGCAGGCCGCGCTTGCCGGCCGCCCTTACGCCGAGCTCATGGCCCGCATGCTCGCCGCCCTCGCCGACCGCGTGGAGGAATCCCAGCACGAGTTCCTCGTGAAGCGCGAGGTGAAGACCCGCGGCATCATCCTCATCACCTCCGACAAGGGCCTGTGCGGCCCGCTCAACTCGAATCTTTTCAAGCTCGTCACCGAGATCAAGACCCCGGCGAAGTACGCCGTCATCGGCCGCAAGGGCACGCAGTTCATCGCCCGCACGCACCGCGCCCTGCTCGCCGACTTCCCCGCCAATGACCGCACCGCGTTCGCCGACATCAAGGTCGTCGCCGAGTTCATGGTGCAGCAGTACCACAAGGGCGTGGTGGATACGGTCGAGATCATCTGGCCGCGTTTCCGCAACACGCTGGTGCAGGTGCCCACGGTCATGACCTTGCTGCCGCTCACGGACGTCAAGGCCGCCGTCGCGGAATTGCACGCCGCCACCGGCACCGTCCCGGTGAAGGAAAGCCCCGCCGAGAGCCAGATGCTGTTCGAACCCGATGCGAAGGTCGTCCTCGAGTCGCTGCTCCCGCTTTATCTCAACCGCCAGGTGTACCACCAGGCCCTGGAGGCCAAGGCCTCCGAGCACAGCTCCCGCATGGTCGCCATGAAGACCGCCAAGGACAACGCCACGAAGCTCCTCGGTGATCTCACCCTTGAGTACAACAAGGCCCGCCAGGCCGGCATCACGCAGGAAATCCTCGAGATCGCCGCCGCCCAGTTCAGCGCCGCGTAATTTTCCAACCCCACTCAGTCCTTCATTTCCTCCTTCTCTTTTCAAAAATGAACACCGGTAAAATCGTCCAAGTCATCGGCCCCGTGGTCGACGTGCAGTTTGCGGAGCACACCATTCCGCCCATCTACCAGGCGCTCACGATCGAGTTCACGACCTCCGGCAAGGCCGAGGTGCTCACGCTCGAGATCCAGCAGCACCTCGGCGGCGGCGTCGCCCGCGCGATCGCGATGTCCTCCTCCGAGGGCCTCGTGCGCGGCATGACCGTCGTCGACACCGGCGCGCCCATCATGGTGCCCGTCGGCGCCGGCGTGCTCGGCCGCATCTTTGACGTCACCGGCAACGCCGTGGACGGCAAGGGCCCGGTCAAGTTCGACAAGAAATACCCGATCCACCGTCCCGCCCCCACGCTCTCCGACCAAAACACCAAGGCCGAGATTCTCGAGACCGGCATCAAGGTCATCGACCTGATCTGCCCGTTCATCAAGGGCGGCAAGGCCGGGGCCTTCGGCGGCGCCGGCGTCGGCAAGACCGTCGTCATTCTCGAGCTCATCAACAACATCGCCAAGGCCCACGGCGGTTACTCCGTGTTCGCCGGGGTGGGTGAGCGCTCCCGCGAGGGCAACGACCTCTACCACGAAATGTCCGAGGCCGGCGTTATCGACCAGAAGGACCTCAGCAAATCGAAGGTCGCCCTCGTCTACGGCCAGATGAACGAGCCCCCGGGGGCCCGTATGCGCGTCGCCCTCTCGGCGCTCGCGATGACCGAGTACTTCCGCGACGAAAAGAACCAGGACGTGCTCCTCTTCATCGACAACATCTTCCGGTTCTCGCAGGCCGGCTCCGAGGTGTCCGCACTCCTCGGCCGCTCGCCGTCAGCGGTCGGTTACCAGCCGACGCTCGCCAACGAGATGGGCCTCCTCCAGGAGCGCATCACCTCGACCAAGAAGGGCTCCATCACCTCCGTCCAGGCCGTGTACGTCCCTGCGGACGACCTTACCGACCCGGCCCCCGCAAACACGTTCGCGCACTTGGACTCCACCATCGTGCTCGAGCGCTCCATCGCCGAGCTCGGCATTTATCCCGCGGTTGATCCGCTCGCCTCCGTCTCGAAGGCCCTCCAGGCCGACATCGTCGGCGAGGAACACTACAAGGTCGCCCGCGAGGTGCAGCGCGTCCTCCAGCGTTACAAGGATCTCCAGGACATCATCGCCATCCTCGGTCTCGACGAGCTTTCCCCCGAGGACAAGCAGACCGTCTACCGCGCGCGCAAAATCCAGCGTTTCCTCTCGCAGCCGTTCGCGGTCGCCGAGGTGTTCACCGGCACGCCCGGCAAATACGTCCCCGTCAAGGAGACCGTCCGCGGTTTCAAGATGATCCTCGACGGCACGCTCGATGACACCCCCGAGGGTGACTTCTACATGCGCGGTGGCATCGACGAGGTCACGGCCGCCAGCAAAAAGGCCTAAACCTTCCGCCCGCTAAACACGCAAACCTGCGCTAAATAATCCGATCTTCCATTCGCGTTCTTTAGCGTAATTCGCGGGCAAACATCATGGCTCTCACTCTCGAAATCGTCACCCCCGAGGCCCGGGTCTATTCCGACACCGTCGATACCGTCGTCATCCCGACGCGGGACGGCGAGGTCGGCATTCTCCCCGGCCACATCGCGCTGCTCACGCAGATTGAGCATGGCGAGTTGCGCGTGACGAAAAACGGCGTCACCCAGTGGCTCGCCGTCAGCGGCGGCTTCGCCGAGGTCGAGGGTGACCGCGTCCACGTCCTGGCCGAAAATGCCATCAACGAGGAAAAGATCGACGAGCACGCCGTCGAGGCCGCCCTCAAGCGCGCCGAGGAACAACTCGCCGCCGCCAAGGACATCGATCCGCAGCAGTACGAACACCTGCAAAGCTTGGTGCGTTACTCCGGCGTCCAACTCGCCGTCAAACGGCGGCGCCGCTAATTTTTCTCCGGCTCGGGCCTGCCAGCCCGGGCCTTTTTCTTGCACCCCTACTGAAACTGAGTCTCGTTCGGCCACTCACCCCACGGCAATGAACACCCCGCGCGAACCCTTCCGACCGCAGCGCATGAAGTTGGCCGAACTGCCCAACGGCGCCGCTGGACGGGTCTGCGAGCTCACGGGCCACGCGGAATTTTGCCAGCGGCTTCGCGAGATGGGCGTCGGCGAATCCATCATCATCGAGCGCGTGTCAGGGCAGGGGACCTTGCTCTGCCAGATCAGCAACACCCGCATCGCCCTCAGCGACGGCGCCGCCCAGCAGATCATCGTCGAGCTCATCCGCGCGGCGCGCGCCTGATTTCCCCGTGGCCGCCACCACCATCAAACTTTCTGAACTCGCCATCGGCGCCAGCGCCCGCGTGGTGGAATATCCCAAGCAGGGCGCCGCCTTTCTGCGGCTGCGCGAAATGGGCCTGCTCGCCGGCACCTCGGTCACCCTCATTCGCACCGCGCCGCTCGGCGATCCACTCGAGATCAAGGTCCGCGGTTATCATCTCACCCTGCGCAAGGTCGACGCCGCGCACATCCTGGTCGAGCCTGTCCCCGTCTCCTGATGGCGCTGTCTTCCCCTCTTTCCCCGGTTCCCGCCCCCGCGGCGTCGTCCCGCGCACCGATCTACGCGCTCGTCGGCAATCCCAACTGCGGCAAAAGCACGCTCTTCAACGCCCTCACCGGCCTGAAACAAAAGGTCGGCAACTATCCCGGCGTCACGGTCGAGAAAAAGGTCGGCACGACTTATTCCCAGCACGGCCAGGCAATCACCGTCATCGACCTGCCCGGCACTTACTCGCTTGCCGCCCGTTCGCCCGATGAGGCCGTCACCCGCGACGTGCTGCTCGGCCGCCGCAGCGATACCCCGCAACCCGATCGCATCCTCTGCATCGTGGATGCCACGAATCTCGAACGTAACCTCTACCTCGTTCACCAAATTCTCGACCTTGGCCGGCCCGTCATCCTTGTACTGAACATGATGGACCTCGCCGCGCAGGCCGGGCTCAACGTCCGCGTCGCCCGGCTCGAAAAGGAACTGGGCATCCCCGTCATCGCCTGCGAGGCCGTCAACGGCCGGGGGCTCGTTGAGTTGCGCGTGACCATGAGCCGGCCCGACCTGCCGCTCGCGCGCCATGCGTGGGGCGTGCCCGCGCCGATCGCGCCCGCCGTGTCCGAGCTCGCCGCCTCGCTCACCGAAAATGACGGCAAACTCCCGCTCGCCGCGCGCGCCGAGGCGCTGTTGCTGTTGACCGACCAGGATTCCGTCCGCGTCTCCGGGTCCGTGCCTCTCAGCGCCCGCACGACGGAAATCCTGCAGGGCTGGCAAAAACGCTGGGAAGGCGAGGGGACGGACTGGGCGGGCATCCTGGTGAACTCACGCTACGAGTCCATCGGCCAGCTCGCCTCGGAGGTCGTGCTGCGCGCCGGCACGGTGGGTCCGACCACCTCCGACAAGATTGACGCCGTCGTCACCCATCCCGTCTGGGGCTGGCTGGTGCTCGGCACGGTGATGACTGCGCTCTTTGTCTCCATCTTCGTCTTTGCGCAGGCCCCGATGGACTGGATCGGCAATCACACCGCGTTCCTCGCCGACTGGGTGCAACAGCACATGCCGGCCGGAGACCTGCGTGACTTGATCACCGACGGCGCCATCGGCGGCGTGGGCAGCATTGTCACGTTCCTGCCGCAGATCATGATCCTGTTTTTCTTCATCGGGCTGCTCGAGAGCACGGGTTACATGGCGCGCGCGGCATTCATCATGGACCGGCTGATGAGTCGCGTCGGCCTCAACGGGAAAAGTTTCATTCCGCTGCTGAGCTCCTACGCCTGCGCCATTCCCGGCATCATGGCGACGCGCACCATTGAGGATTCGAAGGACCGGCTCGTCACCATTCTCGTCGCGCCGCTCATGAGCTGCTCCGCGCGGCTGCCGGTCTATCTGCTGATGATCGCCGCCCTGCTGCCCAATGACCACGTCTCCCTCGGCGCCAAGGTCGGCCTCATGCTGGTGATGTACACGCTCGGCACCCTCGGCGCCTTTGGCTTTGCCTGGCTGTTCAAGCGCACCCTGCTCAAGGGCGCCCCGCCGATGATGATCATGGAACTGCCGCCCTACCGGCTGCCCGGCCTGAAGGACGTCGCGTTGCAGATGCTGGAGCGCGCTTGGATCTTCCTCCGCCGCGCGGGCACCGTTATTCTCGGCATCAGCATCGTGCTCTGGTTTCTCGCCGCTTATCCGAAGGCCCCCGCCGGCGCGACGCCCACCCAACAACTCGCCCAGAGTTTCGCCGGCCGCGCCGGCCATGCCCTCGAGCCCGTGATCAAACCGCTGGGCTTCGACTGGCAGATCGGCATCGGCCTCATCAGCTCCTTCGCCGCCCGCGAGGTCTTCGTCTCCACCATGGGCGTCGTCTTCAACGCCGAGTCCACCGATGAAAACACCGCCCCGCTGCGTGACGCCCTCAAGGCCGCGCGCTGGCCGGACGGCCGCGTGTTGTTCACCCCGCTCGTGTGTCTTTCACTCATGGTCTTCTATGTCTTTGCCATGCAATGCATGAGCACGATCGCCGTGGTGAAACGGGAGACCAACGGCTGGAAATGGCCCGTTTTCCAAACGCTCTACATGACTGGCACCGCGTGGGTTTTGTCGTTCATTGTTTACCAAGCCGGTACTGCCCTCGGCTTCTGACATGACCCCCGCCGTCCAGAGCATCCTTGCCCTCGCCCTCGTCGCCTTCGCGGTGATCTGGCTCGTGCGGCGCTCGCTCGCGAAGAAAAAAGCCGGCGGCTGTGACGGTGACTGCGGGTGTCCCGCCTCCGAGGTGAAGTCCGCGGCCGTCAGCCGGCGGAAATAGCGGTTGGCCTGCCAAGCCCCGATCTTCGATCTCCCATCTGCGATCTCCGCCGGCCGGCGCCGCCTTATTTCCCGTTTGCCGCCGACAACGGCCGGCCTACGCTCGTCGGCCTATGTCTTATCGTCCCCTGTTTGGCATGGCGTTGTGGCTCGGCTTGGCCCTCGGCCTCGGCGCACAGGAAAAGCCCCAGGTTTTCACGGGCGCCCAAATCATTCCCATCGCCGGCGAGCCCATCGCCCATGGCGTGCTTATTGTCCAAGGCGGCAAGATTCTCGCCGTCGGCGCAGTCGGCAAGGTGACCCTCCCCGCTGGCGCCGAGATCCATGACGTCACCGGCAAGGTGCTCATGCCCGGCCTGATTGATTCCCACAGCCATGTCGGTTCCGGCTCAGGCGGCGACGGCTCCGGCCCGATCCAGCCCGACGCCCGCGTGCTCGACTCGCTTGATGTCCGTGACTCCTCCATCCAAAAGGCCCGCGCCGGCGGCATCACCTCCGTCAACGTCATGCCCGGCTCCGGCCACCTCATCAGCGGCCAGACCCTTTACTTAAAACTGCGCGCCGCGCGCACCATCGACGACCTGCTGATCAAGCTGCCCGACGGCACCAACGCCGGCGGCCTCAAGATGGCCAATGGCACCAACTCCATCAAGGCCGCCCCCTTCCCCGGCACCCGCGCCAAGTCCGCCGCCCTCGTCCGCGAGCAGTACATCAAGGCTCAGGAATACCGGGACAAGATCGCCCGGGCCAAGGGCGACCCCGACAAAATGCCCCCGCGCGATCTCGGCCTGGAGGAACTCGTCGAGGTTCTCGACGGCAAGCGCATCGTCCAGAATCACACGCACCGTCACGACGACATCCTCACCGTCCTGCGGCTTTCCAAGGAGTTCGGTTTCAAGGTCGTGCTGCACCACGTCACCGAGGGCTGGAAGGTCGCCGACGAAATTGCCGCCGCCCACGTCGCCTGCTCGGTCATCATGATCGACTCGCCCGGCGGCAAAATGGAGACACGCGACCTCGACTGGCGCACGCCCGCCATCCTCGAGAAAGCCGGCGTACTGGTCGGCTTCCACACCGACGACCCCATCTGCGACTCCCGCCGCTTTCTGCGCTCCGCCGGCCTCGCCGTGCGCGCGGGCATGACGCGCAAGGGTGCCCTCGAGGGCATGACAATCGCCAATGCGAAAATCCTCGGCCTCGACGGCCGCACCGGCTCACTCGAGGCCGGCAAGGACGCCGATTTCATTCTCCTCTCCGCGGATCCGCTCAGCGTCTACACCCATGTCGAGCAGACCTGGGTCGAGGGCCAAAAGGTCTTCGATCTCACCAACCCGCAGGACCACCTTTACGCCGTCGGTGGGGTGGGGGCCGGCGAATCCCGCCGCGCCCAGCTCTGCTGCTTCACCAGCGCCTGGGACCTGATCATGTCCGCCAACGAGGGTAACCAATGAAAAATTTTCTCCGCTCCCTGCTGCTCCTCAGCCTCGCCACTGCGCCGCTCGCCTTGCGCGCCGAGAACCTCGCGATCACCGGTGACACGATCTACACCATGTCCGGCACCGCGCTACGCCACGGTGTGGTGCTCGTCCGCGACGGCAAGATCGAGGCCATCGGCGCCGCCGACACGGTCAAAATCCCCGCCGGCTACCGCGTGCTCCAGGCCGCCGTTGTCACACCCGGCCTGATTGACGCCCACGCCACCGTCGGCCTCTCGGGCTTGCTCAACCAGCCGCAAGATCAGGACATGTGGGAGAAATCCGCTCCGATTCAGCCTGAACTCCGGGCGATCGACGCCTACAATGCCAAGGACCCGCTCGTCGCCTGGGTGCGCTCGTTTGGCGTCACCACCGTCAACACCGGCCACGCGCCCACCGCGCTCATCTCCGGTCAGACCATGATCGTGAAGACCCTCGGTCGCGAGACGGACGAGGATGTCGTCAACCCCGCCGCCATGACCTCCATCACCCTCGGCGCCAACGGCCTCAACGCCGCGGACGGCTCGCCCGGCTCCGCCTCCAAGTCCCCCGGTACCCGCGCCAAAGCCGTCGCCCTGCTGCGCGCAGAACTGATCAAGGCGCAGGAATACGCCCATAAGCGCGACGGCAAAGACGAGGCCAAGCGCCCCGGCCGCGACCTCCGCCTTGAGACGATACTCCGCGGGCTCGATGGCACGCAGCCATTCCTCGTCACCGTCAACCGCCAGCAGGACATCGTCGCCGCGCTGCGGCTCGCAAAGGAATTCAAGCTCAAGCTCATCCTCGACGGCTGCGCCGACGCCCCGCTCGTGCTCAACGAAATCAAGGCCAGCGGCTTCCCCGTCATCGTGCACCCGACCATGCAGCGCACCTACGGCGACATGGAAAACCTGAGTGTCGAGACCGCCGGTAAGCTTCACGCCGCCGGCATCCCGGTCGCGCTGCAAAGCAGCTACGAATCCTACGTGCCCAAGACGCGCGTCGTCCTCCTCGAGGCCGCCGTCGCCGCCGCCAACGGCCTCGGCTTCGAGCCCGCGCTCGCCAGCATCACCCTCGACGCCGCCAAGCTCCTCGGCATCGCCGACCGCACCGGTTCGCTTGAAATAGGCAAGGACGCCGACCTCGCCCTCTACGACGGCGACCCCTTCGAATACACCTCGCACTGCACCGGCACCATCATCAACGGCCAGGTCTTCGCCGACGGCCCTCACTGAACCATGGAAGTCATCATCCGCAAAGACGCCGACACCGGCTGCCTCCTCGGCGCCCGAATTATCGCCCGCTACGTCCGCGAAAAACCCAACTGCGTGCTCGGCCTCGCCACCGGGCGCACGCCCCTGCGACTTTACCAGGAACTCATCCGGATGCACCGCGACGAGGGGCTCGATTTCAGCCGCGTCACGACGTTCAACCTCGACGAGTACGTCGGCCTGCCCGCGACGCACGACCAGTCCTACCGGTATTTCATGCGGGAGAATCTCTTCCGCCACATCAACATCGACCCGGCCAACACCCACATCCCCGACGGCACCGCGGCCGACCTGCACACGGAGTGCCGGGCCTATGAGGAGCGCATCATCGCCGCCGGCGGCATTGACCTCCAACTGCTCGGCCTCGGCCGCAACGGCCATATCGGCTTCAACGAGCCCTCCGGCTCGCTCCGCTCGCGCACGTGGATCAAGATTCTCTCCGAGCAGACCCTGCAGGACAACAGCGACGTCTTCGGGTCCCGCTCCGCCATGCCGCGCCATGCGATCACCATGGGGGTCGGCACCATCTTGGACGCCCGCCGCTGCCTGCTGCTGGCCTTTGGCCCGCCCAAGGCGCGCGCCGTCGAACGCATGATCGAGGGTCCGCTCGCCGCCATCTGCCCGGCCTCCGCCCTGCAGCTGCACCCGCGCTCGACCGTCGTCGTGGACGAGGCCTCCGGCTCCGCCCTGCAGTTCGCCGACCACTACCGCTGGATCGACGCCAACAAGCTCCCCTGGCAGCGCTACGATTGATGTAAGCGCAGGCGTCACCGCCTGCAGAGTTAAGTAAATGCAGGCGGGGATGCCTGCGCTACTTTCGGGACCACGCCGGTTTCAGTTCCGCGTCGTCCGTCGTCTCGTCGTCCGTAACCTGCAACTATCCCATCAGCCAGTGCTGCGCACGCTTGATGAGCTCGATCATCACGCCGGCGAAAAATCCCAGGTAGCCGAGCGTGACGACGAGCAGCCCGTAGGCTGAGGCAATCGCCACGCCGTCACGCTCCATCATGCCGAGCATGCCGATCACAATCACGAGCGCGGGCAGGGTGTTGGTGAAGGGAATGCCGACCAGCGGCAGCAGAAGCAGGAATCCGCAAAAGCCCACCATCGCCGCATGCAGCCGCAACCGGGCCGGGGAATCCGTCCACCACCGCCAACGCGGCTTCAGCCGCTTTTCGATCCAGCCGATCAACTTGCTCGCGCCTTCCAGCACCGCACGGAAAAATCGCGGCGGGAGCTGGGTCTCCAGCAGTCGCCGGGGCAGCCAGGGCGGCAGGCCAAACGCAAAACGCGCGGCAATGAACAGGATGATGATCCCAAACGGCACCGACAGGCCCGGGATGGAGATCGGGGCGCAGAAGGGCAGTGCGAGGATGATGATCAGCAGCCCTGAAGCCCGCACCCCGAGCACGTTCATCACCTCATGCAGGATCACCTTCCGCTCGGCAAACCGCTCCGCCAGCTCGTGCAGTTCGTCGGAGAGTTTCTTCAGCGGGTCGGGCCCGGCGGGGTCATGGTGAAACACGGCGATGGTGGGACCCTTAGGTGCCGCGCTTGTTGCCGTACAATTCGAGGTGCAGCCGGTGCGCATACCGGTAGCCGCGCTGCTTGCACAGTTCCCCCAGCCAGCCCGCCTTCGCGCGGATCTGCTCCAGCGTGACCCCTTCCGGCATCAGCAGCACCTGCTCCCGCGGGATCTCCCGCGACAGCGAGGCCAGCATGCCCTCCAACTCGTCCACGTCTCCCGGCTGCGCGACCACAAATTTGAACTGATACGCGCCGCGGTCGAGCCACGCGCGCACCACCGCCGGCTGCCAGCGCACGGATTCATGTTTTTTCCGCCACGTGACCCCGAGACGTGAATCGGGCGCCGAGTTGAGCAGCTTGGGCGAGAGTGAAGCCAGATCGCAGGCGATACCCTCGGGCGCCACCGTCGCCGCGGTCTCGATGGTAATGTGATGCCCGAGTTGCTTGATTTCCGCCGCGAGCGTCCGGATGTCCTTCGCAATCATCGGCTCCCCGCCCGTCAACACCACGTGCCGCGCCGGATATTTTTCAATTTCGGCGATAATCTGCGGAATCGAGCGCGCCGT
>QQNC01000016.1 GCA_003402695.1 Verrucomicrobiota bacterium | reverse complement strand
TCGTCACTTCGTCGCCATGCGACGGATCGTCACCTTCCACTACACGCTGCGCGACCCGGCGGGTCGCGTGGTGGATGCTTCCGCCGGGCGCGAACCCGTCACTTATCTCGAAGGGGCGGGGCAGATTATTGACGGACTCGACCAGCGGCTGCGCCCGGCGGAGGTCGGGGCTAAGCTCACTGTCCAGGTGCCCGCCGCCGAGGCGTACGGCGCGCCCGACCCGGCCCAGGTCCAGCGGGTAAAACGCGCCCTGTTGCCGGTGGCGGGCGAGCTGCGGGTGGGCGATCAGTTTCAGGCCGGCGAGGACCAGTATGCGCCGGTGGTCACGGTGGTCGCGATCGACGGCGACGAGGTGACCCTCGATGCCAATCACCCGCTGGCGGGCGTGGACCTCACATTTGAAGTCGAGCTCGTCACGGCGCGCCCGGCAACCGCGGCGGAACTCAGCCACGGCCACGCGCACGGACGGGAAGGAGCCGGGACTTGCCAGTAGCGCTTCGGCGCCTCTAGCGTTTTCGGCCTCCATGAAAATTCTCGGCATCGACATCGGCGGCTCCGCGTTGAAAGGCGCACCCGTGGACCTGGCCACCGGCCGGCTGCTCGGGGCACGCTTCCGGATCGAGACCCCGAAGGTGCTCACGCCCGCGGCGCTGGCGAAGCATGCCGCGGAGATGGCGCAGCATTTCAAATGGCGCGGGCCCATCGGCGTTGGTTTCCCGGGCGTGATCCACGGCTCGCACATCCTGACCTCGGCGAATCTCCACCGGAAGTTCATCGGCTGCGACGGCGGAAAGCTGTTTGCCCAGGCGACCAAGTGCCCGGTGACGCTGACCAACGACGCCGCCGCGGCGGCGCTGGCGGAGATGCGGTTCGGCGCGGGCCGGAATTTCAAGGGCAAGACCCTGCTGCTCACCCTCGGCACCGGCATCGGCTCCTCGCTCTGCTACCACGGCTTGGTGGTGCCCTGCGAATTCGGCCACCTGCAGATCAAGGGGAAGTCGGCGGAGCGCTTTGTGTCCGCCGCCGCGCGGAAGCGCCGCGACCTGTCGTGGGCGAAGTGGGGGAAGGAACTCGGCGAGTACATCCGCAGCCTGGAGCAAATCCTCTGGCCCGAGCTGATCATCATCGGCGGCGGCGTGAGCGCCAAGAGCCGGAAGTTTTTCCCCTACCTCAAGACCCGCGCGAAGGTCGTGCCCGCAAAATTCCTCAATGAGGCCGGCATCGTCGGCGCCGCCCTGTCCTTTAACCGGCACGGGTAACCCCCGGGTCCAAACCAACGCCCTCTTTCCCATAAAATGAAATCCCTCGAACAAAAACTGCAGGCCTGGAAAAACCCGGTCGAGATGCTCCGTAACGCGCCGGTCGGCGCCTATGTGTTTCCGATCCAGCCGGAATTCACCAACTGGCGGGACGAGCAGGAGGCCTGGCAGAAGACCGCCGCGCTCTTTGATTTGTCGCTCCACATGACCGACACTTACTTCGAGGGCCCGGATCTCCTCCGGCTGCTCTCGGACCTCGCCATCAACAGCTTCGCCGGCTTCGGCCCCGGCAAGGCCAAGCAGATCGTCTGCTGCAACCCCGAAGGCTATGTCATCGGCGACGCGATCCTCTTCGGCCTCGGCCAGGACAAGGTGAACATCAGCGGCCGGCCGTCGATTCCCCACTGGGTCGCCTACAACGTCGAGAAGGGTAAGTACAACGTCACCATCACGCGCGATGAGCGCTCGGTCGCGAACCAGGGCCGGCGCAAGACCTTCCGCTTCCAGATCCAGGGCCCGAACGCGATGGCGATCATGCAGAAGGCCATCGGCGGCCCCGTGCCCGAGGTGAAGTTTTTCCATATCACCGACCTCACGATCGCCGGGCACAAAATCAACGCTCTCGGCCACGGCATGGCCCGCTCGCAGGGCTTTGAGCTCTTTGGTCCGTCCGAGTTCGGCGATGACATCCGCAACGCCATCGTCGCCGCGGGCGAGGGCCTCGGCCTTCGGCTGGTCGGCGGCCGCGCCTATTCCACGGTTTCGCCCGAGTCGGGTTGGATCCCGTCGCCGATGCCGGCGATCTTCAGCCCCTCGATGAAGGCCTACCGCGAATGGCTCCCGGCCGATGGCTTCGAGGCCAACGCGTCGGTCGGCGGCAGCTTCGTTTCGGACAAGATCGAGGATTACTACCAGACCCCGTGGGATCTGGGCTATGGGCGCCATTTGAAATTCGATCATGCCTTCGTCGGCCGTTCGGCGCTTGAGGCGATGGCCGACAAGCCCCACCGCGAGAAGGTCTGGCTGGTCTGGAACCGCGAGGACGTGCTGCGGATCATCGGCAGCACCCTCGGCAGCGGCGACCGTTGCAAGCATCTCGAGCTCCCCGGCGGGCAGTATTCCACCATCCCCTTCGACCGCGTGCAGAAGGACGGCAAGCTCGTCGGCCTCTCCACCTACAACGTCTACACCTCGAATGTCCGCGCTTGGTTCTCTCTCGCGATGGTGGACCGGGATGCGGCCGTGGACGGCGCGCAGGTCACCGTGGTCTGGGGCGAACCGAATGGCGGGACGGCCAAGCCTTCGGTCGAGCGCCACGTCCAGACCGAGGTGCGGGCCACCATTCGCACCTCGCGTCCCGAGCCGCAGGCAAACGGATGACGCCTCAACCGCCGCCTCGCTGGAGTCTCGAGGTCATTCCCGCCCACGCCGGACAATTGTCGCTGGTGAAGGGCTTGGTGGATGAGGTCTTCGTGACCATGATCCCGGGCTCGGACATCACGGCCCTGCTGGGTGCGATCGAAACGATCGCCCAACAGGGATTCACCCCCGTGCCGCACCTGGCCGCCCGGGAATTCAAGAGTGAGGCCCAGCTCGGGGAATTCTGCGCGGGCCTGAAACGCCTCGCCGTCCGCAAGGCCCTGCTGCTGGCGGGCGGGGCGGGGCAGGCGGCGGGTCCGTATACCCAGACGCTGGACGTGCTGCGGACCGAGGCCTTTGCGCAGGTGGGGCTGCGCGTGGTCGCGTTGGCGGGACATCCGGAGGGCAATCCCGCTGATCCGGACTCGCGCCAGAACCTGGCGACGAAGCTGCAGTTTCTCCATGCCGCCGGGATGGAGTCGGAGATCGTCACCCAGTGGAGTTTCTCCCCGGAGCATGTCAGCGGCTACATTGCCAGCCTGCGCGCCGCCGGCGTGACGGAGACCGTGGCGGTCGGTGTGGCGGGACCGGCGTCGCTGAAGACGCTGCTCAAATACGCCCAGGTGTGCGGTGTCACCGCGGCCAAGGACGTCCTGCTGAAGCAGGGCTTCAACTTCGGCCGCCTGTTGATGTCGAACAAGCCCGAGGACTTCGTCGCGGCCGTGCACGGGACGCAGCGCTTCCATCTCTATCCCTTCGGCGGATTGGAGAAATGTGCGCGGTGGCTGGAGGCGCAGCAAGCGGCGCAGGTCGCGGCCAGGACCGAGTAAATAGTTTTCAAGCTGACCGCTTTTACACCCCCGGACCCTCATTACTTGCCGCGCTGGATGAGGCCGCGGATTCGGTTGAATTTTATAGCTTAGGGTTGGGCGCTTTACGCCGTAACCGTGGGAGGGGTTGGCCTTACCGGCGTAGTGCGAGTTACTTGGCGATCTGGCGGGATCACGGTGGGGCCGTACACACGTTCAGGCCTGCTAACTCTAGCCGCTTTCGGTGTGAGCTGCGGCTTGGCGGCATCGGGCTGCGCCAAACGAAATTGTCCGCGTGGTGGATTGTGGCGACCCTGCTCGGTTTTGGCCGGGGGTGGTCCGGGGTACGGTCCGCCCCGGCTTTTTTACGGGTGGATGGGCCAGGCCCATGCCCGCCACCCGGCGTCCCGCCCATCCCCCGGTCCGCCCGTTCATCAAAAATTCGTGTAACTTTGACCCTTCCCGCGGTGTTGTCGTGACATGCCAGTGCCTGTCCGTCCCGCCACCGCCTTGAACGATGTCCGCCGCCCTTTGGTCGCACAGGGGCCGCGTTTCAGCGCAAACGCGTTTTTTCCTTTTGGGCCGGCCCGGTTTTCCCTCTCTCGTTTGTGGCAATCAGTGGTGTTGGGTGGAGGGGTCGTTGTGGGCCCCTCCACACTTTTTTCCGGACGAATTGCATCCGCTTGCCATGGCGGAGTGAGTTCCTGACCCTCGCACCCTTTAACTGCACACCCTGACAACTATGAACCCGGCCCCCGCCTCCAAACCCGCCACCACCCCGGTGGTGGTGAAAAAGAAATCCAAGACCAAGTGGATCATCATCGGCAGCATCACGCTGGTCGTCCTGCTCAGCCTCGGCGCTTATCTCAAGGGTAAGAATCAGGAGACCGGTACCATGGTCACGACGGAGAAGGCCGTCATCAAGACGATCACCCAACTCGTGACGGCGACCGGCAAGGTCCAGCCGGAGGTCGAGGTGAAGATTTCCACTGAGGCCCCGGGTGAAATCATCGAACTGCCCTTCAAGGAGGGCGCCACGGTGAAGAAGGGCGACCTGCTCGTGAAGATCCGGCCCGACACCTACCAGTCCCAGGTCGAGCAGCAGGAGGCGAACCTCGTCGCGGCCAAGGCCAACGCGGTGCAGGCCAAGTCCCAGCTCATCAAGGCCCAGGATGACTTCAAGCGCACCAACGACCTGTTCGGCAAGCAGCTGATGTCCGACTCCGATTTTTCGGCCGCCAAGACCAACCTCGAGGTCGCCCAGGCCAATCAGGACAACACCCTGGCGCAGATCCGCCGCACCGAGGGCGCACTCGCCCAGGCGCGCGACCTGCTCAACAAGACCATCATCTATTCCCCGATGGACGGCGCCATCAGCGCCCTCGGCAGCGAGGTCGGTGAACGGGTGGTCGGCACCGGCTCCTTTGCCGGCACCGAGATCATGCGCGTCGCCGACCTCGGCAGCATGGAGGTGCGCGTGAAGGTGAATGAGAACGACATCGTCAACGTGAAGAACGGCGACCACGCGACCATCTCGATCGACGCCTATCCCGGCCGTACGTTTTCGGGCGTCGTGACCGAGATCAGCAGCTCCGCGCAGAACTCCTCCGCCACCGGCGCCTCGACCCAGGTCACCAACGCCGATGAAGTCTCGAATTTCCAGGTCAAGATCCGCATCAGCGACCACAACGCCAACCTGCGCCCCGGCATGAGCGCCACCGCCGACATCGCCACCCAGACCGTTGAGAACGTCGTCGCGATCCCGATCCAGAGCGTCACCGTCCGCGCCGCGGGCGGCATGACCACGGAGGAATTGCAGAAGAAGAACGCCAAGGACGCCCAGGAAAAGTCCGGCAACGAACTTGAGCTCGTCGCCGAACGCGAGCAGGCCCGGCGCGACGCCGGCAAGCTCCAGCGCATCGTCTTCATCCGCAACGGCAACAAGGTGAAGGCCCAGAAGGTGGAGACCGGCATCGCCGACAACGCCCTCATCGAGGTGAAGAGCGGCGTGAAGGCCGGCGACGAGGTCGTGTCCGGCAGCTACGCCGCCATCAGCCGCAAGCTGAAGGACGGGGCCCTGATCCAGATCGAGAAGCCGAAGAAGGACGACAAGAAATAAGGCGCGACCGATGACGCCTCCCACCGCCGTTTCTTCCGCGACCCGCGTGACGCGCCCCACAGGCTCACTCGTGATCGACATTGAGCAGGTCACCAAGCTTTACCAGATGGGCGAGGAGACCATCCATGCCCTCCGCGGCGTCTCACTGAAGATCCACCGCAACGAGTACCTCGCCATCATGGGGCCGTCCGGCTCCGGCAAGTCCACGCTGATGAACATGCTGGGCTGCCTCGATACCCCGACGGCGGGACGCTACGAGTTCAACGGCAAGAACGTGGCCTCGATGGAGGACGACGAGCTCGCCGACATCCGCAATCGCGAGATCGGCTTCGTCTTCCAGACCTTCAACCTCCTGCCGCGCTCCACGGCGCTCGCCAACGTGGAGCTGCCGCTAATCTATGCCGGCCTTTCGCCGCACATCCGTCGTGAGCGTGCGACCCGCACCCTGCAGGACGTCGGCCTCGGCGAGCGCATGAGCCACAAGCCCAACGAACTCTCCGGCGGCCAGCGCCAGCGCGTGGCCATCGCCCGCGCCCTGGTCAATAATCCCTCCATTATTCTCGCCGACGAGCCGACCGGCAACTTGGACTCCAAGACCGGCGTCGAAATCATGGCCCTCTTCGAGACACTCTACGATCAGGGCAACACCATCATCGTGGTCACGCACGAGGAGGACATCGCCCGGCACGCCCGCCGCATCGTCCGCCTCCGCGACGGCCTGATCGAGAGCGACGGACCGGCTACCTGAGGAATTTCGAATTTCGAATCCCTGATACCATGCCTTTCTGGCGCATCTTCCCCCTGTTCCAACGCACGCTGACGGTCCCCGTCGCGGAAGGCTCGCATCGTCCGTAATCGAAATTCGTAAATCGAAATGCGAAAATTCCCATGCGCCGCCTAATCTACGAGTTCACCGAGTCCTTCCGCATCGCCTTCGCGCAGATCCGCGCGAACAAGCTGCGCTCCGTGCTTACCGCGCTCGGCGTCATCATCGGCATCGTCGCGGTGACGCTGATGGGCACGGCGATCGGCGGCATCGACAAGGGTTTCTCGAACAGCCTCGCGATGCTGGGGGAAGACATCCTTTACGTGCAGAAATGGCCGTGGGGCGGGGTGGAGGACTGGTGGAATTACCAGAACCGCCCGCGCATCACCGCCGACATCGCGGAAAAACTGAACCAGGTCATTGAGAATACGCCCAACTCCACGCTCGAGATCGCGGTGCCCGTTGCCATGCGGGGCAGCCCGGTCAAGAACGGCGAATACAAGGTCAACTCGGTGATCCTCGGCACCACGGGCGAGTACTCGCGCATCAGCAGCGTGGACCTGACCGAGGGGCGCTTCTTTAACGAAACCGAGGCCAACTCCGGCCGGCCCGTCGCCATCCTCGGCGCCGATGTGGCGGAAGCCCTGTTTCAGGGCCGCTCGCCGCTCGACCAGTCCGTGCAGGTAAGCGGTCACCCGGTCACGGTCATCGGCGTGCTCGCCAAGCAGGGCTCGTTCCTCGGCCTGTTCAGCTTCGACAACCAGGTCTTCATCCCACTCGAAGCCTTCAAGAAATACCTCGGCCTGCGGCGCGGCGTGGACGTCCGGGTGAAGGTGAAGGACAAGAATCACCTCGAGGAGGCGCGCGATGAACTGGAGGGCGCGACGCGCCGGGTGCGCGGCCAGCTGCCGGGCGAACGCGACAATTTCTCGATCAACGAGCAGCAGGCCTTCAAGGCCGTGCTCGACCCCGTGAAGCAGGGCATCGCCCTCGCCGGCCTGTTCATCACCGGCCTGTCGCTTTTTGTCGGCGCCATCGGCATCATGAACATCACCTTTGTCAGTGTGAAGGAGCGCACGAAGGAGATCGGCACCCGCAAGGCGCTCGGCGCCCGCCGGCGCACCATCCTCCTGCAGTTCCTGATCGAGGCCGTTTCCATCTGCCTGATCGGCGGCGTGGCGGGACTGCTGCTGACCTATGGCGCCTGTCTCGGCCTCCAGGCCGCGATGCCGTCCCTCCCCATTGATTTTTCCATCAACCTCGTGTTCGTCAGCATGCTGGTCTCCGTCGTGACCGGCATCCTCTCGGGCTTCGCCCCGGCCTGGGGCGCCGCCCGCCTCGATCCGGTCGTCGCGCTCCGTTACGAATGAGGTGAATTTCGTTTAGGAATTTAAGCCATGAACCAGATCCAACTTAAAAAGCGCGGCATTTCGCGTGGCCTGCGGCGGGTCCGAATTCGAAATTCGAAATTCGAAATTCGAAAATAACCCCATGGGCCTTACCGAAATCCTTCGCATGGCTTTGGGTTCCCTGGGCGTGAACAAGCTCCGCTCCGGACTCACCATGATGGGCATCACCATTGGTGTTTTCTCGGTCATCGGCGTGATGACCGCGGTGTCGGCGCTGCGCGGCTCCATCGAGAACGGCCTGAGTTTCCTCGGCTCCAACATGTTCCAGTTCGCCAAATACCCCGTCAACGGCGGCGGTGGCGACGAGGAGGGGCCAAACCGCCGCCGCTACGAGATGCGGCGCGACATCACGCTGGAGGAGGCCCTGCGCTACCAGCGGCTGATGGAGGGGATTGCGGACGTCGTCTGCGTGAAGAGCTTCGAGAACAACATCACCGTGCAGGCCCGGTACCAGAACCGGAAAACCACGCCCGGCATTACCTTTTGCGGCAGCAACGAGCATTTCATCACGGCCAACCAGTACACGATCGAGCTGGGCCGCAACTTGGGCGCGGATGATGTCGAATTCGCCCGGCCCGTGGCCGTGATTGGCCAGGCCATCCTGAAGCGGCTCTTTCCCTCGGAGTCCCCGCTGGGCAAGATGATCAAGGTCAACGAGCGCACCTACACGGTCATCGGCGTCTTTGCGGACAAGGGCTCCTCCTTCGGCCAGAATCAGGACGCGATTGTCATGGTCCCGCTGACCCGTTTCCTGAACGACTTCGGCGTCGCCCGCCACACGATCAACATCGCGACCCAGGCGCCGTCCCAGCTCCTGTACAACGAGATCATCGACAAGGGCATCACCGCGATGCGCATCGTGCGCGGTCTCCGCCCCGAGCAAGAGAACGACTTCGAGCTGTACTCCAACGACTCCCTCATCGCGTCGTTTGCCAAGGTGGCGGACGTGATTGCGGCGGGCTCGTTTGTGATCAGCGGCATCGCGCTGCTCGCCGCGGGCGTGGGCATCATGAACATCATGCTCGTCAGCGTGACGGAGCGCACGAAGGAGATCGGCATCCGCAAGTCCATCGGGGCGCGCAAGGCCAGTATCCTCACCCAGTTTCTCATCGAGTCGGTCGCCATCTCCCTGGCCGGCGGGGTGCTCGGCATTCTGCTCGGCGTGGCCGGCGGCAACGGGCTGGCCCTGATGCTCAAGGCGTCGGTGGTGTTCCCGTGGGACTGGGCGGCGCTTGGCTTGCTTGTATGCTCGGGTATCGGCGTCGGCTTCGGTTTTTATCCCGCCTGGAAGGCCGCCTCCCTCGACCCGATCGAGGCCCTGCGCTACGAGTAAGCGGCGCATGGCGCCGCTTACTCGTAGCGCAATTTTCGAGTTTCGATTAGCTTGGTCGAGCGGGTGCCGGGTTGCGGGGCAACTCAGGTGTTCGGTACGGGAAAGTTACGCTCCAGCGCCGGCTGGGGCGATGAGAGGCGGCTTGATTGGCGCCATGACAGAAGGCGAAATGAAGCGGCGCACGAAGGATTTCTCCCTTCGCATCCTGCAACTGGTCGAAGACCTGCCTGAGACCCGGACCGCGCGAATCATCGCCAATCAATTGGCCCGCGCTGGCACATCCGTGGCGACGAATTACCGCGCGGTGTGCCGGGCGAAGTCCAGCGCCGACATGGTGGCGAAGGTCACCACGGTCGAGGAGGAGGCCGACGAATGCGCCTTCTGGCTAGAGCTCTTGTCGGAGGCCGGGCTGATGGCTGCCACCCAGACCGGGGCCCTGCTCCAGGAGGCCGGCGAACTCACCGCCATCATGGTCGCATCGCGGAAGACCCTGCTCGCCAGAATTCGAAAATAGAAAATCGAGAATTCCCTAGCCTCTCCGGATTTCCGAGCCCTGGAAGCGGATATGGATGCGGTAGACCTTTTTCGTGCGGCACTTGATCGCGCCGGTGACGAGGTCGAGGCTTTCCGGGATCTCGATGCGGTGGATGTCCACCATGGCGTGGAAGCCGCGCTCCGAAAACACGTCGATCAGCATCGCGAGCGCCGTCGGATCGTCGAGCATCGGGTCCTCGGTGTTGATGTGGGCGGAGCCGGAAATGGCATGACGCTGCACGATGGGCATGATCTTCTTGGCGATGAAGGCGACGACCTTGGCAAACAGCTCGGGCTGGCCGAACTCATGGCTGTCGAGGCGCTTCACCAGCTCCTGCCGCGCATGCACGATGATCTCGCTGGCCACCGGCAGGATGCGCAGCCGGTCCACCGTGCGCGGGTCGAGCTCGAGCGTGCTCTGGTAATCGAGCTCCTTGAGAATGTTCTGCTCCACTTCTTCGATCGACCCTTGGGCGTTGATGAAGTGGTAGTGGAAGATCTCCTTGAGCGACTGGAGCGCATCCCAGGTCTGCTCCTTGAACACCCGGTAGCGGCGGCGCGCGAGGGTCTCGTCGTGGTCGGTGGGCCGGTCTTCCCAAAGCTGGCCGACGCCGGTGCGGGTGACCTCCTCGTTATGCGTGAGCGTCTCCTTGCCGCGCAAGAGTTGGCGGGCGATGGATTCCTTCTCGTCCACGAACAGCACCATGATGTGGATGGTCGGCTGGCGGAAATGGATGCCGAGCGGGGTGGTGAAGAACTCGCGCCGCAGGGCTTGCATCTTGTCCACGAGCAACTTCAGGCACTCGACCTGCACGCTGGTGCGGGGAAAGCCGTCGAGGATGACGCCGTCGCGGTAGGCGGGTTTCATCAGTTCGCGGAGGAGCAGGCCGACCGCTTCCCGGTCGCCCACCATGTGGCCGGCGTCCTTCAGCCGCTTGGCCTCGGGGGAGTCGAGCAGCGCGCTGATGACGATCGGCGGGCAGGTCAGGCCGCGGGTCTTGGTGATGAAATGCGTGTTGGTGCCCTTGCCCGCGCCGGGGGCGCCGCCGAGGAGGATGATCTCCTTGGGAAAACGGAGGTTTTCCCGGCCGAAGTCCGCCTCAAGGTCCGACCAGACGGAGCCGAAGATGAGCTGGGCGTCCTTGATTTCGAGGTCGGTCAGTTTTACCGCCGGCGGGGTGGGCGCGGCGGCCGCGGCCTTGGGGGGAGTGGCGGTGGGAGTGGACATGCGGGTGGGGGAGGGGTGAGGGGGACGGTCGCGAGGCTAAGAGGGTTTTGGGGCCGGATTCGACAAAAGAAATCGTCGGCGGAAAAATATCCCCCTCCGCCGTGCAATTTGCCGCCACCGCCCGGGATTCGGCCGGTATTTTGCACGATCGGCGGGACGTCCGTCGCAGCCCTGACCACCCTCGTGCGGGGCAAACCACTGGAGCCCAACCCCTCCGCCGCGATCCTGCGCTACTGGCATGGTTCAAGCGAAGCGACCGGCATGATACCCCTGTTGTTCGCCTTCTTCGCCCTTGGCGCCCTGATGTGCGCCTTGATCAGCCTCGACCATCACCAACCTGCCGACGCGCCCAAGGCCGACCGCCACCACCTGGAAAATAATACCCGGCTGCAGTCGGCGGAGGCGGAACTCTCCTCGGACGCCGCGGTCGAGTCCGGTCGCACGGTCGCGGGCTTTGCCCGGGGCCAGTGAGTTGAAGCTAGACCTGGCGGGGTCGCCCTTGCGGTGGCCCTGCCTTGGCTTTTAGGATTGGCCCGCACTCCACGCGAAACAGACTCCCTCCCATGCGTGTCCTTATTGTTGATGACGAGCCCGGCATCCGCAAAACCACGCGCATAGCCATCGAGATGGGGGGACATGCCGCGGCCGAGGCGCCGAACGGCCTGCGGGCGCTGAAGGCCCTTGACGAGGAGAATTTCGACGCGGTGTTCCTCGACCTGAAGCTGGGCGCGGACGACGGGCTCGAAGTGCTCGCCAGGCTGCTCAAGGCCCAGCCCACGCTCGCCGTCGTGATGTTCACCGCCTACGCCAACATTGCCACGGCGGTCGAGGCGATGCGCCGCGGGGCGTTCGATTTCATCCCCAAACCTTTCACGCCGGACCAGATCCGCGCGGTGCTGGCGAAGATTGAAAAAAACCGCGTCCTCGAGACGCGGGTGCGCTCGCTCGAGAGCGAACTGGCCCGCGAGTCGCCGCCCATCGATCTGGAATCCACCGAGCCCTCCACGCAGCGCGCCCTGCAGGTGGCGTTCAAGGCCGCCGACACGCCGGCCAGCATTCTCATCCTCGGCCCCAGCGGCACCGGCAAGAGCATCCTCGCCCGCGAGCTGCACCAGCGCAGCGCCCGGCGCGACGCCGCGTTTGTCACCGTCAGCTGCCCGAGCCTCTCGCGCGAGCTTCTCGAGGCCGAGCTCTTCGGTCACGTGAAGGGCGCGTTCACCGGGGCGATCGCGGATTCCTTCGGCAAGGTCGCCGCCGCCGAGGGCGGCACGCTTTTTCTCGACGAAATCGGCGAACTGGCGCCGGAGATCCAGCCCAAGCTCCTCCGGCTCCTGCAGGAGCGCGAGTACGAGCGCGTGGGCGAGAACCGCCCGCGCCACGCCAATGTCCGTGTCATCGCCGCCACCAACCGCCACCTCGGCGAGGAGGTGAAGGCCGGCCGTTTCCGGGAGGACCTGTTTTACCGCCTCAATGTCATCACGGTGGTCCTGCCGGGCCTGCACGAGCGGCCGGGCGACCTCGCTCGCTTCGCGGAGAGTTACCGGAAATTTTTTGCCGCCAGCGTGCGCAAGAAGCTCACGGCTTTCTCGCCCGCCGCGCTCACCGCGATGGCCGGCTACAAGTGGCCCGGCAACCTTCGTGAACTGCGCAACGTGATCGAGCGTGCCACCATCCTCGCCAGCGGGGAGACGATCGAGCTCTGCGACCTGCCCGAGGAATTCGGCGCCCCGGCCGACCCGACCATCGCTGTCGGTGCCCGGGTGACCCTCGACGCGCTCGAGGCGGAGCATCTCCGCCGCATCCTGGCGCTCACGCACAATCTGGACGACGCCGCGCGTACGCTCGGCATCGACCCCGCCACGCTTTACCGCAAGCGCCAGAAGCTGGGCCTGCTCTAGCTTCACCTGCGATGCTCCGCACGCGCCTCACCCTCGGTCTGCTGCCGCTCCTCCTGCTCTTCCTGCTGGTGGGCCTCTACGCGGTGCGCACCAACCAGGAGCTGGGCCGCTCCATCGAGGGCATCCTCGAGCGTGATTTCCGCTCGATTCGTGTGGTGCAGGAGCTCCGGGAGTCCGCGGCGCAGATGAACAACGCGCTCGGGGACGCCCGCCAGGGCGATCCAGCCCGCGCGCTGCCGCGGTTCACCGAGCACCGGGCCCGCTTCAAGCGCGGGCTCAACGACGAGCTGCTGGCCCAGCCCGGCCGGGAAAAGACCGAGCTGCTCAACCAACTCGACGCCGACTTCCGAAACTTCACCCGCGTGGGCTATGAAACGCTGCGCATGGGTTCGTTCAACCCGCTTGATCTGCTCAAGCAGAACGAGGCCGCGTACTTTACCGTCAGCCACACGCTCGATGCGCTCCTTGCACGCGACCAGCAGGAAATCGCCGCGGCGGAGAACCGGGTGAAAACCCGGATTGACGACACGCTGCACCTGCTGATCGCCGCGATGGTGGTGACGGCCGTGCTCTTTTTTTACCTCGCGTGGCGGATGGCGGATTCGTTCCTCAAGCCCATCCAGGCCCTGACCGCGTCCGCGGTGGCGCTGGGCGGCGGCGACCTCGAGCGCGAGGTGCCCGTGACCTCGTCGGACGAACTCGGCCAGTTGGCGCGGGCCTTCAACACCATGGCAGTACACCTGCGGGCCTACCGGGATGCGACCCTGGCGAAGGTCCTGCGCACCCAGCGCACGATGGAGGCCACGCTCACGTCCACGCCCGAGCCGGTGTTTGTCGTCGGGCGGGACGGCACCATGGAGGTGCGCAACCCGGCCGCCGAGGAGCTGGCAAAGTCGGCGGACTTTGCGACGGGCTTTCCCCCCGGGCTCGCCGAGCCGCTGGCGGGAGTGCTGCAGACGGGCGGGCATTACCTGCCGACCGACTACGCCAAGGTGGTCACCTTCCGCGTCGGCCGCGAGGACCGTCATTATCTCCCGCGCATCCTCGCGATCGGCGACAAGCTCACCGAGTTCAAGGGCGCCGCCGTCATTCTCCAGGACGTCACGAAATTCCGCCTGCTCGACGATGCGAAGACGAACCTTGTCGGCACGGTCAGTCACGAGCTCAAGTCCCCGCTGACCAGCCTGCGGATGGCGGTTTACCTGCTCATCGAGCAGAAAATCGCAGGGCTCAGCGCCACGCAGCATGAGCTGCTGGAGACGGTGCGCGACGAGGCGGACCGGCTGCTGCGCATCCTTGATAACCTCCTCGATCTCGCGCGCCTCGAAAGCGGTGCGTCCAGCCTCGACCGCAGCCACGTGCCGGTCACCGCCCTGCTGCAGGACATGGCCGCGGAGGCTCGCGGGTTTATCGATCCCGCGGGCTTGACGCTGGTTGTGACCGTGGAGCCGGAGCTGATGGACGCCGGGATCAGCGTGGACCGCAGCCGCATCCGGCATGTCTTCATCAACCTGCTGACGAACGCCGCCAAGTACTCGCCGCCGGGGGGAGTGATCACCCTCAGCGCGGCGGTGGCGCCGCTCGGTTTCATTCGGCTGGCCGTGAGCGACCGGGGTCCGGGCATTCCGGCGGAAATCCTGCCGCACGTGTTTGAGCGTTTCTACCGTGCGCCCGGCCAGACGATGGCGGGCGCCGGGCTCGGGCTGGCGATCGCCCGCGAGATTGTCGTGGCGCATGGCGGCAGCATCGCCTGCACCAGCGAAGCGGGGCAGGGGACGGTGTTTTATTTTCTCCTGCCGCGCTGACAGGCGGGCGGTGCCGAGCCCGGGCATAGGGTTTCACCCCATCGCCGTTGAGCCGTGATAAGAGCTTAATGCAGGCGGGGCGTCCGCAGGGACGCCCTGACCCTCATGCCGCCCAAAATTAAAAACCGCCCGGAGGCCGGAAAAACACCGGCCCCGATCACCACCGTCAAGCCGTTGCTACTTCACGAGGTCACGAACCCAAACGCCTCGGCGGCCGCGGCATCGCGTCACCCGCTGACCGCGAAAAATAGTGCGTCCACCTTCGCGAACCACGCGCGCCATCATGGGTCTAGGCTCGCGCAATCCTGATCGCCCCGGCCCCGACCGAATCAACCCCCTCGCCCATGCCCATTCCATGAACAAAGGTCTCTCCCTCGCCCTGCTCGTTGGCGGTGCCATCCTCATCAGCTACGGAATTTGCGCCTCCGACTCCATCGGTTCGGGCTTTTCCCGGCTCTTTACGGGCGCGCCCACCGATAAGACCATCTGGCTGCTGCTCGGCGGTATCCTCGCCGCCGGGGTCGGCCTGATGGGTATGCTGCGCGGGGCGAAATCCAACTTCTAACCCGCCCCGCCATGCTCAGCTACGCGATCACCTTTCTCCTGATCGCCCTCTTCGCGGGCGTGCTCGGTTTCGGTGGCATCGCCGGCACGGCCGCGACCATCGCGAAGATCCTCTTCGTGATCTTTCTCGTGCTCTTCATCGCCTCGTTATTCCGGGGCCGGGGCTCCTCCTGAACCGACCGCCGGTTCCGGGGTCAGTCACAGCAACCAACCAGTCCAAATCCGAATCATATGAAAAACAACAAATCCGCCGCCCACACGCCCAAGGAACTGCTCACCGAACTCAAGGCCCTGGTGGCCGAGGCCGAGGGCATGATCGGCGAGTCCGCCGGCGATGCGTCCGATGAAGTCATGGGCGCCCTGCGCACGCGCTACGAAGCCATGCAGGAGAACATGTCCGACCTCTACGATGGCGCGAAGAAGAAAGTCATCGCCGGGGCCAAAGACACCGACACGACCATTCGCGAGAACCCCTACCAATCCATCGCCGTGGCCGCCGGCCTCGGCCTGCTCATCGGCGTGCTGCTCGGCCGCCGCAGCAAGTAAGCGAGCCCTGCCATGGTGTCCCCATCCTCCGCTTCGCCCGGCATCCTGCATTCGGTCCGCACCTTCGCGGACAGTCTGCTCGGGACCGTCGAGGAGCGCATCGAGCTCATCTCGGTCGAACTGCAGGAAGAGAAGCTCCGCCTGATCAAGGTCTTCATCTGGATCAGTGCGGCAGTTTTCACGGGAGTCATGGCGATCACCTTTGCCAGCATCACGTTGGTCTACCTGCTCTGGGACAGTGCGCGCCTGGCCGCACTGGGCGGACTGACCCTGCTCTACACCGGCGCGATGGTGACGATCCTCATCGCCTTCCGCCGGCATCTCGCCCGGCAGCCCAAGCCGTTCGCGGCCACGCTGTCGGAGATCAAAGTCGACCGCACATGTATCCGGACGGAGAGCTGAACCAACTGGCCGTGTACAAGGCCATCCTGCGCCGGCGCATCACGCGACGGCGCGAGGACTGCGGGGTTGCGGCCGCCGGGGCCCTGCGCCCGTTCGCCTGGCTGGACCGGGCCATCGTCTTCTGGCGGCATATCAACCCGCTCGCCAAACTCGCCGTGATTCCCATGGGTCTGCTGTTGAAACGCGTGCTGTTTCCCCGCGTGGGATTCATCGGTAAGCTGCTGCGCTGGGCCCCCATGATTTTCACGGCCGGCCGGGCGTTCACGGTCCTGCACCGCCCGGCCCGCGCGCAAACCGGCTGACCCCGTCCGGGATATTTCATTCACTCCGGGCGTTCCTTCGCCCAATGTCACACCACGGTCCATCAATCCCACCTCCCATGAATAAAATCATCGCCCTCGTCCTCATCATCGCCGGCATCTACGTCTGTTACCTCGGCAATTCGCGCCGGAATTCGTTCGCCGGCAGCGTGGCCAATGCTTCCGCCACGGTGGCCAACAAGTTTGACGGCGAACCGCATGTGACGAATGCCACGTTGTATTATGTCGGCGGCGGCATCCTGATCGTGGCCGGCGCCTTCAGCCTGACGCGGCGGGGTTGAGTTTCGGCAGGCAGCCGCCGGGGCGCAGGCCACGACGACGAGGCCGGGCGGCACATTGCCGAAGATCGTCGTGAGACCCGCAGTCGCGGCGTCGCGTCCGCGCGAGAGAACCCCGATTCGGTCAGGCGCGATTTCGTCCGTCGGCTCGAAGAGGTGCCATTCATCCCCGAGGTACGCCTCGAAGCAGGCGTGAAAATCAATGGGTTTCAGTCCCACGGCCTAACCGCCCACGTAGTGGGACGGGACACGGGCGGGGTACCGGTGATCGTCTCCCTCACGATGCGCTGCAGGGCATCGGGGTTGGCCTGAACATTAAAACTGAAGGCCGTGGTCGGTGCCAGTACATGGTAACCCAGCGTCCAGCTGCGGTTATCATCGGTCCTACTGCTTCCGATGGATGACCTGCGGGGCGGTTTCCATCTGACCGCGGGTGACGCCGAGCTGGTGGAGCAGCTTCAACTCGCGCCAGAGGTCGGCGCCGGAGATTTCGCCGCGCAGGAGCTGCTGGTATTTCTCGAGTGTCCGGGTGACTTCCGCGGGTTCCTCGTTGACGAATTCCACGCGGAAGCTGCGGGCGCCGAGCTCCAGCAGGCGCGCGACGTACTCGGCGCCGGTTTGGGCGCGGTTGTTGAAAACGGTGTTGCGGCAGCCGGCGTCGGCCCGGAGCGGCAGCTCGGCGCCGACGCGGTCGCGCAGGGTGACCACATGGCTGTCGCATGGCCGGCCGCAGTCGCGGTAGTCCTTGCCGGTCGAGAGAAACGCGCAGAACACGCAGTGCTCCATGTGAAACATCGGCATGTGCTGGTGCACAGTGAGGTCGAACCATGCCGGCGGTGCGGTCTGCAGGAGTGACTCGAGCTGCGCGATGTTGAGGTCGTAGCTCGCCGTCACGCGCTCCAGGCCGTGGTGATGCAGGAAGTAATCCGCCGTGAGCGGGTTCGCGACGTTGAGGGAAAAATCGCCGCGCCGCCGATCTCCGGCGAAGAAGGCGAGGTGGTCGTAGTTGCGGACGAGATAGCCGTCGGCGTCGCACGAGCGCACCTGCTGCAGGATCCACTCCTCGCCCGGCTTGAAGACTCGGGGCGCCGCGACCCAGATCGACGACGGAGTCGTCGATGGGGAAAGCGCGCCGGGGGCAGGGAGCAGGGAAGAAGCTTCTCCACCTTCGGAGGCTTGCAGTTCCCGGAAGCGGGTGACGGCGTTGCGGTAAAACTTGGGGTTCTCGAACTCGCAGTAGATTGTGCGGGCGCCCGCGGCCCAGGCGGCGTCGAGCTGCGGGAGCAGACGGATCACGGCGATCAGCTCCGGAGTGCCGGCGGAGGCGGCGGTGGTGGCGAAGGCCGGAAGCGCGGGCTCCGTGATTTGCCACCGCAGGGGTTGGGCGCGGAGTTTTTCCAACTCCGCGGCGGAGGCGCGGCGGAGGCGGTTCAGCTCGCTCACGGGCAGGATCACGTCGCCCTCGAGGTAGGAGCGCAGCTCGCCGAGCTGGAACGGCGTGCCGCCGAGGCGGCCAAGCTGTTCGCGCAGGCGCTCGGGCGAGAGCGGCTGGTTCGTCGCGGGCGTGAGCGGGAGCGCGGACTCGGTTTTCACGACATGTCCGCGGTGGTCGTTGGCGATGAGGGTGAGCGGGGTGCCGGCGCGGCCGTGGACCTCGAGCGTGATCGGACGGGCGAAGTGAATCTGGTCGCCTTCGAACGAGGTGCGCACGTCGCGGTCGAGGGCGGGATCGTTGGTCTTCCAGACGAGCTGGCCGGCCGCCACGCGGCGCCAGTCAATGTCCCCGTCCCCGAAGCGCAGCGTCACCTCGGAGTCGCGTCCGGGCGTCACCTGGTAAACGCGCCCGCCCTCCTCGCGCTCGGCGGGCTTGCCGGCGTCGAACACGATGCCATCGCCCGGTTTGAGGGGTGCGGCGAGCTTCAGCGTGACGCTTTCGCCCGTGACGCGCAGCACCTCGCCGAGGAACACCCCGCGCTTGGTGCCGAAGCGGGCGTGGGCGAGCTCCTGGTTGTTGTTGCCGCGGAACCAGCCGGTGTAGAGGCCGCGCGAGAAACTCATCTCCAACTCGTACCGGGCGGCCTTGGGATCAAAGGCGGGAAGGCCCGCGGCGCCCGCCATTTCCGCCATCACCTTGTCGAGGGCCGAACGGTAGACACGCGTGATGCTGGCGACGTACTCGGGGGATTTCAGGCGGCCCTCGATCTTGAGGGAGGCGACGCCGGCGCGCACGAGGTCCGGCAGCACATCGAGGCCCGAGAGATCCTGGGGGCTGAGCAGATAACGGCGGTCGCCCAGCGGGACCTGTTTTCCGTCGGAGATGAGATCGTAGGGCAGCCGGCAGGCCTGGGCGCACTCGCCGCGGTTGGCGGAACGGCCGCCGAGTGATTCGCTGGTGAGACACTGGCCGGAATAGGCGACGCAGAGGGCGCCGTGGACGAACACCTCGAGCGGCAGCGGCACCACGGCGGTGGCCTGGGCGGCATGGATCTTCGCAATATCCGCGAGGGAGTTTTCCCGGGCGAGCACCACGAGCTGGGTGCCGAGTTCGCGGGCGAACGCCACGCCGGCGGCGCTCGTGATGGTCATCTGCGTGGAGCAGTGGATGGGGAAATCCGGCGAGATCGAGCGGATGAGCCGGCAGATGCCGATATCCTGGACGATCGCGGCGTCCACGCCGGCCGCGATGATGGCGTGCAGGCAATCGGCGGCGTCGGCGAGCTCGGACGGGAAGATGAGCGTGTTGAACGTCACGTAACCCCGCACGCCCCGGCGGTGGAGGAATTCCATCAGCGCGGGCAGATCGGCGGTGGTAAAGTTTTTTGCGCGCATGCGGGCGTTGAAACGCTCGAGGCCGAAGTAGATTGCATCGGCGCCGTTCTCGACGGCCGCCCGTGCACATTCCCAGTCACCCGCGGGCGCGAGCAACTCCGGCCGGCGGGCGTGGTTTTCCACCGGCGTGGTTCCGGGGGCGGCGAGGGTGGCTCCGGCGGGCGGGTTCATGTCAGGTGAAGGCCTCGACCTCGACGTGCGGCGGCGGGGGCGCGTCCTGTTTCGCCGGGGTGGCGACATGCGGCGCGGCGTTGCGGAGGCCAAGGGCGCAGAGCACGGCGAGCACGAAGAACGCCACGGACACGTAGCCGAGCACGGGATAGCCGAGCAGGTGGCCGGCGGGATCGCGCGTGATAAAAAATCCGGCCAGCACGCTGGCGAGTCCGCTGGTGGCCTGCTGCAGGGCGGAATTGACGCTCATGAAGCCGCCCCGGTAGCGGGACTCCACGGCGTTGGTGACCATGGTCATCGCGGGGGCGAAGCGGCCCGACATCGGGACCATGAACAGCGCCATCATGAGCGCGGCGAAGCCGAAGGAGGACGGGCCGAGCCGGACAATCACGAGCACCACCACGATGGCCGCGGCGGACAGCCAGGTGAAGAGCCACAGCCGGTCCACGCGGTCGCTGAGCCACCCGACCAGCGGCATGCTGATCATCGTGGCCAGGCCGCCGGCGACATACACCAGCGGGAGCTGGATTTTTTCATCGAGCCCGACATTGGCGACAAAGGAAGGCGCGATGAACGGGATGAGCACGCCGCCGCCCATCACCAGCACACCCCCGAGCGCAAACGCCCGCAGGTGCAGCCGGTGGGAAAGGATCTCGCGCATCTGGCGCCGGGGATTGTGGTCCGCGATGGCGGTGCGGAGATGCGGGAGCACGAGCGAGCCGAACAGGAGATTCGCCCCTGCGCAGGCGCCAAGCATGAAGAACGGCGCGTGCCAGCCGAATTTGCCCGCGAGCACCAGCCCGACGGGCACCCCGAGCACGGAGGCCACGGGGAATGCGCCCATGACCACGGCCATCGCCCGGCCGCGCCGTTGCGGGGGGATGATGTCGCCGATCATGGCCGTGACCATGGAGCCGGCGAGTCCGCCAAAGGCCCCCGCCGCCAGCCGCGCCACCATCAGCCAGTGGTGGGTGGGGGCGAGACCGCAGGCGAAGGTGGAGATGCCGAAGCCCGCGTAGAGCACGAGCAGCGCGCGCTTGCGGTCAAAGCGGTCCATGAAAAACCCGCCCACAAACCCGCTCACCGCCGCCGCCAGGCCATAGCAGGCGACCAGCTGGGTGAACTGCGCCGGCGTGATGTTGAACACCCGCATCAGCTGCGCGCCCAGCGGCATCATGATCATGAAATCCAGGATGTGCGTGAACTGCACCGCCCCGAGCATGAGCAGCGTGGCGCGCTCGGTGCCGGGAGGAAGGGCGTGGTGATGACCGGAAGGCGGCATTAAAGGGGACAGCGTTGATCTTTTTGGCGGGAGCGCAACCGTCAGGGAGTGAAGGGACCGGCGCTCACGCGGGCCTGTTCGCGGAGCAGGTTGAGGAACTGCTCGGCGCCCCGGCTCTGGTAGCGTTGGAGGTGGCGGATAACGGCGATTTCGCGGGTGGGGGCGCTGCCGGTGAGGTGCAGATAGGTGAGGGTGCCCCGGTCCTCGGGCAGTTGCGCCACCTGGGGCAGGATGGAAATGCCCGCCCCCATGGCGACGAAGAGCTTCAGCGTCGCCACCTGGGCGCAGCGGTAGCCGATTTTGGGGACAAAATTATGGTCGCCGCAGAAGCTCCGGATCTGGGCGGCCAGCGTGCTGGAGTCACCCATGGTCACAAAGGTCTCCTCCGCGAGGTCGTTGGCGGTGACCTGGGACCGGTCCGCGAGCGGATGGCTGCGGCTGACGACCAGCAGCAGCGGCTCGATGAGCAGCGGCTCGATGGACAGGCGGTGGTCTTTCACGGGCAGGGTGACGACGGCGAGGTCGAGATCGCCTTCCAGGACGGCCCGGGTGAGGTCATTGCGGAAATCCTCGCGCATGTGCACCGTGAGATTGGGATGCGTCACCCGGCAGCGCTCGATCAGCGGGACCAACAGATAGGGGGCCACCGTGGGCACGGCACCGACGGTGATCACCCGGTCGAGGGATGGGCTGTCCTTCAACTCCTTGGCGGCGTTTTCGACCTCAAATAGAATCCGCCGGGCGCGTTCGAGAAACGTCGCGCCAGCCTCGGTGAGGACCGCCTTTCGTCCCAAGCGGTGGAAGAGCTTGTGGCCGACCTCTTTCTCCAGATTCAAAATCTGCTGGCTGAGAGAGGGTTGCGTTATATGAGAACGTTCGGAAGCCCGGGTGAAGTTACCCGTCTCCGCCACCGCCACCATGTAACGCAATTGGTGTAGTTCCATAGCTTAAATCTATAGATACGATAGTTAGTGATTATTTCAACTATTGAAGAATTGAGGTACAATGGCGGCGTTGACCCCAAATGGGTCGGACACTCTAAGAAAGAATCATTACCATGAAAAACGAATACACCACCTTGGCGGTAGCCATAAGCCTAACTGGCACAGCTATTTATATGCTTTCCCGTGCTCACCTCGCGATCAATGCGGACTCTCTGGTCGGCTTTGGCGTCGTGCTGATGCTGCTCGCCATGGCTGCGGCTGAATACCGCATCACTTGGAAGAAGCTGATCGGGCGGTAAGACCGGCCAAGTTCTGTTGTGCAAGACCCGGAGTAATCCGGGTCTTTTTTTTGCCCATTTGCGTGGCTGGGGAAACTTATTGGTCTGAGGGTAGACAAACTCCTGTCCCGATGACGCTCTTCAGGAAAGCCCCCTCAATCGAAAGCATGGCGGACATTCCTGACGATGAATCCTGGCGAGACTGGTTTCAGCACTACGGCCCGAAACTGCTGCTTTGCGCGCGGCAGTGGACACGGTCGGTCGCGGACGCCGAGGATGTCGTCCAGGATGCCTTCGTCCGGTTCTGGCGGAATCAGCGCAAGCTGGGCGGGGAGCCCCAGGCGCTTTTGTACACGTCCGTGCGTCGTGCCGCCATCGATCTCGCCCGCCGCAACTCCCGCCGCACCGCCCGCGAAGTCCGCGCCGACGGCGGCTTGGAGAGCATCGAGCCCATTTTCCACCTCCCGCTGGAGGGCGATGACCGCCGCGCCGACATCGAGACGGCACTTCGCGGCCTCCCGGAGGAGCAGCGCGAGGTGCTCGTGCTCAAGATCTGGGGCGAGCTCACGTTTGAACAAATTGCCGCGCAACTCGGCCTCCCGCCCAACACCGCCGCCTCGCGTTACCGCTACGCGCTGGCTGCGTTGCGCGACGCCCTGACCGCGGCCGACTGCCATGGATAACGACCTCCAGGAACTTGAAGCCGAATTGAAACGCCTGCGTCCGCTCGCGCCGTCGCGCGCGGTGACGGATGCCATCGCACGCCAACTCGCGGCCGCGCCCCGGCGTCACCGCAATTTCTGGGCGTGGACGGCGCTGCCGCTCGCGGCGATGGTGGCCGGATTGGTCCTGCTGCGGGAGCAATCCGTCGCGCCGGCGCCGACTCCCGCCTTGGCCCTTGCACCCGCTCCCGTCACCGCGCCCATGAGTGCGGCCGCCCAGTACAAGCCGGTGTCCGCGGAAAACCTGCTTTACGCCCAAAGTGACGCCGGTCTCGTGACCCTTTCCGACGGCACCCAGGCGCGTCGCACCCGCAGTTCCTACGTGGACACCATCACGTGGAAAAATTCCCGCACCCAGGCCTCCCTGAAGTGGAGCGTGCCCCGCACCGAGGAGCGGATCGTCCCGGTCAGTTTCCAGTAAAACCCATAACCCATAACCC
>QQNC01000015.1 GCA_003402695.1 Verrucomicrobiota bacterium | reverse complement strand
TCCGTGGGCCAACCCCGCCGGGTTTTCCCATTGCTGCGACGATGATTTCCGGGTGGCGTGGGCGGCTCATGCAACTCGACATTCCCGCCGGCGACTTCGCCGGGTACATCTTCGACCTCGACGGCACGCTGATCGACACCATGCCCCTGCACTACCGCGCATGGGACGCCGCGATGCGGGCGGTTGGACTGCCGCATGCCCTGGACGAGGATTATTTCTATTCGCTGGGGGGCGTGCCGACGCGGCGCGTGGCCGAGATTTTTGGCGAGCGCTACGGCCTCAAGTTGGACCCGGACCTGGTATTCCACGCCAAGGAGACGCTGTTCACGGAATTGCAGACGGACGTGAAACTGATCCAGCCGGTGGTGGATTTCGCGCGCCGCATGCACGCCACGCACCCGATGGCCATCGCCTCGGGCGGCCCGCGGGTGATCGTGGAGCGCTCGTTGGAGATCACGGGGTTGCGGCCGATGTTTCGCGCGGTGGTGACGGCGGATGACGTCAAGCACGGCAAGCCGTCGCCCGACATGTTCCTGCTCGCCGCGGAGCGGCTGGGCGTGGCGCCCGGGCAGTGCCTGGTGTTTGAGGACGCCGAGCCCGGCATCCAGGGTGCGCTCGCGGCGGGGATGCAGGTCGTCCGGGTGGTGAGCCGTAAAATTTAAGGGTTTCGCGGGGCCGGGAATTTGTGTTCTGCTGCCCGGATGAAGTTCGAGTCACTGGTCAAACCCGCGGTGCTGACGCAGCCCGTCTATGAGCCGGGCAAGCCGATTGAGGAGGTCGCGCGCGAGCTCGGGCTCAAGCCGGACGGCATCATCAAATTGGCCTCGAACGAAAATCCCTTCGGTCCGTCGCCCAAGGCGCTCGCAGCGGCGCAGCACGCGCTGGGGCACGGCGAGCTTTACCCTGACGGCGGCTGCTTCGCGCTGCGGCAGAAACTCGCGGTGGTGCGGGGGCTTGGCGCGGACCAGTTTATCGTCGGCAACGGCTCCAACGAGATCATTGAGCTGCTCGGCCACGCGCTGCTCGGGCCCGGCGACGACGTCGTCATGGCCGCACCGGCCTTCGTGGTCTACAAGCTGGTGACGCTCGTTTTTGGCGCGAATGCGATCGAGGTCCCGCTCGTCAATCACCGGCACGACCTCAAGCAGCTCGCCGCGGCGATCACGCCCCGGACGAAACTGGTCTATGTGTGCAGTCCGAACAATCCGACGGGCACGGCCAATACCGAGCAGGACTTGCTGGCCTTTGCGCGCGCGCTGCCGGACCACGTGGTGGGGGTGTTCGACGAGGCCTATGCGGAGTACGATCCCTCGGCGCCGGACCTGCGCCCGCTGATCCGCGAGGGCCGCAAGGTCGTCTGCCTGCGGACATTCTCGAAGATCTACGGGCTCGCGGCGCTGCGCGTGGGCTACGGTTATGCGACGGCGGACATCATCGCGCTGCTCAACCGCATGCGGCAGCCGTTCAACGTGAACGCCATCGCGCAGGCGGCGGCGGTGGCGGCGCTGGACGACACGGAGTTCACGGCCAAGTGCGTGCGCGAGAACCGCGCGGGCATGGTCCAGCTGGAGCAGGGGTTCACGGCGCGGAAGCTCGAATGGGTGCCGAGCGTCGCGAATTTCATCCTGGTGAAGGTGGGCGACGGTGCACGGATCTTCGACGCCCTGCAGCGGCGCGGCGTGATCGTGCGCCCGATGAAATCCTACGGCATGCCCGAGTGGCTGCGCATCACCGTCGGGACGCACGCGCAGAACGAGCGGCTGCTGGCGGAATTGGATGCGGTGATGAGCAGCTGACCCAATCTCCGGAATTTTTCCGCGGAGGGTGTGGATGGGCGCGGATTCAGAGACCAATCCCCAGCCATTTTACAGCAGGTAACGGAGGGAACGAAGAATTGGGCCCTTGAGGGGGGCTTCGTTATCTCCGCGCTCTTCTGTTCAACATCTGTTTCCGGATGAATTCATCCGGAGGGCATCCGCGTGATCCGCGGAAAACGGCTTGGAATTCAAGGGGCCGCTGCGCGACGCAGGCGGTCATTGATTGCGTCGGCGAGGCCGGCGCCATGCGCGCGTTCGACATGGATGCGGGTGAAGCGCAGGGCGTCCACGCGGCGTAACGTGGCGAATAGGCGGCGGGCGACGCCGGTGAGCTCGCCGTTGGCGTCGAGCCAGAAAATGTTCTGGCCCGTGAGGCCGCGTGGCTTGGCGAGGAATACCCACGCCGCGCTGGCCGGGCTGCGCTGCGCGGCGGCGACGGAGAGCTTGGCGTGCAAGGTGACCGGGGTGCGCGGGCTGTAGTGGCGGGCGAGCAGGCCGGGGGCGAGCTGGGCGCCGGTTTTGGCCTTGGCGGCGGCGGGGGCGGCGAGCACGCGGACGCCCAGCGTGCGTTCGAGTTGGACGCGGGTGATGGCTCCGGGACGCAACAGGCGGGGGTGACGCGGATCACGGAGGTCCACGATGGTGGATTCCAGGCCGATGGTGCAGGGGCCGCCGTCGAGGATGGACTTGATCTTATTTCCGAGTCCGGCGCGCACGTGCTCGGCGGTGGTCGGGCTGACGTAGCCGAACCGGTTGGCGCTGGGCGCGGCGAGGGGCAGGCCGGTCAGCTTGAGCAGCCGGCGGAAAAGCGGGTGGCTGGGCATGCGCACGGCGACACTGGGCAGGCCGGCGGACACCACCGACGGGACGATGGGTTTTTTCGGCAGGACGAGGGTCAGCGGGCCGGGCCAGAATTCTTTCGCCAGCTTGAGCGCGGCGGCGTTGGGCGCGGCGATCTGGCTGAGTTGGGCGAGGGCGTGGAGGTGGACGATGAGCGGATCGTTGGCCGGGCGGCCCTTGGCGGTGAAAATCTTGCGGCAGGCGCGGGCATCGAGGGCGTTGGCGGCGAGGCCGTAGACCGTCTCGGTGGGCACGGCCACGAGGTCACCGGCGCGCAACCGGCGGGCGAGCCGGGCGAGGGTGGCGGGGGTGCCGGTTAGAAGGCGGGGGGAAGGGGGCACGGGGCAAGGAGCAGGGCAGAAGGGTCGAAACGTAGGTCGGGTTTACCCCCGACATGCTGGATATCCGGCGTTGTTGATGTCGGGGATAAACCCCGACCCACGTTAAAACGCAGGCACAAAAAAGGCCGGAGCCCGAAGACTCCGGCCGATTGAAAGGGTCGGACTCGCTTACTGCGCGAGCAGCATGTTGCGCGAGTGCTTGATGGTCTTGGTGATGGCGCGCTGGTGGCGGGCCGTCAGGTGCGTGTACTTGCGCGGGAGGATCTTACCCGTGTCGGTGACGAACAGCTTCATGGCTGAGGGATTCGTGAACGGGAGCTCGGCGGGCGTGAGAGTCTGCTGGGAATTTTCGGTGGTGCTCATGGCGGAAAGGGAGGGGAGACAGTGGATTTCGAAGGGGGGGGTGTCAACCCGCATTTTTGAGATGCAAAACCGGTGGTTTTCGCCCCATCTTCACTCCCGGTCCGTCCCCGTAGCTCAAATGGATAGAGCGGCCGTTTCCTAAACGGCATATTCCGGTTCAATTCCGGACGGGGGCACCAGCCTTTCAGGGCGCGAGTCCATCCGCCCGGAAATAATCCCTGTGGGGGCCCGGAACAGCGGGCAAAACCGGCCCGACAATTACCAAGGAATGCGCAGCGCTCCCGGGGAAAGGGGAGTACGTTTGGCCTCAACCCAATCCCACCATGAACCAAGGCCACGTTCAGCCGCTCAGTGTTCAATCTGCGGAAGAGATCCGCACCCGCGCCTATTTTCTCTGGCTCGATCGCGGCTGCCCCCAGGGACAGCACCACACGCACTGGCTGGAAGCGGAACGCTTGCAACAGCGTGCCGCCGCCCACGTGGTGGACCCCGCCCATCACACCATCCGGATGACGGTGGCAGCGAATCAGAGCGATCCGGCGCACCATTACCACTCGCCGGCCTCCGCTCATGACGACCGGGTGAAGGTGGCCGCGGGCGAAGCCCCGCAGCGGATCCGCGGGCGCCATTTCGGCGGATCCTTGCGGCCGCAGGCCAAGCCCCGGGCCTAGGCCGCGGCGGCTACTTAAGCAGGCGGCTGAGCCGCGGGGTGACACGGCGAATGACGGCCTGGCTGGCGGTTTCCATTTCCCGGTAGAGGGTGAGGACCTTCCGGCCGGTAGGGGAGACGGTGGCGCCGCCGCGGGTCGACCCGCCGCGGGTCTTGCGGACGAGGGGTTCGGCGAACCCGCGCTCCATGCTCTTCACGAGTTTCCACGCCTTCATGTAGGACATTTCCATGGCCTTGGCGGCCTCGCTGATCGAACCGGTGCGGCCGATGTGCTCGAGCAGCGCGGCCTTGCCCGGACCGAAGGCGAAGATCCGCCCGCGATACAGGCGGATGCTGGGCACAATCGTGAGCGATCTGGCCGGGGCGGGCATCCCGGCGATGAAGCTGGGCGGGCCCGGGCATGCAACAGAATTGTCCGTTCCCGGGGAGCGGCTCGTTCCCGACCTATTCACTTGAATAGGTCGGAGACTTGGCCAGAAAATGTCCCCCCGTTATGCGCATTTCCCGCCGCTTCCTGCTGCCGCTCGGCCTGACCCTCGGGTGGTTCGGCCTGTCGTTCGCCGCCGCCGCGGAGATCAGTGTGTTCGCCGCCGCCAGTCTGGCCGAGGCGCTGAAGGAAATCGCCGCGTCCCACCAGCGGGCGACGGGTGACACCGTCCGGTTGAATCTCGCCGCGTCCAGCCTGCTGGCCCGCCAGATCAAGGAGGGCGCGCCGGCCGATCTCTTTTTCTCCGCGGACGAGGCCAAGATGAACGACCTGGCGAAGGCCGGGCTCATTGACGCCGCCAGCCGCCGGAGCCTGCTGGGCAACCGTCTCGTGATCGTCGTGCCGCTCGACAGCCCGCTGGCCTTGGGCTCGGCCGCCGATCTCGCCGGCCCCGCGGTAACGCACCTCGCCCTCGCCGAGACCGCGACGGTGCCCGCGGGAATTTACGCTAAACAGTATCTGCTAAAAATTAAAATCTGGGACGCGGTCGCGGCCCGGGTGGTGTCCACGGAAAACGTCCGCGCCGCGCTCGCCGCCGTCGAAAGCGGCAACGCCGATGCCGGCATCGTTTACCAGACCGACGCCCTGATCTCCAAGAAGGTGAGGATCGCCTTCCAGGTCACCGGGGCCGATGTCCCGGACATTTCCTATCCCGTGGCGCTGGTGAAAGGTGGAAAAAATCCGGCCGGCGCCGCGTTATTTCTCACCCGGCTGACGTCGGCGGAGGGTCGGGCGGTTTTCACCCGGTTCGGTTTCACCCCGCTGCCCTGACCATGTCCCCCGCCGCCTGGCAGATCACCTGGTTTACCGCATGGGTCGCGGTCGTGAGTACGCTCTGTATCCTGCCGCCGGGCCTCGCGCTGGCCTGGTTGCTGGCGCGGCGCGACTGGCCGGGAAAATCCGTGGTAGAGACGCTGGTAGCCTTGCCGCTGGTGATTCCGCCGGTTGCGACCGGCCTGCTGCTGTTGAAACTGCTCGGCCGGCGGGGGGTGATCGGCCACTGGCTCGAGACCAGCCTGGGTCTCGAGATCGTGTTCACGTGGAAGGCGGTCGTGGTCGCGACGGCGGTGATGTCGTTCCCGCTGCTGGTCCGGACGGCCCGGGTGGCGTTTGAAAGCGTCAATCCCCGGGTGGAGCATGTCGCCCGCACGTTGGGCGCCGGGCCGTGGCGCGTGTTCTGGACGATCACGCTGCCGCTCGCGCGGTCCGGCGTGATTGCCGGCGCGGTGCTGGCGTTTGCGCGCGCGCTGGGGGAATTCGGCGCGACGGTCATGGTGGCGGGCTTCATCCCGGGAAAGACCGAGACGCTTTCCCTCTCGATCTACCATCTCGTGCAGCTCGGCCGCGACGGCGAGGCGCTCGGGCTGCTCGTGATCTCGGTCGCGCTGGCGTTCGGCGCGGTGTGGTTCAGCGAGCGAATGCTGCGGAGGGCCCGCGCATGAACCTGGAAATTTCCGGCCTGCGGCTGCCCCTGGCGGCGTTCGTCCTCGAGTTGGACGCGACGCTGCAGTCGCGCGTGACGGGTCTGTTCGGGGCGTCGGGCGCGGGGAAGACCTGCCTGCTCGAGGCCATCGCCGGGCTGCGCCGCCCAACGGCGGGACGAATTTCGCTGGATGGCGCGATGCTCACGGACGCCCCCGCGCGGACGTTCCGCCCGCCTGAGACGCGCGGGATCGGCTACGTGCCGCAGGACGGCGCGCTGTTCACGCACTTGTCGGTGCGCGAGAACCTTTGCTACGGGCAGCGCGTCCATGGTCCCGCTGATCGCCCCGGGCTCGCGTATGCGCACGTTGTTGAGGTCTTGAACCTCGGGGCGCTCGCCCCGCGTCGTATCAGCTCGCTCTCCGGCGGTGAAAAACAGCGCGTGGCGTTCGGCCGGGCGTTGCTGGCCGGGCCGCGGTTGCTGCTGCTCGACGAGCCGCTGGCGAGCCTCGATACGGCGTTGAAGGACCAGATCCTGCCGTATCTCGCGACAATCCGGGACGAGTTCGGCATTCCCATGCTGCTCGTGAGCCACAGCGCCGACGAGATGGTGGCGCTCTGCGACGAGGTGCTCGTGCTCGAGGCCGGCCGCTGCGTGCGGCGGGGGCCGCCCGGGGAGCTTTTCCGTCCCAGCCCGCGCCTGCACCATGTGCTGGCCAAACCCGTGGAACGCACTTCTTCTGCCTGACCATTTTTCCCCATGCCCAAGAAAACTGCTGCCCCTGCCTCCGGCTTTAGCCACCTCGACGCCCAAGGTAACGCCAAGATGGTGGACGTGAGCGCGAAGCCCGACTCCGTCCGTCTCGCCATCGCCGAGGGCCGGCTCACGTGCGCCCCCTCGACCATCCGGTTGTTGCGCGCCGCGGCGCTGCCGAAGGGGGACGTCCTGACGGTCGCGAAGATCGCCGGCATCTCGGCGGCCAAGGCCACCAGCACGCTCATCCCGCTCTGCCATCCGCTCGCGCTTTCGGCGGTGGAAATCGGGTTTGCCGTCGAGTCCGACGGCATCGTCATTCGCGCCAGCGCCCGCACCACCGGCAAGACCGGGGTCGAGATGGAGGCGCTCACCGCTGTGGCGGTGGCCGCGCTCACGGTCTACGACATGTGCAAGGCCGTGGACAAGGGCATGTCCATCGGCGGCATCCGCGTCGTGCAAAAACTCAAGTCATGAAGATCGCCCGCATCAAACTCAGCGACCGCGCCGCGGCCGGCGTGTACCCCGACGCCAGCGGTCCGGAGATTGAGCGCATCGTCGAGTCGGCGTTTGCCGAACCGCTTGAGTGGACGCGTGTGCTGCTGCCCGACGACCGCGCCGAGCTGGAAAAGACCCTGCGCCGCCTCGTGGATGAGGAGCATTGCCCGCTCATTCTCACCGCGGGTGGCACGGGACCTTCCGCCCGCGACTTCACCCCCGAGGCCACGCGCGCCGTGCTGGAACGGGAGCTGCCCGGCTTTGGCGAGATCATGCGGCTGACCAATTACGCGCAGGTGAAAACCGCGATCCTTTCGCGCGCCACCGCCGGCATCCGCGGCCGCTCCCTGATCATCAACCTCCCCGGTCGTCCCACCGCCGTCGCCGAGTGCCTGCCGCTCCTGCTGCCGGCGATTGCCGAGGCGCTGGACCACGTCGCCGGTTTCCGCCCCGCGCTGCGCCCCTCCTGAAATGCCCTTCGACCGCTTCAACCGCGACATCAGCTACCTCCGCATCTCGCTCACGGATGCCTGCAATCTTCGCTGCGTGTACTGCATGCCGGAGAAAATGACGTTCCGCCCGCGCGACGAACTGCTTTCCGATGCCGAGCTGCACCGGCTCATCGGACTGTTTGGCGCGGTGGGGTTTCGGAAGATCCGCTTCACCGGCGGCGAACCCACGCTGCGGGCCGGGCTGGTGGACCTCGTGGCCACCGCGGCGCGCACGCCGGGCATTGAGACGATCGGGCTAACCACGAACGGCATCCTGCTCGCCGACCTGGCCGCGCCCCTGCGCGCGGCCGGGCTGCGTTCGGTCAACATCTCGCTGGACACGCTGGACCCGGAGAAATTCAAGCAGATCACGCGCTGGGGCCAGCTCGACAAGGTTTTGGCCGGACTCGACGCCGCGGCGCAGGTGGGCCTGGGGGTGAAACTCAACGCCGTCGTTTCGCGCGGGCGAAATGACCGCGCCGATGTGGTGGCGCTGGCGCGCTATACGCTCGAGCAGCCGTGGCAGGTGCGGTTCATCGAGCAGATGCCCTTCGGGAATAATGCGGAGTTCCAGACGCACAGCATGGTGAGCGAGGACGAGCTGCGCGGAGTCCTCGCTGAGGCGTACGGTCCGCTCGAGCTCGTGAACCACGGCCGGCTCGACGGCGAGGCGCGGCTTTTCCGGATCGCGGGCGCGCAAGGCTGCATTGGGTTCATCAGCCCGGTCTCCAAGCCGTTCTGCGCCGATTGTACGCGCATGCGTCTGACCGCGGAAGGCCGGCTGCACCTCTGCCTGCTGCGCGACAACGAGATGGACCTGCGGGATCTCCTGCGTGGCGGGGCGGACGACGCCGCGCTCACCGGGCGGATTCGCGCCGCGGTGCTCGACAAGCCGTGGGGCCACGGACTCGAGCAGCACGTGATCCCCACGCGCGGCATGTCGGAGATCGGGGGCTGAAGCGCCATGACCGCATCACGCCTGTTGCACCTCAGGTTCTTCGCCGTGCTCCGCGAGCAGGCCGGCGTATCCACACTGGCCGTCACCACCTCCGCCCGCACGCCGGCGGAGCTGTACGCGGAGCTGGTGGTGTCGCGCGGACTGACCCTGCCCGCGGCGCTGCTCCGGATCGCCATCAACGACCGTTACGCCACGATGGACACGCCGCTGTCGCCGGGTGACCGCGTGGTGTTCATCCCGCCGGTGGCCGGAGGCTGAGCCCATGTTTGAACTGACCGACCAACCCATCGATGCCACCGCACGGCGCGCGCAGCTGGCGCGGCCCGACGCCGGGGCGTGTGTCGTGTTTGAGGGCTGGGTGCGGAATCACCACGCGGGGAAACCCGTTTCGCGGCTCGAGTACGAGGCGTTCGACGAACTGGCCCGGCTGGAGGGCGAGGCGATCACGGCGGAGGCGGAACAGGAGCATCCCGGCTGCACGGTGCTCTGCGTGCACCGCACGGGCTCGCTCGGGATTGGCGAACTCGCGGTGTGGATCGGCGTGGTCTCGCCGCACCGCCACGCGGCGTTCCTCGCGTGCCGGCAGGTGATCGAGGAGATCAAGCGCCGGCTGCCGGTATGGAAGAAGGAGCACCACTCCGGCAACCTCGCGGAGTGGGTCAACTGCACGGCGGAGTCCGTCGCCGGCCGGCTCGCGCCCGAAAACTATTATGCGCGCCAGGCTTCGCTCCCCGAGGTGGGTGTGACCGGACAGGCGCGGCTGGCCGAGGCCAGCGTGCTGGTGGTGGGCGCGGGCGGCCTGGGGTGCCCGGCGGCGTTGTACCTTGCGACGTCCGGGGTGGGGCGGCTGACGCTCGCCGATGCGGGCAAAGTGGAGGTGTCGAATTTGCACCGGCAAATCCTGTTTACCGCGGACGACGTCGGCGCGGCGAAGGCGACGGTGGCTGCGGCGCGGCTGCGCGCGCAAAACCCGCTGGTGAAAATCGAGGCCCACGCGTCCGATGTGACGCCCACGAACGTGCGCGCACTGGTGACGGGCCGCACCGCAGTGCTCGACTGCACGGACAATTTCGCGACGCGTTTTCTCCTGCACGATGCCTGCCGTTCCGCCGGCGTACCGCTCGTCTCCGCCGCGGTCTACCGCTTCGAAGGCGAACTCAACGTCTTCGCTCCGCACCAGACCGGCTGCCTGCACTGCCTCTGGGCGGGCAAGCCGGCCCTCAGTCTGGAGGCTGTCGCCAACTGCGCCGGTGACTCGGTGTTTGCCCCGACGGTCGGCCTGCTCGGCGTGATGCAAGCGGCCGAGACACTGAAGCTGATCCTCGGCCTCTCGACCCACGCCGATCTTTCCTCCACGCGCCTGGTCAACCTGCTCGACGCCTCGACCCAGTCGCTCGAACGCCCCGCCGATCCCTCATGTCCGGTCTGCGCCAAAGTGGTCTCGTCATCCGCCGCCGAGGCTGCGTCGTTTTCACTTCATCCGTTAAATGACTCCGTGGTCCTGACCGCCGAGCAACTCGCCCTCCTCGGCCCGGTCCAGACGATCGCCCTCCTTGAATCCGGCGAGAGCCTCGACGCCGCGGCGGCCCCGGAGAACACGATCGCCATCGCAATGGCCGACCTTGGTCGCCTCCGCGAACTTGCGGCAAGGGGTCCGGCGGTGCTCACCTGCCGCCACGGCCTGCGCAGCGTGGCCTTGGCGCGGCTGCTCCGCGCGGAGGGCCTGCCCGGCATCCACGCGCTAGCCGGAGCATTGTCGGCGATTCGACCCGCGCGTTGAGCGCAAACGGGGTGAAGGACGGCGTTTCGTTGCCTGTTCTTAACCGGGGGCGGGTTGTGGAATGGGGTGGGAGCGGCAAGCTGGCGGATGATTCCCGCCGCCACCATGAGCCTCACTGCCCCCGCCATTGAACCTGTGGCCGTCGTCGATTTCCCATTGGACGATCTGGTCCGGCTGCAGCTCAGGATCGCGCGCCGCGCGGATGAACTGGCCCGGCTGCAGGAGCACGATGTGGCCTGCGGTTATTGGGAGACAGCCGAACGGGAGCTGCTGCCCGATCTGCTGCTGAAGAGCGCGTGAATGCCTTTGGACGTTCCGGACCCGTGCAACTTTTGGTCGCAGCGGGCGTCTCGACATCCATGCGCTGCGACGCCAACCTTTCCCCTGCCATGATGTTTTCCAATCCGGTTCGAAACACCCCGCGCACCCAGACCGTTGGCGCCAAGCTCCTCGCCCGCCTTCGTCCCGCTCGACGGGACTCCGGCATGGCCAGCAGGGCGTTCACCCTGCTGGAGATCATGATCGCGCTGGCGATCCTGGCGCTGCTGGTGGGGCTGGCGGTCACCAATCTCGACACGATCTTTGGCAACGCGCAGGGCACCACGGCGAAGCTGTTCGTCAGCGAATCCATCAAGCTGCCGCTGAGCAGCTACCGCATCGCGATGGGCGACTATCCTTCGACGGCGGAGGGGCTGCAGGCGTTGATCACCGCGCCGGCGAGCAAGGCCGATTCGTGGCACGGGCCGTATTTCAGCGATCCGAAGATCCCGGTCGATCCGTGGGGTGAGACCTACGTTTACAAATATCCCGGCGTACATAATCCCAAGGGCTACGACATTTATTCCAAGGGACCAGACAAGCAGGACGGGACGGCGGACGATATCGGAAATTGGTGAGCCGCCTCCGCAGAGGTTCCGTCGAAATTCTCTCCGTCTTCCCAATGCCCCGCCGTCGTCCAACTGAACGAGACCTGGACGAGATTCGCGGGGGATTTACTCTCATCGAGATATTATTGGCCATTGCGCTCATGGGCCTGCTGGCGGCGGTGCTGGTCACGGGGAGCGTCAATCTGCTCAGCGACAAGCCGGCCACGCCCGAGGCCACCTTCTGGAAGGCGGTCCAGCAGTCCCGCGCGACCGCGCTGACCGCCGAACACGACGTGCGGCTGAGTTACGAGGCCAAGGAGCAGGCCTTCGTATTGAATGACGGTGTCACACCGCTGTCCCTGCCCGTGCCGCCAATGCGCGAACTGACGGTGGACTTTCTCGCGGCGCAGGCGGGGCAGAGCTCGGTGCTCATCGGGGGCGAACTCGTGGACACCAAGACGGTCCCGGCGGTGACCTTTTATCCCGACGGCACCTGTTCGGCGTTCCGGGTGCAGTTCCGCTCCGGGGGCGCCGCGCGGGTGCTGGTCATCGATCCCTGGACCTGCGCGCAGGTATTGCCGCGCGGGGACAACACCCCCTGACATGCCCCTACTTCGCCAAGGCTTCGTCGGGCAGGTCCACATTCGCCAAGACTACGGCGGGCACGGGCGGGATTTCCGCCGTCGTTCCGTCGAGCGTGGCCATGGAGGACAGGATGGCGTGGCGAGCCGCGGCTTCACCCTGCTCGCGGTGGTCGTGGCGCTCGCCATCTTTGCGCTCTCCGCGGTCGTTCTCGGCTCGGCGTACGTCAACGTCCTCAACGCCTACGAAACCGTCGCGCGGGGCAACCAGTCGGATGAGGACGTCCGCTTTGCCCGCGCCCAGCTGCTCGCCGAGCCGGACCATGACAAGGCGGAGAAAGGCGGGGACTTTGTTTCGCCGGACGGCCGTCAGGTGCGATGGCACGCCACGATTGCGACGACGACGACGGCGGATCTTTTCACCGTGACCTTTGTCTGCGAGTTGCCGGACCCGGCGGGCAGCGGGAGGCAGACGGTTACGGAGATTTTTACCGTGCTGCGCCCGACCTGGGCGGATCCGACGGAGAACACCAAGCTGAAGCAGGACGCGCAGGACCGGATCGCGAAGCTGCAAGGGAAGGACAAATCGCAATGAGCCCGCTCCCTGGATTGTCAGTGCGCGGAGTCCCGCGGGACGGGACGGCGCGGCCATCCATCTGGCATGACGGCGCCCGGTTACCGGAAGCCCGGATAGATGGACGCGTCATCCTCGGGCCTCCTCGCAACGACAAACGGGGCTTCACCCTGCCGGCCCGCCTTCGCCCGTTGGGCTTCGGCGTGGCGAGCAGCGGGTTCACCCTGCTGGAGATCTTGCTCGCCTTGGCGCTGACGGCGCTGGTGCTGGTTTCGCTCAATGTCTTTGTGTTCTCGATGGGCGAACTGTGGGGGCGCAACACGGACGTGCGGCTGTTTGACCGGCATGTGCGGGCGGTCACGCGTTACCTCGACCAGGAGCTGCACACCGCGGCGCTGCCACCCGCGGCGTCCGCCGGGAGCACGCCGATTGCGCCGCAGGAGATCAAGCCGCTCAACGGTGCGACGGATAACCTGCTCACCTTCGTGCTGCCCGCCGGCAGCCGGCTGTTGGTATGGCCCGACCGGCCGCTGCCGGAGGTGGTCTGCTCGCTGCAGGCGCGGGACCGCGACGGGCTCGTGCTGCTGTGGCACTCGCGGCTCGAGATGAAGTTCAATGACGATCCGCCGCGGGAGACGGTCCTCACGCCGCTGGTGACCGCGCTGGCGTACGATTATTACGATTCCGACTTCAAGACCTGGAAGACGGAGCCGGTTATCCGCAAGGACACGTCCGGCCAGCTGCAGACCCCGCAGCGGTTGCGGCTGAAGTTTGCCTACGGAAAATTGAAGCGGGAGACCGTCATCACCCTGCCCACGCCGACGGAGGGGCTGCCGAATTTTTAACATGAAGCGACTTCATGTAGACGACGGACGACGGGACGATGAACCACGGGACACCCGGGGACGGATCCCGGGGGTGATTTCTCTCGAGGTGGGATGCGTGCTCGCACGCAACGTTGCGCGCGAGCGCGCAACCCACGCCAGACCGGCCTGTATCAACCGGGCCTCCGTGCTCGTGATCGTGCTGGTCACGCTGTTGTTCACGTCGGTGGCGCTGGTGGCCTTCATCGAGCAGGCGAGCAACGACCTGCTGGTGGAATCACGCGTGGCTGCCGCGAAGCGGTTGCGGCGGGAAGCCTACTCGGCGTTGGAGGTCACGCTCGCGACGCTACAGAGCTTCAGCCAGGCTGACAACGGCCTGCACAGCCCGGCGGAAGGCTGGGGTGATCCGCTGGGATTCGCCGGCTGGACGCCGCGCGAGGGCTGTACCGCGGAGGTCACGTTTGAGGACGAGAGCGGGAAGATCCCGCTGACGCGGGTGGATGCGGCGACCTTTGTGAACCTGTTTGTGTCGTGGAAAATGGCGCCACCTGACGCGGAGAAACTGGCCGATGCATTGCTGGGCTGGATGAAGAAAGACTACGTGCCGGCATCGGGCGCGCCGACGGACTACGACCAGATGGCGATCCCGTATGCGGCGCCCGGCCGCGCCCTGCGGTCCTACTCCGAACTTGCGGCAATTGATGAAGCGCGGGTCGTGTTTTACGACAAACAGGATCGGCCCAACGACTTGTGGCGCCGTTTTGCCGCGACTTTTTCGCTCTTCGATTATCCGCAGGCTGACCTCAATAGTGCCCAGCCCGATGTCTTGGCTGCGCTCGGGTTCAGCGATTTGTCCCAGCAGCAGCGCCTGGCCGATTACCTGGCCGGCAAGGGCGCGAGCGGGCCGCCCGGCCCGCGCTGGTTCACTTCCGCGAACGCCGCCGCCAGCGTGCTCGGCTCCGGGGCCCTACCGCCGCTCGCTGGCGTGCAGATCCGGGCGCTGCGGATCGGCATTACAATCCGCGAAGGCCGCTCGGTGTTCCGCCTGACCACGGTGGTCACGCCAGCGACGGACGGAGCGACCCTCGTGCAGGAGACGGTGTCGTTATCCGGCGCCCCGACGGAAACCAATGACACGGCAACAGGAGTCATGGTTAGCGTGTTCCATGGCAATATGGGGAGCAACATTGGCCACGTGGCTGACCAACGAGATAAAATGGTGCAAGTTGAGCTGAAGCCGGCGGGTGGCCCCCCCCCCACGCCGGGGCCGGCCACCGGGGCCATCGGCGTCAGGTTTGCCACCGGCACGCCGGCGAACCCGTCCCCCAAGCTCAACTATCCATTTACGCTCTTGGAAATTTGGGAAAATGCTGAGATGCCACCTGCCCCGCCCGCACCGCCCGACGCATGAAACGCCCTTCGCTTAAATTCCTCCGGACCGGCGCCCACCCGCCCAAGGTGGCCTTGCTGCCGGACGCGCTGTTTTTCGCGCGGTCGTTTCCCGTGTCCGCGAAAGCGACTCCCGCCGAAGTGGCGGCGCAGGCGGAGCTGGCGCTCGAGGGGATGTCGCCGTTTCCCGCGGCGCAGCTCTACCATGGATTTTTCTGGGCGCCGGGGGCGGAGTGTGTGCTGGTCTACGCGGCGTACCGCCGGCGCTTCACGCGCGAACAGTTGGTGGAATGGGAGGGTGCGGCGCTGGCGCTGCCGGCCTTTGCCGCGCTGCTGGGCATCGAGGTGGCGGAGTCCACCACGCTGCTGGTGTCCTCCGCGGGCGGGCTGACGGCGATCCACTGGGATATCTGGGCGGTCCCGGCGGCGGTGTATTTCCGTCCGCTACCCTCGGAGGCCACCGAGGCCGACCGGACCCGGGTGAAGGATGAGCTCCTGCGGCTGACCGGCGGCAGCCGGAAGGTCATTGAACTGGCCGAGCCCATCGTGGCGGAGGTGCCGGCGCGGAACGGGAACGAGCTGGTCTTCCGGGCCGGAAACCGGCTCTCGGTCCTGCCGGCCAGCTGGGCGGCCGGGATGGACGTGCGGGACAAGGCCGAGCTGGCGGCGCTGCGACGGGCCCAAGGGCGCGACCTGCTGCTTTGGCGGCTGTTCATCGGCAGCATTGCGGCCGTCGGACTGATGCTGCTGGGCCTGGTGGCGCTGGTGGGCGAAGGGGCCTGGCAGCGGACGCGCGAGGCGAAGGTCGCGGCGCAGCAGCCGGTCGTGGACCAGATCATGACGGCGCAAAGCCTGGCGACTCGGACCAACGAACTTTCCACCAAGCGGCTCCTGCCGCTGGAAATGCTCTCGGTCGCCAGCGAGCGGAAGCCCGGGACGATCCAGTTTCTCCGCGCAACGGCGAGCGGACTTTACACCCTGACGGTGGACGCGCAGACGTCGTCGCCCGGCGACGTGGCGGCGTTCCGCTCGGCCCTCGGCGAGCAGCCGGCCTGCGCGGCCGTCGAGGTGCGCGACCAGCGCACGCGCGACAACCTCATGACGTTCACGCTGGTCATCACCTTCCGGCCCGAGGCGCTGAAGCCCGCCGCATCCTCATGAACGCGCTCAAGGCCTTTTTTCTCAGCCGGCTGCTGCGCGAGAAGCTGCTCCTCGTGGTGATTGTGCTGCTGGTGGCGCTGATGCTGCTGTCGAATTTTAGCGGCCGCGTGGCGCGGGCCTGGCGGACGCAGCGGGCGACGACGGTGGCCCTGGCGGACCAACAACAATGGCTCGCGAACCGCGGGACCATTGAGGCGGGGGCGGGCCAGGCGGTGAAGAACCTCGACCCGGCAAAGACGCTCGATGACACGCAGCTGGTCGGCGAACTCAACGGGCTGGCGCGGGCGCAGGGGCTGAAGTTCACCAACGACACGCCGCGCACGGAGCGCAGCGGCCAGTTTGCGGTGCACACGGTCCAGTTTAATCTGCTGAAGATGGACTGGGACGGGCTGAAGCGGTTCTACCTCGAGCTGACCAAGCGCTCGCCGTACATCGGCATCGAGCAGTTCTCGCTGCAGTCGGAGCGGGCGAATCCGGCGGTGCTGAACGCGTCGCTGCGGGTGTCGTCGGTTGAGATCGTGCATTGAGGCCGGGCGTTTTTGCCCACGGAACACACGGAAAGGGGAATTTTTCGGAACAGCCCCCGGATAGGAGGCTCGGTTCCGTGTATTCCGTGTGTTCCGTGGGCCAATCAGCCCAGCTTGAAGCTGGCGCTGACCTTGAAGACGGCGCTGACGATCGCGAAGGCGATGAAGCCCACGATGACGAACACTGCCAGCAGCACGACGGTTGCGATGACCTTCACAAAGAGGTTCAGCTGGCTGGAGATGATGCGCTGATAGTTGCGGGCGATCTCGCGGAGGCTCGGCACGATATTGCCGGTGTTCTCGCCGACGGCGAGGCGGTCGAGGACGAGGTCGGGGAAGCAACCGGTGCGCGCAAGGGCCGTGGAGAGCGCCTCGCCCTCGAGCACGCGGTCGGTTGCCTCATGGAACGCCCGGCGGTGCACGCGGTTGCCGATCTGCCGCTCCGTCATGCGGAGCGCCTCGGCCGCCGTGATGCCGTTGGCCAGCAGCACGCCGAGCGTCTGGCTGAACGCCAGGACGGTCTGAGAAACTGTGAACGCTCCGGCGAGCGGCACCCGGAGCAGCCAGGCGTCGGTCGCCTCACGGCCGGCATCCGTCTGGCGCCAGCGCCAGAGCGAGAGGGCGCCCAGCCCCGCTGCGATTACGATGAAAACGCCGTAGTGCAGGGCAAAGCTGGAGCCGGCGACGAGCAGGCGCGTTGAGAGCGGCAGTTCGCCGTGGAGGGAGTTGAACAGCGCCTGCAGCCGCGGCAGCAGGAAGAACAGGAAGAACAGCACGAGGCCGCCGGCCACGACCATCAGCAGGCAGGGATAGGCGAGCGCGGTCAGTAGCTGGGTGCGGAGGTCACGCTGCTCGTTGAGATGCGCAATCAGGCGCTCCAGCGTGTCGGCGAGCGAACCCGTGGCCTCGCCCGCCTGGATCAGGCTGATGGTTGAGGAGTCGAATACCGCCGGGAAAGCCGCCATGGCCCGCGAGAGCGGGGCGCCCTCGCTCAGTCGCTCCCAGAGGCCCACGCTGAGCAGGCGCAGGCCGGGGTCCTTAATGCGAACCGAGAGGAGGCGCACGGCCTCGCCGGCGGACATGCCGCTGGTGACGAGGTCGCGCAGGGCCTCGAGAAAGGGCAGCCGCTGTTTCCGGCTGAGGGGGATGACGCGGGGGTCAACGGTCACCACCTGCCGCGCCGGACCCGCGCCCGCGCCGGTTTCATGCAACGCGGAGACCTGCAACCCGCGGGCGGCGAGGAGCCGGAGGGCGTCCTTGCGACTCGGCGCCTCGAGCGTGTTGGTGACGGCCTTGCCGGCACGGTCACGGGCGCTGTAGGTGAAGCGGGGCATTTGCTGAAGGGAATGAGGGACTGAGGGAAAAGGGACTCGGAGGCAGGAACTGGGGGCGCGATGGGGGAAGAAAGGCGTTTAGGAAAGGGGCGGTTTAAGGGCGAGTCACGGGAAGGCTAGTGTCTGATCCCTCATTCCTTCATTCCCCTATTCCCTGCCGCCTCATTTCTCTGCGACCGTGATCACGCGGAGGACTTCATCCAGCGTCGTGTAGCCGGCCTTGACCTTTTCCCATCCGCTCTGGCCGAGGGTGCGCATGCCGTGCTGGCGGGCGGATTCGGCAAGGGTGCGCGTGCTTTCGCGCTTCAGCACGAGCTCGTGCATCTCTTCGTTGAGCCGGAAGATCTCGAAGATGCCGATGCGGCCACGGTAGCCGGTGCCGCGGCACCGGTCGCAGCCGACGGGGGCCTTGAGTTCGGTGATCAGCTCGGCCTCGGCGGCGTTGCAGCCAAGGATGGCGAGGCTCTCGACGAGTTTAATCCGGGTGACGGGCGCCGGGCGCGAGCACTGGCTGCAGAGGCGGCGGATGAGGCGCTGGGCGATGACGAGCTCGATGGCGGAGGCGACAAGGAAGGGCTCGATGCCCATGTCCACGAGGCGCGTGATGGCGCCGGGCGCGTCATTGGTGTGCAGTGTGGAAAAGACGAGGTGACCCGTGAGGGAGGCGCGGATGGCAATCTCGGCGGTGTCCTTGTCGCGGATTTCGCCGACCATGATCACGTCGGGATCCTGGCGCAGCACGTGGCGGAGGGCGTCGGCGAAGCTGAGGCCGATCTCGGGCCGCACCTGCATCTGGTTCACGCCGGGCACCTCGTACTCGATCGGGTCCTCGATGGTGATAATACGCAGGTCGGTGGAGTTGATCTTCCGCAGGAAGGCATTGAGTGAGGTGGACTTGCCCGAGCCGGTCGGACCCGTGACGAGGATGATGCCGTGCGGGTAGTCGAGAATCGACGTGATCTGCGCCTGTTCCTCGGCGCTCATGCCGAGGCGGTCCATCGTGTAGGCTTCCTTCTTCTGGTTGAGAAGGCGGAGCGAGATGGATTCGGCGTAGATCGTTGGGATGGTGGAGACGCGGATGTCGAGGGTGGTGCCGTTGGCCTTGAAGTTGATGCGGCCGTCCTGCGGCAGGCGGCGCTCGGAGATATTGAGGCGCGCCATGATCTTGAGGCGCGAGATGATGGCGTCTTGGAAGCGCAGGAGATTTTCCGGCACCGGCACAGGGACGAGGAGGCCGTCCACCCGGTAGCGGATGCGGAGCTGGCCCTCCTGGGGCTCCCAGTGGATGTCCGTCGCCTGGTCCTCGACGGCCTGCGAAATCACGTCGGTGACGAAGCGGACGACGGCGGCGTCCTCGTCCACGACTTCCTCGTTTTGCGCGGGGGTTTCCGGGGCGACGTAGGAATCGTCGCCGTCCTCGAGCGAGCCGGAGCCGACGCCGTAGTTCTCGATGATAAGCTGGTGGACGCGCTCGGGCACGGCGAGGTGCCAGACGGGCGGGCGGGGGGTGAAGGTGCGCAGCCAGTCGTTCATGACTTCATCGGGCAGCCACGCGGACGCGAGGTGCAGCGGCGGCGGGGTCGGGCCGGCCTCGGCGGGTTCGCCGAAGCGAATCGGGATGATCTGGTAATCGTGGACGAGCCGGGCGGGCAGGAGGCCGCGGGCGGCGGGGTCGGGCTCGAGGTTGCTGGCGGTGGCGAGACCGGCGGCCGTGGCGAGGGTGGTGAGCGTCTCGGGCTCGGTGAGAGAGAGGGCGGCGGCGAGGACGGCGAGGCGTTTTTCGCGCGGGGCCTCGAGGAGGGCCTGGCGCTGGGGGTCGTCGAGGCGCGCGGTGAGGGCGGCGGGCAGGGTCGCGGGAGCGAACGCAATCATGGCGGTGCGGCCTACTTGAGCTTCTCGATCAGGCTATCCTTCGCGGGCCTGACCGGGTCGGTCAGGAACTGCTGGATCTGCCCCTTGTTCGAAAGTTCGTCGATTTTTTTGGTCGTGTCGGCCGAGCCATCTTCGGGGCGCAGCACATGCGGCCGGATGAAAAGCAGCAGTTCGGTGCGATCGACCTCGTTGGTCCGGCCACCTAGAATGTGGCTGAGGATCGGAATCTCGTGGAGGAAGCCGAGTTTGTTGCGGTCGGCGGTGTTGGCGCTGCGCTGCAGGCCGCCGAGGACGATCATCTGGCCGTCGTTGACGTTGACGAAAGAGTTGGCCTCGCGGTGGCCGATGACGGGCTGCTGGTTGTTATCAATGGTGACGTTGCTGAGGACATCGTCCACCACCTGGTCAATCTGGAGTTGGATGCTGCCGTCGTCACCGATGAGCGGGGTGACCTTGAGCTGGATGCCGATGTCCTTGTAGGTGACGGAGGAATTGGTGGAAAAGCCGGTGGTAGAGGAGCCGGAGGTCGGCGTGGACGTGGTGCCGGTGATGACCGGCTGTTGCTGGGTGACGGCGAAGCTGGCCTGCTTGTTGTGCGTGGTGACAATGGTCGGGGCGGAGAGGATCTTCACCTTGTGACGGCTGCCGGCGTCGGTCATGGCGGCGGCGAACGACAGCGGGTTGACGACGCCGGCGCTCACGTTCCAGCCCGCGACGCTGCCGGTGAAATTGGTGATCTGCAGCGCGCCGGTCTTGGTGTTCGGGCTGACGGTGAGGTTGAGGGCGGAGATGCCGCTCTTGTCGGTGTCGGTGAGGGTGACCTCGGCGATGATGACCTCGATGCGGACCTGGGCCAAAACGATGTCGATCTTGTCCACCAGGTCGCGGATGAGGCGGATGTCGTCGACGGTGCCGGAGACGACGACGGCGTTGCTGCGGTCGTCGGCGAGGATGGTGACGAGGGCGCTGAAATTCGTGGTGCCCTCGCCCAAGGTCACGCTGGCCGGCGCGGCGGGGGCGGGGACGTTCGGGGCGTTGGGCGCGGCGGTCAGGGCCGGCTGCAGTGCGTTGGGCCGGGCGGATTCGCTGGATTTTTGCGCGGCGTTCTGGCCGGACACGAGCGCGCTGAGCAGGGTGGCGACGTCCTTGGCGGTGGCGTGCTTGAGGTAGATGACCTCGTTGCGGGTATTGGGGTCGGCCTTGACATCGAGTTTCTCGACCAGTTCGTCGAACAGCGGGTACTGGCGCGCATCGGCGAGGAGAATGACCTGGTTGGTGCGGTCGTCGGCGCTGAAGGACGTGGCGCTGCCGAGCTGGGACGCGAGCGGGCCCTGGAACATGGTGCGGAGCCGGTTGACCAGGTCGCTGGCCTTGGCGCCGTTGTGCAGGGTGTAGAATTTCGGCGTGAGGCCGTGGGACGAGGGCCGGTCAAGCAGGCGGAGGAGGTTTTCGACGCGCTGGAGGTTGCTGATCGAGTCGGTGATGAGTGCCGCGTTGGCCTTGTCGAGGGTGACGATGCCATTGGCGATGCCGGGGGACATCAGCGGGATGATTTGCGGGATGAACTCGGTGGCGCGGAGGAATTCGAACTGGAAGAGCTTGGTTGCGATCCGCCCGCTGGGGGGCAGCCCGAGGGTGGAGTCCTCGATCAATTCCGGCGCCTCGTTCTTGACTTGGGCGAGAGCGACGACCTTGAGGAACTTATCACCGAGCGGGGCGACGCCGACGCCGTTGAGCGCAAGCAGGGTTTCCAAGGCGAGGACGGCCTCCGCCTTCGGGACGGGTTTGACGATTTTGATCGAGTAGGTGGCCGCGGGCAGCGCCTGCGGTCGGAGAATGGTCCGGCCAGTGTAGATTTCGATCGTGCTAAGCACGGTGTCGATATCTGCATCCGCCAGCTTGAGACTGACCAAGTCATCGGGGACGGAGGGCGGGGTCGCGGCAACTTCCGGCACAGGCACGGGCGCGGGCCGCGGGGTGGGGGCGGCCAGGGCGCCGGACACAAAACAGGTGGCGAGGCTCAGGAGGATAAAACGCAGGCTCATGCAGGGAAAGCGGAAGGAGGTTGGCGGGCCGAGCCCGGGGGTGCAGATGAAAGGTGAAAGCCCCCGGTATGTAAACGGTCTTGTGCGATGACGGGCGGTCCAGGCGAAAGTTGACGATTGTCACGGATTTGTCGCTTGCCGGGCCGGAGGGCGCACCCAACGCTCCGGCACCGCGATGCCGAACAGCTTTGGAAAACTTTTTACGATTACGACCTGGGGCGAAAGCCACGGGTCGGCTGTAGGCGTCGTCATTGACGGCTGCCCGCCGAACCTGCCGCTGACCGTGGAGGAGATCCAGACCGAGTTGGACCGCCGCCGGCCGGGACAAAGCGACATTGTGACCCCCCGCAAGGAGGCCGACCGGGTCGAGTTCCTGGCCGGGATTTTCGAGGGCCGGACCATGGGCACGCCTATTTCACTGGTCGTTCACAATACCGACCAGCGGCCCGGCGCGTACGACGACATGAAAGAGAAATTCCGGCCGTCGCATGCCGACTACACCTATCAGGCCAAGTTCGGCGTGCGCGACCACCGGGGCGGCGGCCGCAGTTCCGCGCGCGAGACCATCGGCCGCGTGGCGGCGGGAGCCATTGCCAAGAAGATCCTGATGCTGGCCGGCAACGTGGAAATCCGGGCGTTTCTCACGGCGGTGCATGACATCACGGTTCCGGCCGCGGCGCTGGAAAAATTTCCGACTTTGGCCGAGGTTGAAGCGACCGCGGTGCGCTGTCCGCACCCGGCGACGGCCGCGGCGATGATCGAGCGCATCAAGGCCGCGCGCAGCGTGGGCGATTCCGTCGGCGGCGTGATTGAGTGTCGCGTGCGCGGCGTGCCGCCCGGGTTGGGCGAGCCGGTGTTTGACCGGCTGGAGGCGGACCTGGCGAAGGCGATGCTCTCATTGCCCGCGACGAAAGGCTTTGAAATCGGCAGTGGTTTTGCCGGCACGCGACTGAAGGGCTCGGAGCACAACGACGCGTTTGTGCCGCGCGACGGCCGCGTGCGCACCGTGACCAACCGCTCCGGCGGCGTGCAGGGCGGTATCAGCAACGGCGAGGAAATTGTCTTTCGCACGGCGTTCAAGCCCACCGCCACGATTCTGCAGCCGCAGCAGACGGTGGATGTGCACGGTCAGGCGACGGAACTCGCCGCCAAGGGCCGGCACGACCCCTGTGTGCTCCCGCGTGCGGTGCCGATCGTCGAGGCGATGGCGGCGCTGGTGCTGGTGGATCACTGGCTGCGCCAGTCGGCGCAGAACCGGACGTTCACGTTTTGATGGGCGGTCGGTCTGGCCCACGGAACCCAAGGATCAAGATTCCGGATCCTGATCCCGGGTCAGGTTTTCCATCGGTGGTCCCCGGGTGTTTCCTGGGCAATAATCACGTGATGACGTCATTCCCTTGCGCAGAAGTTTGCCCTTCGTGGGTTTCGTGTTTTTCGTGGTGACCTCATCATGGCCGACCAACCTCTCGTTTACATCATCCTCGGTGCGGCCGGTTCCGGCCGGCGCGAGATTCTGGCCGACCTGATCACGGACGGCCTGGGCGAGGGTGAGCGCGCGGCGGTGCTGCTGGCCGACACGGAGGCGCCGGACGACTTTGACGCGAAACTGCCCGGGCTCGGGCGCTGGACCTGGACCGGCGACCGCATTGACGGGCGGCTGCCGGCGGAGGCGACGCGGGTGTTTTTTGTGACCGACGGCCGGCGCAACCCGGTGGACCAGCTGGAGGCGGCCAAGGCCTGGCTCGAGGCGCAGGGCGCCGAACTGGGGCGCATTTTCTGCGTGGTGAACTGCGCGCTGGCGGAGCCGCACCCCCCGCTGCTCGCGTGGTACGAGGCCTGCGTGCATTTTTCCGACGTCGTGCTGCTGACGCGCCGCGAGGGCGTCGACAACAAGTGGCTGAGCGAGTTTCGCGCGCACTTCGACGGGCAGTTTTATCCCTGCCTGTTCGAGCTGGTGAAGGGCGGCCGGGTGAAAAATCCCGCGCTCGTGCTCGACCCGCTGGCGCGGCGGATGTCGCACGCGTTTGACGCGGAGCAGGACTGGGTTTTCACGGATTCCGAGGGCGAAGAGATCGAGGAGGACGAGGAGAGCGAGGGCGAGGAGGAGGTCGAGGT
>QQNC01000014.1 GCA_003402695.1 Verrucomicrobiota bacterium | reverse complement strand
TGGGCGGGGGAAAGTCCGAGGCAATTTCCTATCACCCATGACCCATCACCCATGACCCGCGGCCTCCGGCCGCTCATTTCGTCCCCGCGATCTTCGCGGTCTGCCCCAGACCCTCAGGCCCGAGGCCGTTGTAGCCGCCGTCCACCGGCAGGTCGGTGCCGGTGATAAACGACGCGTCGTCGCTCAGCAGGAACAGCACGGGACCGGCGATTTCGATGGGATGACCCATCCGCGCGAGCATGTGGAACTGGCCCCAGATCGGATCCCACGTCGCGCGGTCATTGTTCGCGGCCTTGTCCACCTCGCGCGTCCAGATCCAGCCGGGGCTGACGCTGTTGACCCGCACCTTGTACGGCACGAGGTCGAGCGCGGCGCAACGCGTGAGCTGGGCCACCGCGCCCTTGGCGGTGTTGTAGGTCCAGCGGTTCGGCTGGGCGATCCAGGCGGAGATGCTGGAAACATTCACGATGGCGCCGCCGCCGGTCTTTTTCATCGGCACGGCGACGAGCTGGGTGAGCAGCGCAAAGGCGAACGGCCCGACGTTGAACGACCGCTCGAAGTCCTCCCGCGTCGCCTCGAGGCCCTTCGCGATGAACGAAAACGCGTTGTTCACCAGGCAGTCGATCCGGCCGAACTTCGCGAGCACGTCGGCCACGAGCTGGCGGCAGAATTTCTCGTCGGCCATGTCGCCGGCAAGGATGAGCGGGGAGAATCCAGCGGCGGCAAACGCCGCGCGGCCGGCTTCGGCGTCGGCCGGCAGGCCGGTCACGGCGACGGATGCGCCCTCGCGCAGGAGCTCGAGCGCGATGGCGTGGCCGATGCCGTTCGTACCACCGGTCACAAGGGCGACCTTGCCCTTGAACCGGTTCGGGATCGGGGTGCGGGTGGGAGGGGTGATCATGGGTAAAACTGAGGCTGAATTTTACAGAAGGTCGCAAAGAGCGCGAAGATTTACCGTCCGACCCTCTGGTTTTTTCGCGTCCATGGCGACCTTGGGGTAAAAGTTTCCAGCCAAAAACTTAAGGACAGATGACCGCCTTGATGTCGTTGCCCTTGGCGGCGAGCATGCGCTGGAAGGCGGTAACGCCTTCCTCGAGGGGAAAACGCTGCACCCACGAGAGCGCGTCCACCTGACCCGAGGCCATCAGCTGCAGCGCGTGGGCCAGCTCCTCGAGCTTCGCCGCGTAGGTGCCGAGCACCTGTTTTTCCGGGAGGGTCACGTTGTAGGAATCGATGGTGACGGTGTTCTCGTGCAGGCCGATCCACACGGCCACCCCACCGGGGCGCAGCGCCTCGAGCGAGGTTTTCTTCGTGGCCGACGCGCCGACCGCGTCCACCACAAGGTCCGCGCCCTCGCCGCCAGTCAGTTCCTGCAGGACCTTCGCCGGATCCTGTTCGCGGGAATTGATCACGCCCGCCGCGCCAAGTTTCTTGGCCACCGCCAGCCGCTCGGGGCTGAGGTCGGCGACGTAGACCTTCGAGCCGCGCAACACCTGCAACGCCTGCTGGGAAAACAAACCGATCGGACCCGCGCCGATGACGAGCACCGTCGCCGCCGGATAATGCTTCGTGAGGTTCACGACGTGGATGCCGTTCGCGAGCGGCTCGGCCAGCGCGGCGGCTTCGGCGGGGAGATTCTCCGGCCACGGGATCAGACAGCGCGCGGGGACGTTGACGTACTCCGCAAACGCGCCTGGGCGGTGCATGCCAAAGATCTGGCGGTGCGCGCAGAGATGGGTGTCACCGCGCGTGCAGCGCACGCACCGGCCGCAGGGCACGAGCGAGTTGCTCACGACGCGCGCGCCTTTCTTCCAGTCCTTCACGTCCGCCCCGAGCTCGGCGACCGTACCGCAAAATTCATGACCCATCACCAGCGGGGGCGGGCGGCGCGGGCTGTGGTTCTTGAACGTCTCGAGTTCACTCCCGCACACGCCGCACGCGGCGACCTTCAGCCGGACCTCGTCGGGCTTCGGCGGCGTGACGTCTTGGTCGCGGATTTCCAGTTGGTCGAAGGCCGGGTAGTTCAGGACGCGCATGGGAGGTTTTCTGGGGTGCCCGCCGATGCCCACGAAGGCAAGGCGAAGCCGCATGAAAATTAGAGGAGAACAGGGTTGGATCACCCCGAAACCCACGAATCAGCCGAAAACGATCCGTCGGAAATTTGCCCACGGAACACACGGAGGATATGGATCAGTCCTCGATCCCCCGATTGTCATTGCGAGGAAGCCCAGCGGGCTGACGTGGCAATCCATCCGGGAATTGCCACGTCACCAAACGGATAAATTGCCTCGTTGGCCTACGGCCGCCTCGCAATGACAACCCGAGTGATTGCTCCGCGCGAATCCGTGCTATCCGTGGTCAAAAATCCGAACGGTTCGAATGGTAATTCTCTTATCGCGCCTCTTGGGCCTCTTCGTGCCCATCCACCGCCGGTCTCCCCTACTGCTGCTCCGCCAGCAGCCGCGCGCAGTACCACTGCATCCGCGGCAGATGAAACGGACCCTTCCAGATGCCGCCCTTGAGCTGCGACGACACGCTCCCGTCGCGGTGGAGGTAGCCATACCACTCGCCGTGCTCGCGGTCGGGAAAATGCGCCTCGGCCCAGTCGTGCGCCAGCGCGTGCCATTCCGCGTATTTCGCCTCACCGGTCATCCGCCAGGCGAGGAGCGTGGCGATGATCGCCTCATTTTGCGGCCACCAGAATTTCATGTCATGCCAGTATTCCTGCTGCGGCCGGCCGAGGACGTCGGTGTGGTAGAGGATGCCGCCGTGCTCGCGATCCCAGCCGCGCGCCCACATCCAGTCGAGGATGGTCAGGCCGAGCCGCTGCAGCCGGGCGTCGCCCTGGCGCAGCCGCGCCTCGTGGAGGATGAACCAGGCTGCCTCAATGGCGTGGCCGGGATTCAGCTGGCGGCCGTCAAAGTGATCCGCGAGAAACTCCCCGCCCGCCCCCGTGACTTCAAGCAGCGCCTGCAGGTCGGGCTTCAGGAAATCGCGCTCGATCTCGCCGATGGCGCGGTCGATCCACTCCGTGCAGGTCGCGCCGCCGGCGCTGATGTCGCCGAGCAGGGCGCGCAGTTCCTGGGCGGTGACGATCGTGATCATCCGCGTGGCCAGGCCCTGCATCGGCCGCGTCAGCGCGTCCGTCTTCGGCGCGATCATGCCCGGGGTGTAACTGTAATGCAGGAAGGTTTCCCAGGCCCGCCGGGCGTCGTCCGCGGCGCGCGCCTCACCCGTCGCCTTCGCGTAGGCGGCGAACCCGATGGCGGCAAACGTCTCGCTGTACACGTAGCGCCGCATCCGCAGCGGCCGGCCCTCGCGGGTGACGGTGAAATACATCTTGCCGCCCGGGCCGTAGGCGTGGCGCCGGAGAAAATCGATGCACGAGCCCGCAAACCCGAGCCACTCCGGCCGCGGTTCGACCGTGTTGTAGGCGGTCGCATACATCCAGGCCGCGCGGCCCTGGAACCAGATGGACTTGTCGGTCTCGACGACTGCGCCGTCGCGACCCAGCCCGGTGAGGATGCCGCCATGCTCGTGGTCCCAGCCATTTTTCAACCAGAACGGCAGCACATCCCGGGTCAGGCCGTCCCGGTAAGTCGCCATCAGTGCGTCGCGTCGTTGCGGGGTCATGAGGGAACTGGCAGCTTGCGGCGAAAAGCCCGCGGGCGTCAGGCTTTTTCGGGGAGTGGGTCACCACGAAACACCCGAACGGCACGAAAGTCGGATTCCCGCTGGATTGCCCACGGAACACCCGGAGGACACGGAAACATAAAAAACATCGCCCAGCAGGTGACTGCTTTCTCCGCTCATTCCGTGTCCTCCGGGTGTTCCGTGGGCCAAAATCCGCCGGTCCGCCATTGGTATGTTTCGTTGATTTCACGCTGACCCAGCCCATCCCACTCCCGGTGGTCGCCGGTCACGCTGATTGGTAAATAATCACCCGCGACACGGGTCGCGCTTGTGTTTTGGGGTGAAAACATCTTTCGCGTTAGGCACTTTTCCATGAGTTCCGCCACCCACCCCGTTGCTGCGTTGAACATCCGCAGCGTGACCTATCCCGCCGCCGGCCAGCCGGTGGAGCAGACTGCCGCCGAGGAACTCGCCCGCTTTGCCGGCGTCTTCGCGACCGCCGCCACCCGGCCCGGCCAGGGCGTGAACGTTGCGCTTGCGACCCGCAAGTGGGCCCGCATCCCGGGCCTCCCGGCCACGGGCACCTGGCTCTGGCTGCGCATCACGGATGCCGGCGCCGGCGAAATCATCGCCAGCGAGCCCGCCTACCTGTTCGCCGCCGTCCGCCTGCTGGCCAACGGCCTGACCAACGTCTCCCGCGCCAAGCTCGAGCGCGGCCTGCTGATCAAGGCCGCCTTCGACCTCAACCGCCCGATCTCCGACGCCGCCCTCACGCAGTACTGGCGCACCGCGCGCAACTTCGACCCCGAGCAGTATATCGCCACGCTCGCCGAGAGCGGCTTCACCCACCTCGAGGTCAACGGCCTCCAGGCGCACATGCCGTTCGAGGACACCGTCCAGTCCGAGTATTATCCCCAGTTCTACACCTACAGCCCCGGCTTCAACCATTTCATCGACACGCCCCTGACGCAGGGCCTGTGGCCCGTGCATTACCTCGAGGCCAACCTCAACAACCTCGTCAAGCTCGCCGGCCTCGGCCGCAAGTACGGCCTCAAGCCCGGCGTGTGCATGTTCGAGCCGCGCACGCTGCCCGAGCGCTTCTTCGCCCGTTACCCGACGCTCCGCGGCGCCCGCGTGGACCATCCGTTCCGCTCCCGCCTCCCGCGCTACTGCCTCGCCCAGGACCACCCCGTCACGCTGCAGCACTACCGCGCCGCCATCCAGGCCCTGCTGAAAAACGTCCCCGACCTCAGCTACATGTCCGTGTGGACCAATGACAGCGGCGCCGGCTTCGAGCACACCGGCTCCCTCTACGTCGGCCGCAACGGCGGCCCGTACATGATCCGCGAATGGCGCAACCACGACAAGGTCGCCCAGGCCGCCGGCGAAAGCATCGTCCGCTACCTCCGCAACCTCCAGACCGCCGCCGCCGAGCTCAACCCCGACTTCGACGTCATCCTCCGCATCGAGCCGTTCAAGCTCGAGCAGGACCACATCAAGGCCGGCATGGGCAACCACGTCACTTGGGAGGCGCCCTCGCTCCTCGTCCGCGGCTACCACCTGCCCTACACGCACCCGCGCTACCCCGAAATGGGCGGCGTCGCCGGCAGTTCCCTGCAGCCGGAGCTGGATGCCAGCGAACAGAAGGTCCTCAAGGACTCGCGCGCCCACGGCATCGACCCGTTGCTCTACTACTCCGCCGGCACGATGGCGAACTACGAGCCGCTGATCGGCCTGCCGTATCCGCGCATGCTGCACCGCAAGCTCGCCTCAATGCGCGAGACCGGACTCAAGCGCATCAGCGCCCTCGGCGGCCTCGCCAACACCACCGCCACGCCGTACTGGCCCAATCCCGCCATCCTCGCCGCCGGCCAGTTCACGCCGAAGCTGTCCGTGGACGAGGTCCTCCTCGCCACCGCGCAGCGTTTCATCGGCGCCAAGCACGCCCCGAGCCTCGTCGCCGCGTGGGATGATTTTGAAACCGCCATGAGCTGGCAGCCGCCCGTGCCGCTGTTCACCGGCTTCGGCTTCTGCTGGCAGCGCACCTTCGACCGCCCGTACGTGCCCGACATCGAGGCCATCCCGCTGAAGGAGCGCGCCTATTACGAGCGCCACGGCTGCTTCCAGCACAACAACCCCGGGATCAACGATCTCGGCAAGGACGTGCTCTTCGACCTCGTCACCCGCGAATACGGGGCGAAGGCCTACGCGGCCTTCGACAAGAACGTCGTCCCACGCCTCGAGAAACTCCTCGCGAAGCTCACCGCGCTCGTCGCCCGCACCGGCGGCGACGCCACGGCGCACGCCGTGTTCACCGACCTGCTTGACCGCGCCCGCGCCTACTTGGCGTGGTGCCGTTCACTCCGCATGGTCTGCGCCTGGTGCGCCCACGTCTACGGCTACCTCGAGAGCAAGACGGCCGCCGAGAAAAAGCAGCACGAGAAGCTCCTGCAGGCGGCCATTGACCTCGAACTCGCCAACACCGCCGACCTCATCGCGCTCCTCGAAAGCGGCCGCACCGAGGTGATGATCACGTCCGCCGTCGGCAACAACACGTTCTTCTACGGTGAGGACCTGCCGAAACTGCTGCGCGAAAAGATCCGGGTGATGAACAAATACCGGAACCGCAAGCCGCGCATCGACAAGGACATCCTCTGGCGCCCCATCCCCGGCGCCGTCTGGCCGAAGTTCGACTGAGCGGAGCCGGCGACCCAGCCCGGCGGAGATCGCAGTTCACAGATCGGAGATCGGGCAGGATTCAACCCGGCCTCGCGGTTCCTATCACCCAGCCAAAGTAACCTATTGGGTTACCATGGCCGCCGGACCGGGTGGACTTGATTCTCCCGAACTGCGAACTGCGAACTCCGAGCTTCGATCGCTGAGCTTCGATCTCCGATTTTCGCGCCGCGAAAATGTCATCCGCCCCTGACTTTGCGGCGGAACTCCGACGGCGTCAGGCCGGTGACCTGCTTGAACGCCTTCGAGAAATGGAACACGTCGCAGAACTCCAGTTCCTCCGCCAACTGCTTGAGCGTGCGGTCGCCATGGTAGATCGCCGACTGCGCGCGGTCGATGCGCCGGCGTTTTTGAAACTGGCCCGGTGACACGCCGATGCGGGCGGCGAACTGCTTCCGGAAATTCTCGTAGCTCAACCCCACCGCCCGGGCCACCTGCTGGGGCCTCGACCAGCCCTTCACCGCCGGGCCGCCGAGCAATCGCTGGCTCTCCGCCAGCCAGCCCGCATCCGCGCGGTTGTGCGCGTCGGCATCCCGCACCGCCAGCAGCGCCGCCAGCGTGTCGAGCCAACGGCCCAGCGTGCGCAGGGCCGCCGCCGGTCCCTGGCTATCCTCCGGCGACACCGCCTCCTCCAGGGAGCGCGCCCAGAATTCCACCGGTTCCGCGCGCCAGACCGGCCGCGTGGGATCGAGCATCCCGCCCTTGCGCCAGAGTTCAAACTGCGGCCCATCAAAGACAATGTAGCAGTGCCGCCACGCCTTGCCCGGCTTCGGGCCGTAGGCATGTGCCACCTCGGGGAAAATCAGCACGACATCGCCCGCCGTCAGATCGCGGCGCTGGCCGCTGGCATCAGAGTAATAGCCTTCACCTGCGAGCATATAGACCAGGGCGTAGCTTCCCAAAACACGCATCGCCGACGGATCGATGCCTTGGTTGTTCTCCAGCGTGCCCGCCAGCTGCAACCCGCCAACTGGTGTCGGCAACGGGCTTTCCAGCCAGGGTCGGGCACGAAAAACATCGGTTGAGGCCATGACTACCATAAATTACATTCCTTTTCCCAGATCAACCATATTGAGATCAGCTGATGTCGTGTACCTTAGGGTCATGAGCACAGCTACTCTGCCCCAGATTTATTCCTATGGCCACGCCCTCGACATGGACGACGGCAAGTTTGGCCTGCTGCGCGACTCCTCCGACGCGGCCACCGATTTTCCCGAGCTCCGCCGTCGCTTCGCGGCGGATGGCTACCTGTACATGAAGGGTTATCTGGAGAGGGAAAAAGTGCTCGAGGCCCGGGCCGCCCTCACCTCCCGCCTCGCCGCCAGCGGCACGCTCGACCCGGCCTATCCCCACACCGAGGCCGTCGTGAAAAAGGATGCCGGTTACATCTTCCAGCCCGATCTCACCACCGGCAACGAGCCTGTGCAGAAATTGCTCTATTCCGGCCGGCTGATCGATTTTTACCGGCAGTTCTTCGACGAGGAGATCCGCCACTACGACTTCACCTGGCTGCGCGCCATCGGACCGGGCAAGGGCACGAATCCCCACTGCGACCTCCCCTACATGGGCCGCGGCACGCACAAGCACATGAGTTGCTGGCTGCCGTACGGTGACGTCTCGTTCGAGCTCGGCGGCCTGATGGTGCTCGAGGACTCGTTCAAGCGCATGGACCTGCTCGAAAAGTATGTTTACCGCGACGTCGACGCCTACTGTGAAAACAAGGCCGCCGAGGTCGCCAAGGTGAAGGAGGGCAAGTGGGCCTTCACTGGCACGCTCTCGCACAACCCGCCCACCGTCCGCAACAAGTTCGGCGGCCGCTGGCTCACCGCCGAATACCAAGCGGGCGACTTCCTCACCTTCGGCATGTTCACCGTGCACGCCTCCCTCGATAACCGCACCTCGAACCGCCTCCGCATCTCCAGCGACACCCGCTACCAGCGCGCCTCGGAGCCGATCGACGAGCGCTGGATCGGTGTCAACCCGCCCGCCCACGGCCCCAACGGCAAGCGCGGCCTGATCTGCTAAACAATCCCTGACTTGTCATTCTGAGCGCAGCGAAGAATGACAACGCATGGGTCCGGAACCCATCGCCCATCGCCCTTCACCTCCCTTCCGATCCCATGTCCCCTTCCACTTCCACTCCCGCCCGCCCCGCCACTCCTGCCGCCAGCCGCATGGCCGCCGTCAACGAGATGACGCGCCTCATCCGCCTCCTCTTCGAGATCGAGCGGGAGTTCGTCCGCACCGCGTCCACCCTGGTCTATCGCGTCGGTGAACCGGAGCTGAAATACCTCCTCTGCCAGCACCTCTGGGAATCCGCCGGCCACGCGCGCTTCCTGCGCGAGCGCGGACGCGAGCTCACGGGCTTCGGCCCGACCGAAACCGTGCGCGACAGCCTTCGCCGCCTGTTTAACGAGGCGGTCGGGTCCAACTCCGCCAATCCGCTCGTCCTGACCGCCGGTTTCTACGAGGTCCTGAAACCCGCGCTGCTCGCCGCGTACCGCCATTACCTCAAGGTCACCGACCACCTCGCCGACTGGCCCTCCAAGAAACTCGTCGAGGCATTCATCACCGATGAGGAGCGTCATCTCCGCGAAATCGCGCCGTACCTGAAGGGCGTGGACGCCCGCGAATGGAAACTCCATCTCACGCAGGGCCTCGACGATCTCGGCGGCTGGCTCGGCCAGGAAACCCGGCTGCCCCTCGCGGCCAGCTACGTCTGGCAGGGCGAGCAAACTCACTACACGCATCCCGCCACGTGCAGCCGCGGCCAATATCCGCTCTGCTCCGGCGTCTTCGGCTTCGACCCGAAGGAGGACCCCATCATCCGCCCGTGGCTCACCGACCCGCAGACCGACGCGCGCGTCATCCGCCTCATGGTCTACGTGTGGCTCATGATGGAATTGGACGCGGTGGACTACCTGGCGACCGTGTTTTTCGAGACGCCGGCGGCGACGTTTGACCTGCACTTCGATCTCGCCCGCCACCTCTGGGACGAGTCGCGTCACAGCCAGTTCGGCTTCCGCCAGCTGCCGAAGCTCGGCGTGGACCTCATGACCGTCGAGCACTCGCTCGATCTCTACAACATCCTCATCCAGATGCCGCCGCACGAGCGCTACGCGCTGATGACAATGGAATTCGAGGCGGGCAGCTTCCCGGCGAAGGCCCACGTGATGGACCGCGTGCGCGAGTTGAACGACTTCGAGGCCGACACGCTCCTGGCGTTCGACCGCAACGACGAGCAGAACCACGTCCGCTTCGGCCACCGCTGGCTGCCCGAGATGATGGCGCTGTTCGGCGAAACGCGCCCCGTCGAGGAATTCGTCAAGGCCACGCAGGAGAAATTCAAGCAGTACGCCACGATCTACGGCGGCAAGGTCCCGCACTCGCTGCCCGCCGCCACCCGCCTCACCGGCGAAAAGATCCTGAAGCTGGCCGGGGTTTGAGGTGGGTTGCGCGCCCGCGCGCAACGGCCGGAGGTCGGGCGGGGTCTTCGACCCGCCTGATGGTCATCGCGAGACCGGTGGCGGGCGTGGCGATCCATCCGGATGGATTGCCGCGTCGGGCCAGCGCCTCCTCGCAAGGATAATCCACGGCGGGTCAAAGACCCGCCCTACCCCCAAAACCCTGAATGTTCGGCCCCTCACCGCTTGTCAGGGCGCCGCGCCTGCTTTTCCCTAAGCGCCGCATGTTCCTCTCCTTGTTGTGCCGCGTGGCGCTCGTCTGCTGTCTGCCGCTGGCCGCGCACGCCAACAGCCTGGTTTCGCTGCAAGCCACCGAGCTGACCCCCGCGGCCGCCAGCGAAGTGATCCGGGCCTCGGCGCTCCCGGCCTATAACCCAGGGGCGCAGGAACTCGGCGCCACGTTGCGGCCCATCGCGTCCGCCGAGCAGGACGACGCCCGCTTTGCGCTGGCGCGCGATGCCGCCGGTCAGGCCGTGTTTTTGCGCCGGGACGCCAAGACCGGCTGGGAGCCTCGGGCCGTGCCGCCCTTTCCGCTGCTGCCCGTGGCTCATTCCGTCGGCCAGTCGCATGTGTTTTTCGTCTCGCCCGACCCCGCGGCCGGGCAGCTCCGGCTCGTCGCCTACCACACGATCACCAACACCTGGGCCGTCCTCGGCACCTGGCCCCTGGTCGGCACGGTCGAAACGGCCGCGCCTTCGCCCAACGGCTTTGTTGTCTCGACCCGCGATGCGACCGGGAAGCTGCATTACACGCAGGCCGAACTCATCTCCACCAAGCGCGGGCTCAAGGTCGTCGATTACGCCGTCATCGCCGTCTACCTCTGCGTCGTCGCCGGCATCGGCCTGTATTTCTATCTCACCGGCAAAAAGGATCCGGCCAACTTCTTCGTCGCCGGCCGCCGCATCCCGTGGTGGGCCGCCGGGCTCTCGCTCTATGCCACCGGCACCAGCGCGATCAGTTACCTCGCCATCCCCGCCAAGTCCTACGCCACCAACTGGCTCTACCTGGCCCAGAACGTCATCACCTTTGTCGGCTCGATCTACGTCGCCTTCGTGATCGTGCCGCTCGTCCGCCGGCTGAACCTCATCTCCGTGTACCAGTACCTCGAGATGCGTTTCCACCCGACCGTGCGCATGATGGCCTCGCTGATCTGCATCGTGCAGCACCTGGCCGGCCGCATGAGCGTGGTCCTGCTGCTGCCCGCCCTCGCCCTGTCCGCGGTCACCGGCATTGGCCTGACCACGACCGTGCTTGTCATGGGTGTCATCACGACGCTCTACACCTTTCTCGGCGGCATGAAGGCCGTCATCTGGACCGATGTGCTCCAGGTCTTCGTTATGATCGGCGGCGCCCTCTTCGCCATGACCTGGATGATCCACGGCGCCGGCGGGCTCGGCGCGGTGGTGCACACCGCGCTCGCGGACCACAAGACCCACATGTTTGACTGGAGCTTCGACTTCTCGATCCCGAACGTCTGGACCTACGTCCTCCTGCTCATCGTCGGCACGCTCACGTGGCCGCAGGACCAGGTCATGACGCAGCGCGTGCTCTCGACCAAGGACGACAAGGCCGCCCGCAGCTCGTTGTTCATGCTCACGGCCATCGCCCTGCCCGGCAGCTTCCTGTTCTTCAGTCTCGGGACCGTCCTCTACGCCTACTACAAGGCCCACCCGGCCAACCTCAATCCGCTGCTCACGACCGACCAGATCTTCCCGCAGTTCATCGCCTCCGACCTGCCGTCGGGCGTCACCGGCCTGATCATCGCCGGCATCTTCGCCGCGTCCATGGCCACCCTCAGCTCCAACATCAACTCCATCGCCACGCTCGTCTCGGTGGATTTCTACGAGCGCTACGCGAAGCGCCCCACGCCCGCCAAGAGCGTGCGCCTCGCCGAGTGGACCACGCTGCTCACCGGCGCCGCCGGCACGGCCCTCGCCCTGTACCTGTCGACCCTCGATATCCGCTCACTCTGGGACAAGTTCATCGAGCTGATGGCCCTGCTCGGCGGCGGGTTCTCGGGCATCTACGCGCTCGGCATGTTCACCCGGCGCGCCAACTGGCAGGGTTGCGTCATCGGCATCGTCGCGAGCATCGTCTTCACCCTGCTCACGAAATTTTACACGCCCCTCCACGTGCTGATGTACGCCGTCATCTCCACCAGCGCGTGCATGATCTTCGGCTACCTCGGCAGCCTCTTTTTTCCTGCCCCCACCCAGTCTCTCCGCGGCCTCACCATCTTTGACCAAGTCAAAGGCGGCGGGCCCACCGACCCGGCCCAGCTCCGGGCCCACTGATCCCCATGAACAAAACCTATCGCGTCGTCCTCGTCGGCACCGGTGGCATCGGCGACGCCCATGTGCGCGCCGTTTCCACCCTGCCCGGCCGTGTCCAACTTGTCGCCGCCTGCGACATCGACGCCCAGCGCGCCCAGGACTTCTGCACGCGCTCCGGGATTCCCACCGCCTACACGGATTACGCGGCGATGCTCAAGACCGAGCGCCCCGACCTCGTGCTCATCGCCGCCCCGCCCGCCCTGCATGCCGACATGAGCATCGCCGCGATGGAGGCCGGCGCCTGGGCCCTGTGCGAGAAGCCCCTCTGCGCCTCACTCGCCGAGTTCGACCGCATCCAGGCCGCGGAAAAGCGCACGGGCAAGTTCACCGCCAGCGTGTTCCAGATGCGTTTCGCCTCCTCAAACGTCCACGTCCGCTCGCTGCTCAACGCCGGCCGCTTCGGCCGCCCGCTCGTCGCCATCTGCCACACCCTCTGGCACCGCGACGCCGCCTATTACGCCGTGCCGTGGCGCGGCAAGTGGGCCACGGAGTTCGGCGGTCCGACCACCAGCCAGGGCATCCACACCATGGACCACCTGCTCCACCTGCTCGGCGAATGGGCCGAGGTGCGCGCCGTCATCGACAACCTATACCATAAAATCGAGGTCGAGGACCTCTCGATGGCCCACGTGAAGTTCGCCAACGGCGCCCGGGCCTCGATCGTCAACAGCACCGTGTCCCCGCGCCAGGAAACCTACCTCCGGCTCGACTGCGAGCGCGCCACCGTCGAGCTCACCCACCTCTACGCCTACAAGCAGGAAAACTGGAAATGCACCCCCGTTGACCCCGTCGCGGATGCCCCGCTGATGGCGGCGTGGAACCAGTTCCCGCCCGACGTAGGCTCGACCCATGGAGCCCAGCTCGAGAGCGTGATCGCGTCCATGGACGCCAACACCCCGCCCGCCACCGGCGGCGCCGCCGCCCGGGGGACGATCGAGTTCCTCACCGCCCTGTACAAATCCGCCTTCACCGGCGCCCCGGTTGCCCGCGGCTCCATCCAACCGGGCGACCCGTTCTATTCCGCCCTCCATGGCGGCATGGCGACGAAGCACATGACCCAGTAAACGCTTGCCAAGCAGCCCGGACCGAGTGGTCCGTTGCTGCACGCATCCATGTCCACCCTTTCCTCGCCCCTCGACCAAAAAACCCTGATCGGCTACCTCTGGGCCGCCCGCCGCCGTTTCCGCGGCGGCCTGGGCCTCGTGCTCCTGCGCAGTCTGGCGGCGGCGCCAACCACGCTTCTGATCCAGAAGATCGTGGACAAGCCCCTGCAGGAAAAAAACATCCAGGGCGTTATCCACTATAGCATCTATTTCGTCATCTTCCTGCTGTTCCACTACGGCTTCTCGGTCTGGGGCGCCAAGTCCCTCGCCAAGACCACCACCGAGCTGATGGTGGATATGCGCAGCCGGATCTTCTTCCGGCTCCAATTCCTCAGTTTCAGCTACCTCGACGGCCAGAAGACCGGCCGCCTGCTGTCGAAATACGCCTTCGACACCCAGAAGGTCGAGGGCCTGGTCTACACCGTCCTCAACCAACTCCTGCCCAACCTCCTCATGGGCGTCTGCATCCTGGGCATCCTCGCCTACATGAATTGGTTCCTGCTCCTCGTGCTGCTGCTGGTGATCCCGGTCTATGCCACGGCCAAGTTCATGTTTTTCAGCCACATCAAGCGGGCCAACAATGAAAACCGTCTCGCCCAGGAGCGTCTGACCGGCACCGCCTCCGAGTACATCTCCGCCCTCCGGCTTGTGCGCAGCTTTGGCGAGGAGGCCCAGGCCGAGCGCGAACTCGACCGCAGCAGCGAATCTTTCGCCCGCAGCCGTGTCTCCCAATCCTACGTCAACGCCCTCTTCGGTACCTACGTCTACGTCGGCATGCAGCTGCTCTCCCTCATCGTCATCGCCGGTGGCTCCGTCCTCGCCATCCAGGGCAAGCTCACCATCGGCACCCTTTTCGCCTTCATGGCGGGCTTCGGCTACATCCTCACCCCCGTCCACATGTTCATCGGCATGAGCGAGCCGTACTTCGCCGCGCAGGAGGGTTACGACAGCATCAAGGAGCTCATCGACTCGAAGTACGTCGAAACCTGGCACGGCACGCGCCGCGAGGAGCGCATCCGCGGCGACATCGTGTACGAGAACGTCTCGTTCTTCTACCCGTCCGCCCCCGATAAGATCGTCATCAAGGACCTCAATCTCACCATCCGGCCCGGCGAACACCTCGCCTTCGTCGGCCCGTCCGGCTCCGGCAAGAGCACCCTCGCGAACTTGCTCCTCGGCCTCTACGCGCCCACCAGCGGCCGCATCCTCATCGACGGCGTGCCGCAGTCCGAGTGGGACATGCGCTGGATCCGCCGCCAGATGGCCGTCGTCATGCAGGAAAGCATCCTCCTTTCCGGCTCCGTCGGGGAAAACATCCGCTTCGCCAAGCCCGACGCCTCCGACGCCGAGATCCGCGCCGCCGCGAAGTTGGCCAACGCCGAGGAGTTCATCCTCAAGATGCCCGAGGGCTTCAAGACCCCCGTCGGTGAGCGCGGCGTCTCCCTCTCCGGCGGCCAGCGCCAGCGCATTGCCATCGCCCGCTCCGTCCTGCGCAACCCGCCCGTCCTCATCCTCGACGAGGCCACCTCCGCCCTCGACTACGAGAGCGAGCGCCTCATCCAGGAGGCCCTCGAGCGCCTCGCCCAGGGCCGCACCGTCATCACCATCGCCCACCGCCTGAGCACGATCAAGAACGCCGACCGCATCGTCGTCCTGCACAACGGGCAGATCGCCGAGCAGGGAGGCTACCGGGAGCTCGTCCAGCGCGGCGGGGTCTTCGCCGGGCTCATTTCGGCCCAATCCGACACCGAGGAATTTCTTAAAACCTGATTTTGACTGCCAGCCAGAGGAATGGCACCCATGTCCCGGATACGGGTCACACCCCCACCCCTCCCTGCCCCCTATTCCCCCACTCCCTTATTCCCCTCCTCCCTTTTCCCCCGCCCCCATGAAAACCCTGCTCGCCCTCTTCCTCCTCACGGCCGCCACCGCCTTCGCCGAGTCCCCCTTCCCCGGACTCAAGATCGTCATGACGCCCGAGGAGTACGCCCGCGCCGGCTTGGACGGCCTCACGCCCGACCAGCTCAGCGTGATTGATGCCGCCATCGTCCGCCACTACCTCCGCACCGTGAAGGTCGAGGCCACGCAGCAGGCGGAGCAGCTCACCCAGCAGGCCCTGACCGAGGAACGGGACAAGAGCTTTCTCGCCCGTGTGGGCCTGCCGGACATCAGCCTGAGCCAGGACTGGAAGACCCTGCCCAGCGTCAAGGCCCGCTGCACCGGCTGGGCCAGCGGCAACAGCTTCAAACTCGACAACGATCAGGTCTGGGAAGGCGTGGAGCCCATCCGCATGGAACTCTCCGGCCGCGAAATCGAGATCCAGCCGCGCCCCAATGGCGGCTTCGCCCTCGTCGTGGACGGCAAGAACACCACAATGCGGGTGATTCGCGTCAAATAACCCGCCGGGAATGAGGCGGGGATCCGTTTTTACCACGGATTTCACGGGCAAACCCGGCTTTGAAATTCCAATCTGCCTCGGCCTTGGTCAACTGATGGTGCTCTTGTTTCCCGGTGGGGATGTTTTCTTCGGGCCCAATTTGGAGTACAACGATCACGGCGAGAGCCCAGAAAACACCGAAAGAGCCTCGGTGCCCTCGGGTTGACCACTCAGTGGGCTCTATGACTAATATTTCCCATGTTATCGCTTTCGCTCAATTCCCTCTCCGTTGACCTGCTGAATCCCGCCGATGCGCGCGATCGGGCCCGCATGGGGACCCGATATTGCTGGGGTGGTTACATCTGGCAGGTTCATGACGAACATGCCGGTCCCCTGCTGTCCGGACCCGAGTTCCCCACGGAGGAATCCCCCACCCCCTTCAACGGCCAGGGCGCCCCCGAGTCTTTCCGCCATGCCGAGTTCGGCACCGACCGTTCCCTGATCCTGGAAAACGGCCGCGGCTTCATCATCGGCATCGGCGAGGTCGCCCCCGGCAACGGCGACGACCTTGTCGTGACCAAGCCCTGCTCGTGGTCTGTCACCCGCAGTGCGGCAGCGATTGATTTCTACACCGTGCAGGCTGGCGGGAAATACGGCTGCCGGCTCAGCCGCCGTATCGCCCTCGAGGGCCGCTCGCTCACGTCCTTCACCAAGATCATCAACACCGGCACCGTCCCGCTGCCGGTGCACTGGTTCGCGCATCCGTTCTTCGCCCTCACCGACGGCCTGATCAGCTGCGGCCTGCCGCGGAGCTGGGATATGGCCGAAAACCCCGGTTTCGCTTTCGACGGCGAGCGCCGGCTCGGGATGCTGCGCCGGTTCAAGGACAAGATGGACGGCCATTTCCAGCAACTGGTCGTCGGCCCGAAAACCCCGCTGCGCGCGGCCGTGTCGCACCCACGGCTGAGCAAGGTCTTTTTCTCGACGGATTTCACGCCCGACCAGTGCCCCGTCTGGGGCAACAGCAACACCTGGTCCATCGAGCCCTACATCACGGCCGAGCTCGCCCCCGGCGCGACCCGCAGCTGGACCCTGACGTACGAGTTCGGCGCCGTGATGTGAGGGCGGGGCACGGCACCTCCAGCGGGATCAATGGGGCTGCGGCGCCCTCGCCGCGTCTTCCTAAGCCAGCTCCAGTCCGTCCCTCGTCTCGCGCACGGGAATGAATTTCGCCCGCTCTTCCCCCGCTTGGTTCGGGGTGTGCAGCGCCACCATCAGTTCCCCGTCGAAGGTGTAAAACAGCATCGGGTGTCCGGCATCCGTGGCGATCAGCGGCGCGGGCGCCTGCACCCACGGTCCCGTCACTTCGCCATTCGCGCTGCGGGCCACGCCGGTGAGATAGCCGCCCTTGCCGAAGCTCGACCAAAGCAGCAGCAGCACGCCCGACGGCAACCGGTGCAGCCAGGGGCCGTCCGTCACGCGGTACCCGGAAAATTTGTCCCGGGTCTGCGGCCGGCTCCACGCGGCCTCGCTCGCGCGAAACAGCCGGCGCGACGCCCCGGCCGCGCGCAGCAGGTCCGGCGTGAGTTCGACGGCATGGATCTCGCCATCGTTCACCTGCAGCCACTCCCGGACGAACACCAGCCACGGCGTCCCGTGCGCATCCACGTGCAGCGTGCCGTCAATGCTCCACCACCCCGGCGGGGTGATCGGCCCGTTCGCCAGCGGCGTGAACGGCCCCGCCGCCGTGTCGGCCACATAGATGCGCGTGTACCGTCGCTCCGGCTTGGTGATCTCGGTTCCGTGCATGAACGTGCCGAACAAATACCACCGGCCACGATACTCCCGCACCTCGGGCGACCAGAAATGCGTGGCGCCCACCGGCCCGGCCGCCGGCGCCAGCACCGGCTGTGGCTCGCTCCAGACCTTCAGGTCGCGGCTCGTCCGCATCACAAAGCCGCCGTGCGCCGCTTCGCCAAAACCACTCGTGCCATACAGCCGGTACTGCCGGGTCGCCTCATCCGCCACGATGAAGGGATCACGAACTTGGATGTCTGTGAGGGAGGTCACAGCGTTCACAGGCGGCAGGGCTGAGTTGGCACTCTGACATGGGGACGCGGTGGCCCCGCCGCGTCGATGCTTATCCGCGACGGGGCCGCCGTGGCTCCAGTCGCCAAATCAGGCCTTCGCCGAAACCAGCGCCGTCAGTTCCGGCACCGGGCCTTCCTTCAACTCCCGGTGTTCGCCGCCGTGATAGTAAAACGCCGGCCCGTGCTCGATCGTAATCCGACCGGCGTTCAGGCGGGCCACCGCGCCGTTGCCGATGCCCAGCACCGTCTCGCCGGGATTCAGCCGGCAGTAGATCTTGATCTTGTTCACCCGGGCGCCGTAGTCGGTGTCATTCGCCCGCGGATGATGCGGGTTGACCACCGTCGGCCACACGCCGAGGGCGGACCGCGTCGGCACGTCCACCACGGGAAAGTCATTCGTGCAGCCAATGTTGATCCCGGCGACATTCGAGCCAGCGCTCGAGCCGTTATACGGCACGCCCGCCAGCACCCGCTCGCGCAAGATGTCGAGCTGGCCGCTCTCGTAGAGCGTGCGCAGCAGCAGGAACGTCTCGCCGCCGCTGAGGAAGAACGCCTCGGCCTCGGCAATCTTGCGCAGCGCCGCGGCGCCCTCCCAGTGATGCAGCGACTCGACCGCGTAATTGTCGTCGGCAAACAGCGCCGCCAGCTTCTTCTCGTCCGCGTCACGCCGCGACGGTTCGGAGGCGTGCAGGACCAGCAGGATCTTCTTCCGCGGGCCGTACTGCAGCCGGTGCGCCGCGCTCACGGCCACGGTGAGCTTGCCGTCCTTCGTGATCGTGCCGCCGCTGATCATCACGCTCGCCCCGGGGGTCGTGTGGAAATTCGGCGCCGCCGGGAACAGGCCATCTTTCGGCACGCCCTTCCGGACGGGTGTGCTTACACAACCCGGCAGGGCGGCGGCGGCCCCGGCGAGGGCGGCGGTCTTGAGGAAGGTGCGGCGGGTGGTATTCACGGTTTTTTCGGCTCTGAGGCTACAGCCGGGAACGGCCAGAGGCCAATCCCCTTCATTCGGGTTTCCAGGTCAAATTTCCGGAAGAGCGCCGCGGTCTCCGCCGCCGTGCGGCGCGTCGTGGCCAGCCCGGGCTCGTTCGCCAGCCGGTACACCAGCGCCGCAATCGTCGCCGTGGATTCCGGGATCAGGCGCGGATCCACTTTTTCCACGGTGTCGGCAAAGTCGTGGTAATAGCGCACCACGTCCGGTTCGATGCGACCGCCGAGGGTGACCGACGGGATGCCCTCGAGCTGGAACGGCGTGTGGTCACTGCCGAACCAGTTGATGTTACTCACGCCCAGCTTGAGTTTGCGCGCGCCCAGCGAGGCGTCAAAGCGCTCGAGCGCCGGCATCAGCTCGTCGTAGCCCAGCGAGTTCACCGAGAGCGGGAACCCCACCATGTCGAGATTGAGCATCGCCGCCACCGGCCGGCCTTTCATCGCCGGCGCATGGAACCGCGAGCCCCAGAGTCCCTCCTCTTCGCCGTTGAACCAGACGAGCTCGATCGTGCGGAGATTCTCCCGGGCGTGCGCCTGCAGCACTTTCGCCAGCGCGTAGAGCTGCGCCGTGCCAAGCCCGTTGTCCATCGCACCCTGCCCGAGGTCCCACGAATCAAAATGGGCGCCGACCACAATCGTGTCCGCCGTGCGCCCGGGAAAGGTCACCACGAGATTCGCCGTTTCCACCGGCGTGCAATGGGAGCGCGTCAGCAGGCTCACCCGCACGGTCTCGCCGCGTTTCAGCAGGCGGGCCATCCAGAGCCCCTCCTCCTGCGTGATGCCGAAAACCGGGATGCGCAGCGGAATGCCGTTGAACGAGCCCGTCCGCGCGAGCAGCTGGCCGCCGGCGACGCGGTCAATAAAGAGGAGGCCCCGCAGGCCGTGGTTCACCGCCGCGGTCTCATACTGGCCGCGCGGCACCGTGGTGTTGGCGGCCAGCAGGCCAATCTTGCCGGCCGCCTTGAGCCCCGCGAAATCCGCCTCGCGGCCGTCGTGGATGTCCACCACCTCGGCCTCGAACCGCTCGTGCGGTTGCGTGTAGCTGAGGGAGGTAAAGCGGAGCTTGCGCTTCACCGGCGCCAGCATCTCGGCCTCGTCCTCACCGCGGACCCAGCCCGGCATCGTGAAAGGCTCGAGCCGGGCCGTGATGCCGAGCGTCTTCAACTCGGCCACGGTGCGCTCCAGCGCGCCGCGGTTGTTGACGCTGCCCGTCAGTCGCCCGCCAAAGTCGTCGCAGAGCCGCGTGAGGAACTCCGTGCCCGCCTTGTCCGCCAGCGCGTCCGCTACCAGGGCGTCCTGCACCTTCTGGTCCGGCTGGGCGGAGAGCGCCGGGACGAGAAGAAGGCACGCGAGGCCTAAGGCGACCAAGGCAGGGCGGGGTCTTTGGCCCGCCATGCTCGACTCCCGCGGCTGATCCAAGCCAAGGCGGGTCAGAGACCCCGCCCTCCCTGCGGTCCATCCATTCGGTTGGTTCATGATTCCCGGATCCAGACACGCATCTCGCCTTCCCCGCGGTTGTTCCAGAGGCAGTAGGGCACGGCCTTGATGGTCGCCGGGGTCACGGTCGGTTCAGTGGTGGAATAGAGTTCGTCGCTGGGGGCCTGCACCCGCTGGCCCGGACCCTCGATGACCAGCGCCCCGCCGAGAAACCCCGCCTCAAAGCGCGCCGTGAGCGGCGCGTTCTTGGGCAGGCGCAACTGGCCGAGCTGCGCGCCGTTGTCCGCCTGCTCGACGCAGAACACCATCGGCCCGCGCTGCAGCGCGACACAGCCGGCATCGTGATGCACCGCGGGATGCGCCCGGATGCGCTGGATTGTCATCGGAAAGTCGAGCGTGACCACGTCGCCCGCGCGCCACTCGCGCGCGAGGTAGAGATAGCCGTCACAGACCTTGGCCGCGAAATCCACCGCCGTGCCGTTGAGCTTCGCCGTCGGGGCGGTGCACCAACCCGGCAGCCGCAGCCGCAGGGTGAACGTGACCGGCTGCGCCGGCGACACCTCGAGCTTCACCGCACCGTCCCAGGGATAGTCGGTGTGCAGCGCGAAATTCGTCTTCTTTCCGCCCATCGTGGCCTCAAGCCGGCAGTCGGCATAGAGGTGCACCGCCAGCCCGTCAGGCAGCACGGAGTGCGTGTGGTAGCCGAGCGAGGTGAGCGTGCGCGCGATGTTCGGCGGGCAGCAGGCGCAGCCAAACCACGGCACGCGCTGGGTCTTGATGTAGTGCTGGTCGTAGCGGCGCTTCGCCTCGGCGGGGCGCATCTCCAGCGGGTTGACGTAGAAGAACGTCTTTCCATCCAGCGCCATGCCGGCCAGCACGTTGTTGTAGAGCGCCCGCTCCATCACGTCGGCGTACGCGCCGCGCAGGGAGAGATCGAGCATCCGGCGCGCCCAGAACACGAGGCCGATGCCCGCGCAGCTCTCGGCGTAGGCCCGGTCGTTGGGCAGGTCATAGCGCTCGGCGAATTTCTCGCCCATCCACTCCGAACCGATGCCGCCCGTGATGTAGAGGTGGTAGCGCGTGAGGTTGTCCCAGAGCGTCTCGCAGGACTTCCGCAGCGATTCGTCCGGCAGCGCCAGCGCCAGGTCGGCCATCGCCGTCGCAAGGTACATCATGCGCACCGAGTGTCCGACCGGGTCCACCAGGTCGCGCACGGGCCGCGAGCCCTGCAGGTAATCCCAGCCGTCGGCGTGAAAATATACGGGCAGTTTCTCGAACTTCAGCCGCTTCAACTCCGCCTCGTAATACAGCGGCGCCACGCCGCGCTGGTTGATGAAATACGCGGCGAGCTGCGCGTACCGCTTCTCCCCGGTGGCCCGCGCGAGCTTCACCAGCGCGAGCTCGACTTCCTCGTGGCCGCAATAGCCCGGGATCTGCTCCGCGCCCAGGCCGAAGGTGCGCTCGATCATGTCGGCCAGCTTGCAGACGATGGCCAGCAGCGTGCGCTTGCCCGTCGCTTCGAAGTGCGCGACGCCCGCCTCGATGAAATGCCCGGCAATGTAGAGCTCGTGGTATTCGAACAGGTTCGCCCACTTCATGTGCGGCTCCTTGAGCTGGATGTAAGTGTCGAGGTAGCCGTCGGGCTGCTGCGCCTTGCCAATCGTGGCGATGATCCCGTCGAGCTCGGCGTCGAGTGCCGCATCCGGGTGCGTCGCGAGGCCGAACGACGCGGCCTCGATCCACTTGGCGAGATCGGAGTCCTGGAACCAGTAGCCATGGAACTTCCCCTCCTTCTCGCCCGCGGCGATCTGGAAATTGTTCACCGTGCCGCTGCGCTCGGCCCCGGGCACGCGGTCGTTCAGCGCCTCCCACTGGAAGGGGATGACGACGTCGCGCACGAGCTGCGCGCGGCCGGCAAGGAAGCCGCGTTCAAAGCGGATCTTGGGAAGGGCAATACAGGTGGGGCTGGTCATGCGGGGAAAACCAAGCGGGTCAGTTCGCGAAGCGGAACGCGGCGACGGAGCCGGGCGGCAGCGTGGCGGAGACGGTCGAACCCTTCACGGTGACGCCGCCGAGCGGCTGCGCGACCACGGCGTCGGGCCGGTCGAAGGTGTTGCAGGTGTCGAGCACCGGCGCGGTGACCACCTGGGCGGTGCACCCGGCGATGACACCGTCCGCAAGGGTCAGCTCAAGCTCCACGGGGGTCTCGGCATCGGTGTTGCAGACGGTGACGTTGACCGCGCCGGCCGCGTCGAGCGAGGCCGTGGCGGACACGGCGGGATAGTCGATCCCGGTGTGCGAGAGGGTTTTCGCGGTGCTCTCGACGCGCAGCCGCCGGGCGCCCTGATGCGCGGCGTAAAGGGCAAACACATGCCACGTTGGCGTGAGGACGAGGCGGCCGCCGCCCTCCTCGGTGAGCGCCACGGCCTGCAGGACGTTGACGGTCTGGGCGAGGTTCGCGATGCGGACGCGTTCGCAGTGGTTGATGAAGATGTTGAGGTTGAGCGCGGCGAGCACCGCGTCGCGCACCGTCTGCTGCTGGTAGAGAAAGCCGGGGTTCGTGCCGGGCTCGGGCGCATACCAGGAGCCCCACTCGTCCACGACGAGCGCGGTGGTTTCCTTCGGATCATAGCGGTCCATCACCGCGCGGTGGCCGCGGACCAGCTCGTCCATCTTCCAGCCGAGGGCCATGACGTCCTTCCAGCCGGTGAGATCGAACCCCGTCGCGGGATGCGCGGGCGGCCATGGGATTTCGCCGGGGACGGTGTAATAATGCAGCGACAACCCCTGCAGCATCGGCCCGCCGATCGGGCCCTTGAACGCCTCGCGCATCATCACCTCGGTCCAGTGGTAGTCGTCGTTCCGCGCGCCGCTGGCCACGCGGTAGATCTTCGCGTCGGGAAAGTCGCGGGTGTACGTGGCGAAGCGGCGGTACTCGTGGGCGTAATACTCCGCGGTCATGTTGCCGCCACAGCCCCAGGTCTCGTTGCCCACGCCCCAGAGCCGCACCTTCCACGGGGTGGCGCGCCCGTTGGCCACGCGCTCATCGGCCAGCGTGCCGGCGGCGGCATTGCAGTACTCGACCCACTCGCGCAGCTCGCGCGGCGAGCCGCTGCCGACGTTGCCGGCGAGATAGGGTTCACAGCCGATCTGCTCGCACAGGTCGAGAAACTCGTGCGTGCCGACGGCATTGTCGTCGATCACGCCACCCCAGTACGCGTTGATGCGGCGGGGTCGCTTTTCGCGCGGGCCGATGCCCTCGCGCCAGTGGTAGTCGTCAGCAAAGCAACCGCCCGGCCAGCGGAGGTTGGGCACGCGGATCTGCTTCAGCACGACCACGAGGTCGTTGCGCCAGCCGCGGGTGTTCGGCACCGGGGATTGTTCGCCGACCCAGAGGCCGTCGTAGATGCAACGGCCGAGATGCTCGGAGAAATGCCCGAAGATATGCGGGTCGATCACCGGCCCGGCAGGATCGGCATGGATGGAAAGCTTAACCGGGGGCATGTGGTTGTTGGACTCGAAGTGCGCCGTTCGCAGATCGGGTTTCGGACTTTAGGCTTAAACGTTGAATGTTAAATATTGGGCGTTCACGGGGCCGTCACGGCAACACGCGGTCGGTGATCGTCAGCGTGTTGAAATCGAGCACGCGCTGCAGGCGACCATGGCTGATGGTCAGCTGGCGCGAGCCTTTCTCCGCGTTAAGGTACGGGCCTTCGAAGAGTTTCCACTTCGCGTAATCGAGCGGCGAGCCGTCCACCACCGGGGCCTGCCCGTACGTGACGACGATCTCCCGGCCGCGCAGGGTCCTCAGCTTCACGGTCGGCACGGGCTCGAGGCTGAATGTCAGGGGCAACGCGATGATGGCGGCCTTGAACGCGGCGAAGTCCCTGAACTCGTCCTCGCTCGCCGCCTGCACGATCGTGCCGTTCTTGACGTGCGGGCTCTGGAGCAGCGTGTCCCCGGTGACGGTGCGCTCCCACTTGTAACCGGCCGTGGAGGACAGCTGGTGGTAGCCGCGGAACGGGGTCAGCCCATAGGGCGCAAGCGGCCGGTAGGCCAGGTACGCGCGACCACCGCGGGCGAAAATCCAGCCGGATTTGTCCTCGGCAAAATCAACGAGATCCCTGGAGAAAAAGCCGTTGACCTGGGGGTGCCGGATCCCGGGCGGGATGTTGTAGAGGGCGACGACGGTATCGCGGTCCTGGAACACTTGTTCGTAGGGTGATGCGCCCAGGATCTTGTCGGGCTCGTCATACGACGGTTTCCCCTCGGCCGCGAGGTTGGGAATCATCGCCTCCGGATAGGCCGTGAACGACCCCTGCATGTCGTCCGGCGAGGAGTACGGGTGATTGGAAAACAGCGTCGGGTGTTTGCCGCGGGGGTCCGGGACGGCCCAGGTGACGTCCCAGACGTGGGTCTGGATCGGATCCGCACGGCCACCTTGGAAGGAGCCGACGGCGTAGTCCCGGCGCATGTAGCTGGTCTTGTAGATCGGCGCCAGGAGGAGGTCGCTGTAGCGCCAGCGGCGGCGGGAGCGCTTGAGGTCGCGCTGCACG
>QQNC01000013.1 GCA_003402695.1 Verrucomicrobiota bacterium | reverse complement strand
TCTTCCCACCTGCGCCCCCACGCGCCCACGCCCTACGGCCAGGCGATGCTGGAAACCGCCACCCCCGCCCGAATGATTCACCTCACCCAGCCCCAGCAATTCTGGGCCGTCGGCGGCGAGCACGACAAGCTGCGCACCGCGAAGTAAGCGCGCGGGACCAATCAGCCCTTCTTCTCCGTCAGCTCGTCGTAAGCCACGCTGAGGTTGCCCGGCAGCCGGTTCGGCCGCGGGGCGTGCAGGTCGGCGAAGCCGGGGAAATTCTCCAGCGCCACGATCTCCGCCTTCGCCTTCCCGGCCGCGATGCCCTGCTCCACGTGTGCGAGCAGAGCTGTGAAATAATCCCGCTGCGCCAGTAGGTCAGCAGGCCCACCGGTGACGCCAAACTTCGGGTTGCCGTGGCCGCAGATATAAATCGCGTCGGCCGGATAGGTCTTCACCGCCGTCTCGAGCACCGTAATCCAATGGCGGATGTTCGCCCCGCCCGGCCGGTCAATCACCGGGTAGATGCGGTTGAACATCAGGTCACCGAGATGAACGACGTTGGCCTTTTCGAAATGGACGATGACGTCCCCGCGCGTGTGCGCCGGGCCGAAATACTTCGCGGTCACGGTCTCGTCCCCCAACTCCTTCCGCCAGGTGACCGGGAACGTCGCATCCGGATAGGTCTGCTTGTCTTCCGCGCCCGCCTTGACCGTGGCCCGCATGAGCTCGGGCACATTTGCCTGTGCCACGATTGTGCGCGCCGCGGGCTTGAAGACGCCGTTGCCGCCGGTGTGGTCGGCGTGGTGATGCGTGTCCAGCACGACATCAATCATCCGGTCCCCGCGCCCGGGCAGGCCCGCGAGGCAGACCGCCGCCGAGTCCAGAAACTGTGTGTCCACCACCATCAGCGCATCCGCATTCGACAACCACCCGATGGTGCCGCCGCGGCCGATGAACAGCCCGACGTTGCGCCGCAGCGGGCGGAACTCGGGCGTCCACTTGGCCATCGGCCCGGCCGGCGTCTTCACGGGCACGGTCGGCGGAGCGGCGGGAGTGGCGGCGAACAGGGAGGGGCGGGCGAGCAGGCCCGCGGAAGCGAGCAGCGACGAACGGACGAGGAATTCACGGCGGTTCATGCCCGGATGGTTAACCGCGAATGGCCGCGAATGAACGCAAAATTTAGGCCCAAGGCGGGACTACGGACCACGGGACGACTGACGTCAGACTCCATTGTGATCTCACCTGATACACGGTGGCCCGAGATTATCCTGCAGTCCGCGCGCGAGGCCGCCCGCGACACGAAGGACGAAGACGGCGACGAGACCCTCCGGAAGATCGAGGACAAGAAATAATCCGACACCGGCATCGCCCAAGGCGGGCCCTTCGGACCCCGCCTATTTTACTTCTCCCCGCGTCACCCACGCGGCTCCATCTTCGCCTCCAGCCCCCTCGGCCCCCTGTCGCTTTCACTTAATACGTGAAAATGGCACCAGGGGCGTCAGACCTTGGCGGCGGACGCTTTGCTTTTTCCCCGCCGCCTGCTCCACTCCCGTCGTCCGCAATCCGTCGTCTGCAGTCCGTAGTCTGTGGTCCCGTCATCCTTTTCCCTCCCCATGCTCCTCACCGACCGCGTCGCCCTCATCACCGGAGCCGCCTCCGGCATCGGCCGGGCCGCCGCCCGCCTCTTTGCCCGTGAGGGCGCCCGCGTGCTCATCGCCGATCTGGATGAGACCGGCGGCCGTGCCGCCGTTGCCGAAATCACCGCCACCGGTGGCACCGCGCTGTTTGTCGCGACAGATGTTTCGAAAACCGCCGACGCCGCCCGGGCGGTCGACACCGCCGTCCGCACCTGGGGCCGCCTCGACATCCTCTACAACAACGCCGCCCCTACCCGCCTCTGCAACGAGCGCGACCGCGCTGTCCACGAGCTCGATGAGGCGGTCTGGGACACGATGATCAATGTCGCCCTGAAGGGCGTGTTCCTCATGGCGAAGCACGCGCTGCCCGTGATGATGAAGCAGAAGCGCGGCGTCATCCTCAACACCGCGACGATCAACGCCCTCGTCGCCGAGCCCGGCGTGGACAGCTACACCGCAGCCAAGGGCGGGGTGATCGCGCTCACGCGCTCGATGGCGCTCAACTACGCCAAGTACGGCATCCGCGTGAACACCATCAGCCCCGGCTACGTCGTCACCGAGTGCCAACAGGACTGGATCAAGGACCCCGCCGCCCGCGCCGCCGCCGAGGCGCTGCACCTCACGCGGCTCGGTAAACCCGAGGACATCGCCGGGCTCGCCCTCTTTCTCGCCAGCGACCAGGGCGAGTTCATGACCGGCAGCAACGTCGTCATCGACGGCGGCTTCACCGCCTTCAAGTCCCCACCCGCCGCCGGCACGTTCTTCCGCCCGGAGGCGTAAGGCGGCGCGGGATTTTCCTCCCAGCCCATTCGTTCTTGGCCCTAGCTTGCTCCCCGGCACGGGGCCTGCTCTCTTCGCCGGCGTGTCCCGCCCTGCGACCCCCGTTCCCGCCGATCCCACCGCGCCGGCGCGCCGCTGCCAGAACTGCGCGGCGCCGCTGACCGGCCCGTTCTGCGCCGCGTGCGGCCAGCATGACGTGGATTATCACCGGGGCTTCCACCACCTCTTCCACGACCTCCTCGAGAATCTCTTCCACTTTGAGGGCAAGTTTTTCGTGACCGTGGCCTGGCTGCTGGTGAAACCCGGCCGCATCACCCGCGAGTTCCTCGCCGGCCGCCGCGCCAGCCAGCTCAACCCGCTGCGGTTCTACATTTTTGTCAGCGTCCTGTTCTTCCTCGGCGTCACGCTGCTGAACCACGGCCACTTGGTCGACATCCCGCGCAAGCAGGTGGAGGACATCCAGCTCGATCTCACCCGGCAGGCGAATCAGATCAAGACGGTGACGGAAGACCTGACGCCGGAGGAAAAGGCGGAACTCGTCCGGCGCATCGGCGAATCGGCCGCGCGGAACCAGGGCAAGTTTGATCGCAAGGCGCTCGCCGACGCCATCCGCGCCGCCCGCCCGGTCCCCAAACCCGCGCGGGGGGACGAGGTGGCGAGCAAATCCGGGCACACCAAGGTCCGCATCAACCGCTCGTCGAGCTTGGGGAACAGCCTGGTGCACAAACTCGGCACGGGCGAACTGAGCCTCATGGATATCTGGGACGCCATCGAGCACCGGGTGCCGACGTTGCTCTTCCTCGGCGTGCCGCTGTTCGCCGTCTTCCTGAAAATCCTCTACCTGCGCTCGGGCCGGTTCTACGTGGAGCACCTCATCTTCTCCCTGCACCTGCACACCTGGTTCTTTCTCGTGGTCATGGTGGGCAACGGCTACCTCAAGCTCGCCTCGCTCGGGCCCAGCTGGCTCGACAACATGTTCGGCTGGGCGCTCGCGCTTTGGGCCGCTTGGTATTTTTTCCGCTCCTTCCGCGCCGTGTATGGCCAGGGGCGACTCAAGACCGCCGGGAAAATAGTCCTGCTCGGCTTCTGCCATTTTTTCGCGCTGCTCTTCCTGGCCTTCACGCTCGTGTCCGCGACGGTGGCCTGGCTCGCGTGGGAGTAAGCGGCGCGCCCGGCACGGCACCCATGCATGGCCCCGGCCTCTGGGCCGCGATTCAAGGCAGGGCGGGTCTTTGACCCGCCTTGATTGTCATTGCGAGGAAGCCCAACGGGGCTGACGCGGCAATCCATCCGATACGTTTGCGACGCCGACATCCGGATGGATTGCCACGTCGTCCCGCGAGCCGGGACTCCTCGCAATGACAATGCTGAGGGCACCCCCAACTTCACGGAACCTCCGCGCGGTTGGAAAGACTCAGCCTTCGTCCCGTTGAGACGATAAAATGCCCGCCATTCCCAATCTTTATCCGGGTCCGCCCGTATTTACCTTTACGCCTAACTGGCTCTCATGACTTACTGACCCTTTTCCCTCTTCCCACCTGCCATGCTCGCTCCCGTCATCGTTATCCTTCTCCTGACCGCCCTCGTGGCGTCGGAACCATCTTCCCCGGGTAACACGGAAAGCTAATTGGCTGGCATTTAGTTGGTTAGGAGTGTTTTTGGCCCGGAATCTGAAGTCTGCCTCTTGCACTTGGGGGCGCTTTCTTTTCGCTGGGGCCGACCTGTGACTCCTCCCCATTTCCTGCGCGCCCTTTCGTCGCCCAATTACCGCCGGTATCTTTTCGGGCAGTGCGTTTCGTTGCTGGGCAACTGGATGACGTCCACGGCGGCGCTCTGGCTCGTCTTTCAAATGTCGGGAGATCCGTGGCATGTCGGCCTGGTCGGATTTGCGAGCCAGATTCCCGTGCTCCTGTTCGCGCCCTTTGCCGGGGTGTTGATCGACCGCCGCGACCCGCTGCAGCTCATGCGTCTCGCCCAGGTGCTCGCGATGCTGCAATCCGCCGCGCTCGCCACCCTCACGCTGACCGGCCACATGACCGTGCCGTGGCTCATCGGCCTTTGCCTCGTGCAGGGCGTGATCAACGCCCTTGACTGGCCTTGCCGCCAGGCGCTGACCTACCCGCTCGCCGGCGACCGGAAGCTGCTCGAGAACGTCATCGTCCTCAATTCCATCACCTTCAACCTCGCGCGCCTCATCGGCCCGGCCATCGCTGGCTTCATCATCGCCGCGGTCGGCCCGGGCTGGTGCTTCGCCATTGATGCGCTGAGCTACGTTGCGGTGCTGTTCGCCCTCGCGGGCGTGCACCTGCCCGCCCGCGTCGCGCGCCTGCATGCCGCCCACCCCCTCGCCGACCTGCGCGAGGGCGTCCGCTACGCGATGAACCACCCGTCCATCCGGCGGATCCTGCTGCTCGTGCCCGTCATCGGGCTCGCCGGCTTCGCCCACAGCATCCTCGCCCCGGTGTTCGCGGGGAAAATCTTCCATGGCGACGCGCGCACCCTCGGGTTTCTCATGTCCGCAACCGGCGTCGGCGCCCTGATCGCCGGCGGCAGCCTCTCGCTGCGAACCGCCGCCACCGGGCTGGAGCGCGTGGTCACGCTCGGGGCGGCCGTCGGCGGTGCGGGTCTGGTTGGCATCGCCTTCGCGCCGTCGTTTGCCTGGGCCTATCCCTGTTTCGCCGCCGCTGGCGCGGGTGGCGTACTCGTCATGGCCTCCAGCAACACCCTCCTGCAATCCGCCGTGGACCACGACAAACGCGGCCGGGTCATGAGCCTGTTTTCCATGGGCCAGAGCGTGTTTCCCCTTGGCTGCCTGCTCACCGGCGCCACGGCCTCCGCGTTTGGCGCCCCGCTGGCCGTCGCGGTGAGCGGCATGGTCTGCCTCATCGCCGCCGGCGTGTTCGCCCGCGGCCAGTCGCGCGTGGCCGCCGCGGTGCAGGCGGCCCATTGACCGGTGAATTGCGTCATCGCCGGCATCCCGCCTGCTCGGCTGCGCGTACTCATCGATAAATACCCGGCCGTTTACACCTGCCCCCGCTTGCGGGACCGCGCCCAAGCCGTATCCTTCAAGCTTCGCTCCTGATGCCCTCCTTCCCCGCCACCGTCCCGCCCGTCCGCCGCGCGCTCGCCGCCTTGGTGCAATGGTTCGACTCCGATCACGCTCCCGGCGGCGCCGACCAGGTCCGCGCCGACCCCAATCGCGTCGAATGGATCCGCTGCATTCCCTTTATCATCCTGCATGCCGGCTGTTTCATCGTGCTGTGGGCCGGCGTCAGTCCGTTCGCGGTCGGGACCGCCGTGGCGCTTTATTTCCTGCGGATGTTTGCCGTCACCGGCATTTACCACCGCTACTTCTCCCACCGGACCTACCGCACCTCGCGCTTCGGCCAGTTCCTGCTCGCGCTGTGGGGCGCCACCACCGTCCAGCGCGGCGCCCTCTGGTGGGCGTACCATCACCGGAATCATCACCAGCATTCGGACGAGCCCGCAGACGCCCATTCGCCCCACGTGCACGGTTTCTGGTGGTCGCACATCGGCTGGATCACCAGCCGACGGAATTTTCCCACGGACTACTCAAAACTCCGCGACTTCACCCCCTACCCCGAGCTCGTCTGGTTGAACCGCTTCGACACGGTCGTGCCCATCCTGTTCGCCACCGGTCTGTGGGGCCTCGGCTGGCTGCTTGAGCTCCATGCTCCCGGCCTGCACACCACGCGCTGGCAGATGCTCGGTTGGGGTTTCTTCGTCAGCACCACCGTGCTGTTCCACGGCACGTCCTGCATCAACTCCCTCGCGCACCTGATGGGCCGGCGGCGGTTCCAGACCTCCGACCACTCGCGCAACAGCTGGATTCTCACGTTCATCACGCTCGGCGAGGGCTGGCACAACAACCACCACCGCTACATGAGCTGCACGCGCCAGGGTTTCTATTGGTGGGAATTCGACCCGACCTACTACGGCCTCAAGCTGCTTTCCTGGACCGGCTTCATCTGGGACCTGAAACCCGTGCCCGCGTCCGTGCTGGCCGAGGCCGCGTCCTCCGACCACGCCAGCACGATCGCCGCCGCCGAGCGCGCCGCCCTCACCCACCCGGAATTTTCCTCGTTCAAAAAAGTCGTCCCGGCCGCCGCGGCCATGGCGATGGCCACCCTGCACGCCTCCCACGGGGTGGCCCCGCGCCGGTTCGACCCGCCGGCGATCCAACGCGACCTCACCGGACTCGCCCAGTTGCCCGATGCCACCCCGGCGACCCCCTCCGCCCCGGCGGCCCAAGATTGAATCCATCCGCGCCGCCTGCGCGTAATCAGGTCGCACATGGCTAAACTCGCGATCATCGGCACCGGCATCGCCGGCCTCGGCTGCGCCCATTTTCTCCACCGGGAGCACGAACTGACATTGTTCGAGCAGAACGCCTACGCCGGCGGCCATACTAACACCGTCACCGTCAGCGAGCCCCACACCGGCCGGCCCGTCCCGATCGACACCGGGTTCATGGTGTTCAACCACGCCACCTACCCGCTGCTCACGCGGCTCTTTCGCGAGCTGGCCGTGCCGACCAAGCCGACCCAGATGTCGTTCAGCGTGCGCCATGCCGCCACCGGCCTCGAGTACGCCGGCTCGTCGCTCAACCACCTGTTCGCCCAGCGCCGCAATCTCTTCCGCCCGCGTTTCTACCGGATGCTCGCCGCCGTCAGCCGCTTCAACCGCGAGGCCATTGCCGCCCTCGACGATCCCGCGGTGCAAAACGAGACCTTGGGCGACTACGTCCAGCGCCGCGGCTACGGAGAGGATTTCTTCAACCTCTACCTCGTGCCCATGAGCTCGGCCGTCTGGAGCACGCCGCCGGCGCTCATGCTGGAGTTTCCCGCGACCTCCCTGCTGCGCTTCTTCCACAACCACGGCTTCCTCGGCCTGGACACCCAGCACCCGTGGTGGACCGTCGAGGGCGGCGCGAAAACCTACGTCGAAAAAATCTCCGCCCCGTGGCGTGACCGCCTCCGCCTCGGGTCGGCCGCCACCCACGTCATCCGTTCGCCGCGCGGCGTCACCGTGCTGACCTCCACCGGCACCGCGCAGCAGTTCGACCAGGTCATCCTCGCCTGCCACGGCGACGAGGCGCTGAAGCTCCTCGACCAGCCCACCGCCGACGAGGCCCGCCTGCTAGCCGAGTTCAAGTACCAGCCGAATATCGCCACGCTGCACACCGACACCAGCGTCATGCCGCGCACGAAACTCGCCTGGTCGAGCTGGAACTACGAAATCAACCGCGATCCCGCCTCGGGCGGCACCTCCACCGCCACGCACTATTGGATGAACTCGCTGCAGGGCGTCTCCCACCGCGAGAATTACTTCGTCACCATCAACCGCCCCGAGGCCATCGCCCCGGAAAAAGTCCTCCGGCGCATCGCCTACACCCACCCGCTCTTCAGTCTCGGCGCCGTCCGCGCCCAGGCCGAGCTACCCGCCCTCAACGCCGTCGCCCGCGGCACCACCGGGACGTTTTTCGCCGGTGCCTGGCAGCGCTACGGCTTCCACGAGGACGGCCTGCTCAGCGCCTACAACCTCAGCGCCCAGCTCCTCGGCCGCGACCCCTGGCCGACGAAAACCTGATTTGTTTTTACCGGAGGAATACCGCGATCGATCCGAGACCGATCCGGATGGCTTGGATACCAGTCAGCCTCGGTTTGTTCTCGGGATTCCTCCTGTAAAATTTACCGGCTTCATGGCTGCCCCTTTCCCAATCAGAGGCGTCCACGCACCGGCCTTGCCCGTAGCACGTTTACCGCTATGCTGCCGTCTGCCCGCATGAATTCCTGCCTCTACGAGTGTCACATCATGCACGCGCGTTTTTCCCCGCGGCCGCACCGGTTTCTCTACCGGATCTTCCTGTTCGCGATCGACCTGGACGAACTCGACCGGCTCCACCGCCGCTTCGCCCTCTTTTCCGTCAACCGCCCCAACCTCTACTCTTTCCGCGAGCGCGACTTTCTCCCCACCAGCGAGCCCATTCACCACGGCACGCCCGAAACCCCGTCACACGGTTCCGGGCCCTCGTCACTCAAACAACGCGTCACCTCCTACCTCGCGACCCGCGGCGTCGATCTCACGGGCGGGCGCGTGCTGCTCGTCACCCTCCCGCGCGTCCTCGGGTATCTCTTCAACCCCGTGTCGTTTTATTTCTGCTACGACCGGACCGGCGCCCCCGTCGCCGCCCTCGCCGAGGTCACCAACACCTTCAAGGAGATGAAGCCCTACTTTCTCGGCCCCGACACGCGCCCGGCCCCGCTTTCAACTTTCACGGCTCCACTTTCAACTCCCGACAAAGCCGCCGCCTCTGACTCCGCCGGCGCCTTCAGTCTCCGGACGCCCAAGAATTTCTACGTTTCCCCCTACACCGACGTGGATGTCGCCTTCGATTTCACCCTGCATCCGCCCGCGGAAAAGCTCTCCATCCAAATTGACGACTACATTGGCCCCGAGCGCACGCTCACCAGCACGCTCAGCGGCCCGCGCCGCGAACTCACCGGCGCCCGGCTGGCCTGGTACCTGGTCAAATACCCGCTGATCACCCTCCGCATCATCACCCTCATCCACTGGCACGCCTTCCGTCTCTGGCTGAAGCGTGTCCCGTGGTTCGCCAAGTCCGCCCGGGCCGCGGACCAGCGCGGGCTCTACCGTCCGCACTCCTCCCTCGCCCCCTCCGCCCCCTCCAATTCTTGAACCAATAATCGCCCCGCCTTCGCCCCCCCCAACGGGACGAAAGCGGCCCTAATCTGCATGAGCCAGCCCTCCACTCCTTCCACGCCCGTCATCGCCGCCCACGCCCACCAGCCCGGCGGCACCTTCATCTCGCGCTCCGTCCTCGCCGCCTTCGCCGCCATGCCGCGCGGCCACCTGCGCATGGAACTGCCCAACGGCGACGCCCGCGAATTCGGCGCGCGTTCCACCGAGGTCACCCTCCCGCTCAGCCTGCCCGCCCTCGCCACGATCCGCGTGCTCCGGCCGGCGTTTTTCAGCAAATGCTTCTGGTCGGGCGATATCGGCTTTGCCGAGTCCTTCATCGACGGCGACTGGGAAACCACCGACATCGCCGCCGTCATCGCCTGGTTCATCCTCAACCTCGAGCACGCCCCCACGCTCTCCGGCTCCCAGCGCGCCCGCTCGCTCGCGTTAAACCTCCTCCGCTTCGGCAACCGCGTCGGCCACCTCCTCCGCCCCAACTCCCGCACCACCGCCCGCCGCAACATCCGCGAGCACTACGATCTCTCCAACGATTTCTTCGCCCTCTTCCTCGACCCGTCCATGATGTACTCCGGTGCGCACTGGAAACGCCCCGGCCTATCCCTCGCCGAGGCGCAGCGGGAGAAAAACGACGCCCTCTGCCGCAAGCTCCGGCTCGTCCCCTCCGACCATGTTCTCGAGATCGGCAGCGGCTGGGGCGGCTGGTCCATGCACGCCGCCCGGACCTATGGCTGCCGCGTCACGACGGTCACCATCTCGCAGCAACAATTCGACCTCGCCACCGCGCGCGTCGCCGCCGCCGGGCTTACGGACCGCGTCGAGGTGAAATTCTGCGACTACCGCGACCTCACCGGCCGCTACGACAAAATCGTCTCGATCGAGATGATGGAGGCCATCGGCCACCGGTATCTGCCCGCGTTCTGCGCGACCCTCAGCCGCGTCCTCAAGCCCGATGGCTTGCTCGCCCTGCAGTTCATCACCTGTCCCGACAGCCGCTACGACCAGTTCCGCCGCGGCGTGGACTTCATCCAGAAGCACATCTTCCCCGGCTCGCTGCTGCTCTCGCTCAACCGCGTCAACGACCAGCTCACCCGTGCCGGCGGCTTCGTGCTCCACGGCGTCGAGGATTACGGCCACGACTACGTGTCGACCCTCCGCGCCTGGCACGAAAACTTCCGCGGCCGCCTCCCCGAAGTGCGCGCCCTCGGTTTCGACGAGCGCTTCATCCGCAAATGGAGCTACTACCTCGGCTACTGCGAGGCCGCCTTCGCCATGCGCAACATCTCCGTCGTCCAGACCCTGCATACCCGGGCGAACAACATTTCATTCTAAGCTGTCAGCGATCTGTTGTCTGCCATCGGCCTGGCCGCGAAGCTCGATTCACCCGGCCGAAAACTGACCGCTGATTTTTTTCTGTCATGATTCTTTTCCTCCGCGCCCTCTTCCTCGTCATCATCGCCTCGATGCTGTGGGTCACGAGCTGGGCCAGCCTGCATTGCCCGCTCTTCGCCATTCCGCGCGACGTCTTCACGCATCCGTGGTTCATCGCGACGCTCTTCGACGCCTACTGGGGGTTTGTCACTTTCTACGTCTGGGTCGCCTACAAGCAGACTTCATGGGTCGCGAAGCTCGCCTGGTTCTTCGCCATCATCCTCCTCGGCAACCTGGCCATGTCCGCCTACTGCCTCAGGGAACTCTTCCGCGTGCCGCGCGACGGCCGGATTGCCGACGTGCTGGCGACGCGGCGCGACGGCCCCGGCTGGCTCGGTCCGATCCTCGCCGTCCTCGGCCTTACGGTCACCTTGCTGGGTTTGCCGCGCCGCTGAACGTAACCCGCCCGACGCGAACCCGGCTTGTGCTGACCGGGGTCGTCGTTTACCCATTTACGGCCGTGCCCGAAGATCATCCACCCCTCCCGCCCGCCCCCCGGCGCAATTTCTGGCAGCGGCGGGTGCGCGACCCGATCGTCGCCCAGCTGACGCAGGGCATCACGCCGGAAAAGATCGCCCTCACCGTCGCCGTTGGCAGTGCGTTCGCCCTCTTTCCGGTCCTCGGCACCACCACGCTGATCTGCTTCCTGATCGCCTGGGCTCTGCGGCTGAACCAGCCCATCGTCCAGCTCATCAACCAGGCGCTCTGGCCCGTGCATTTTCCGGCCATCTTCGGCTGTATCTGGATCGGCGAGACGATCTTCGGCGCGCCCCACGTCCACATCGGCATCCGCTACCTGCGGAAAATGTCCGAGACCGTCTGGAACGACCCCAGTCTCTTCTTCCACCATTTCGGCCTCACCGTGATGTATGCCGTCGTCGCATGGGCCATCATCACGCCCTTCTACATCGCCGCAGTCTATTACATCCTGCTGCCCATCACCCGCGAGATCACCTACCTTAAGCACAAGGCGGAAAAGAACCTGCCGGCAGACACGCCACCTTCCCCGTCATGAGCCTCTTTGCCCTGCTGCTGATCGCCCTCGTCGCGCTCTGCGCCGGCTTCGGCCTGCTCTACCTTGTCGCCCGCCGGATGGACAACTACGGCATCGTGGACATCGCGTGGTCGTACGCCTTTGGCGCCCTCGCGGCCTTCTACGCCCTCGCCGGTCCCGGCTGGCCGGTCCGCCGCGCGCTCATCGCCGCCATGGCCGTCCTCTGGAGCGCGCGGCTCGGCACGCATCTCGCCATCCGCGTGATCGGGCACCATCCGGTCGAAGACGGACGCTACCAGCAGCTCCGCTCGGACTGGGCGGGAAACTTCACCGCAAAGATGGCCGGCTTTTTCCAGCTGCAAGCCGGGTCCGTCGTTCTGCTCGGGGCCGCCTTCCTTGTCGCCTGCCTCAATCCCTCCCCCGCCCTGCACCCGCTGGAACTCGCCGGCGCCGCCCTCTGGCTCATCGCCCTCAGCGGCGAGGCCCTGGCCGACGCCCAGCTCGCCGCCTTTAAACGCCAGACCGCTAACAAGGGAAAGGTCTGCGACGTCGGCCTGTGGCACTACAGCCGGCACCCCAATTATTTTTTCGAGTGGCTCATCTGGGTCGCCTATTTCGTCTTCGCCCTCGGCTCATCCTGGGGCTGGGTCGCAATTATCGGCCCGGCCAGCATCCTTTTCCTGCTGTTGCGCGTAACAGGCATACCGATGACCGAAGAACAAAGCCTCCGCAGCCGCGGCGACGCCTATCGCCGCTACCAGCAGACCACGAGCGCGTTTCTCCCCTGGTTCCCAAAGAAACAGTAGCGGAGAGTGAGTGGCGAGTAGCGAGCATCCGTTATCCCGGAATCCGTCTCTGCGACCCACCCTCCACCGAGCTAGAATTCTTCCTCGCTACCCGCTGCTCACTACTGCCGACCGCCAGCCCCCATGCTCGACTCCTTGCTCGAAAAAAACCTCCTGCCCGACTGGCTCGTCCGGATCGGCATCCGCCGGCTGCTCGCCCAACGCCTCCGCGACGAGTCCGCGCGCTACAACCGCGCCGCGTACGTCGCCGACCTGAAGACGCGCGCCCTCGCCGAACAGACCGCCGCCGCCAACGAGCAGCACTACGAGGTCGCCACGCCGTTTTACCAGTTCTGCCTCGGGAAACGCCTGAAATATTCCAGCTGCCTCTACCCCACCGGCACTGAGACGCTCGACCAGGCCGAGGAAGCCATGCTCGCCCTCTACGCCGAGCGCGCCCAGCTGGCCGACGGCCAGAGCATCCTCGAACTGGGCTGCGGCTGGGGCTCCCTCGCCCTCTACAACGCCGCGCGTTTCCCTCACGCCAAGATCACCGCGATTTCGAATTCCCGCACGCAGAAGGAATTCATCGACACCGAGGCGCGGAAACGCGGGCTCACCAACCTCCGTATCATCACCTGCGACATCAACACCTTCGACATCGCCCCGGGCCAGTTCGATCGCGTCGTCTCCGTCGAGATGTTCGAGCACCTGAAGAACTACCAGCGCCTCTTCGCGAACATCGCCCGCTGGCTCAAGCCCGGCGGACTGCTCTTCGTCCACATCTTCACTCATTCCCGCCTCTCCTATCACTTTGTCTCCGCGGGCCCCAGTGACTGGATGAGCCGCTATTTCTTCACCGGTGGCCAGATGCCCGCGCACGACCTGCTCCCGCAGTTCCAGGACGACCTGAAGCTGGTCTCTGACTGGGAGGTCAACGGCACCCATTACCAGAAAACCGCCGAGCACTGGCTCAAGAACATGGACGCCCATCGCGAGGAGATCTTTCCGCTCTTCATCGACACCTATGGCCGTGACCACGCGGCCAAGTGGTGGGCCTACTGGCGCGTATTCTACCTGAGCTGCGCCGAACTCTGGGGCTACCGTGGCGGCAAAGAGTGGATCGTCAGCCACTACCTGTTCAAGAAGCCGGTGTAATCGCAAAAGCGCGAAAGAACGAAAATTGAAAACCAATCCTCCCGATCAGGATCGTTTTCGCGTTTTAGCCCTTTGGCGCTTGGGCGATAAAATCAGGATGTTTTCCCGCCTTAGCCGGTGGGTTTTATCCGCCTTCGCGATCATCTCAGTCGTAAGCGCCGCCAACCTGGACGACGTGCTGAAAGCCGCCCTCGCCGCCGAGGCGCGGTGGGACACACCGACCGCGCTCCTGCTGTTCAAACAGGCCGACACCCTGCACCCGAACGACGCGGTGATCCTGCAAAAGGTCTCGAAGCAATACTCCGACGCGACCAGCGACACGACCGACCCCGTCGTAAAACAACACCTCGCGGCCGAGGCCCTCGTCTACGCCCGGCGCGCCGTCACACTCGAGCCAAAGAACCCGGTCAACATTCTCTCCGTCGCCATCTGCTACGGGAAGCTCGCCGGTTTCTCCGACACCCGCACGAAGCTCGAATACTCACGCCACGTGAAGGAGTTCGCCGAGGCGGCCCTCGCGCTGAAACCCGACTACGACTACGCCCACCACATTCTCGGCCGCTGGCACTACGAGGTCGCCACGCTCGGCGTGGGCACACGTTTCCTCGTCAAGCTCATCTACGGTGGCCTGCCCGCCGCCTCGACCGCGGAGGCCGTCCGCCAATTGCGCCGCGCCACCGAGCTCGCCCCCGAAAAACCCGCCCACCGCGTGGAACTCGGCCTCGCCCTCCTCGCCGACGGCCAGCGTGAGCTCGCCCGCCAGATCCTCGGGCAGGCCCTCGCGATGCCCAAATGCGAGAAATACGACGACGAGTCCTTCGCCCGCGCCCGCGCCGGTTTGGAGAAATTGCGGTAAACTCCACCACCATGCTTGCCCGCGAAACACGCGAATCGGCGCGAACGCGGAACTGACCCTCTAGGCTTCGGAGGTTCGGGTTCGCGCCGATTCGCGTGTTTCGCGGGCAACCGGTTCGAAATCACTCCGGCAACTTGAAATTCTCGAATTGCCCCTTCAGCTCCTGCAGGAACGCCGCTGTGCCCGCGCCATTCACCACACGGTGGTCAAAGGTGACCGAGAGCGTGGCAACTTCCACGGGGTGAATCACCCCGGCGTCATTGATCATCCGCTCGTGCGCCGTGCCGACAAAGAGCGTGCTCATCGCCGGTGGCACCACGATCGGCTGCGCCTTCTCGATGCCAAACGCCCCGAGGCTCGTCAGGTTCAGCGGCGCCTGCACTTCCTCGGGCTTGCCCGTGCGCGCGGTCTCGACCGCCTTGTTGTACGCGGCGACAAAGCCCGGCCAGTCGAAGAGGTTGCTCTTCCGGATCACCGCCGTCGCCAGCCGGTCGCCCTCGAGCGCCACCGCGATGCCCAGTTCAAAGTCCTTGTGCTCCAGGATCGCGCCGTCCTTGGCCACGATCCGGCGGAACGCGGCATGCTTCTCCATCGCGCGCACCACGCACCAGGCCATCATTACCGAAGGTGACGGCGCGGTCTTGCCCAATTTCTTTTTCGCCGCCTCGCGCGCCGCGCGGATCGCCCCGTAGCGGACGTCCATCTCCATGTTCGCGGGCACCACGCTGTCCAGTCGCCGGGTGATCGCCGACGGCAGCGCAGGTTCACGCCGCTCGCCGGGCGGAGCGGACACAGCCGGGGCCGCGGGCCGCTGCTGCAGCTGCTGCAAACTCGCATGATCCGCCGGCCCGCTCGGCGCCGCTCCCGCCGGGGCGTTATCCCCCGCCACCAGCGCGATTTCCTGGCCGATCTCGACCGTGTCGTCCGCCTTGATCTTCCACGCCTTGAACGTGCCCGTGAAGGACGCCTCGATCGGGTAAACCGCCTTGTCGGTCTCGACCTCGCAGAGCACGTCGTCGTGACTGACCTTGTCCCCAGGCCGCTTGTGCAGCGCAACCACGCGCGCCGAGCGCAGGCCCTCGCCCATGATCGGCACTTTCACGACAATGTCGCTGGAGACAGGCACGCCGGAATTTACGGGCGCCGCCGGCCGGCCGGAAGCAGAAACGGTGGGCGACGCCGGGCGCGCGGCGCCGGAAACTGCAGCCTTGGGTGCGCTCCCCGCCGGCCCTGAGCTGGCCGGAGGGATCGACGTCGCCAGCGCGCGGCGCAACGCCTCCGCGATGCGCTTCGCGTCGGGCAGCGCGGCGTATTCGTACACCGGGCTGTAGCCGATCATCACGTTGCCCTTCGACACCAACACCGGCGGGGCGACCATCCGGCTCCAGACGTCGGGCCGGCCCGCAATGTGCGAAATGATCATCTGGCCGACGGAGCAGTTCTCCGTGTCCTCCTGCACCACCACGAGGCGGCCGGTCTTGCGCACCGACTCCTCGATCATCTCGTGGTCCCACGGCACGATCGAGCGCAGATCGATCAGCTCAACGCTGACCGCGTCACCGACGGCCGCGATGGCCTCGAGCGATTTCTCCATGGTGTTGCCCCACGCCACCAGCGTCACGTCGCGACCCGGCTGGCGCAGCCGCGCATGCCCGATCGGCACCGCCATCGCGGGTTCATCGATCTCGCGCTCGGCCCAGAGCATGTGTTTCGGCGCGAGGAAGATCACCGGGTCCTCCGAGTGCATCGCCGTCCAGAGCAGTCCGGCCGCGTCCTCCGGCGTGCTGGGAATGACCACTTTGAGCCCCGGAAAATGCGCGATCGCCGCCTCGTTCGCCTGCGAGTGCCAGAGCGAACCGCCCGGCAGGTAGGCGCCATACGGCGCGTAGATCACGACCGGGCACGACCACTTGCCGTAGGTGCGCCAGCGGAGCGTCGCGAGGTTCGTCACAAGCTGGTTCCAGCCCGGGTAGATAAAATCAATGAACTGCAGCTCGAACACCGGCCGCTTGCCGTAGCTCGCCAGCCCGCACGCCACGCCGAGGATCGTGCTCTCCGCCAGCGGCGAGTTGAACACCTGCCCCGGGAAATCCGTCGAAAGCTTCTGCGTGAGCCGGAACACTCCGCCCTTCGGATCCTCGATGTCCTCGCCAAAGATCAGCCGACCCGGATCCGAGTCGAGCCCCGCGCGCAGCGTGAGGTTGATCACGTCGCCCATCCGGTACTTGCCCGGACGCAGCACCTGCTCGTCCAGCTGCGCGGGCGGCGACGACACGTTTGTCTCCAGTTCGTTCGCAATGGGATTCTCCGCCAGCTCGGCCGCGGCGTAGTCGAGCCGCACGCGCTCCTTGATTTCCTTGTCCAGCGTCTCGAACTCCACCTCGGTCAGCTCGCCGGCAGCGATGAGCTGCCCCTTCAGCGTCAGCAGCGGATCGCGCTCTCCGAGTGTCGCCAGCTCTGCCTTGCTGCGGTAAATCGCCTGGTCATCGGAACTCGTATGACTCGAGAGCCGCTCGAGTTTCAGCCACAGCAGCACCGGCCCGCCGCCCGCTCGGATTTCCGCGATGGCGGTTTCGGTCGCGGCATGGACGGCCTCGACATCCCAGCCGTCGAGTGCCCGCCACTGCTCCTCGTTGAGCACGCTCAACGCGCGCGGCGTGGTGTTCCGCGTCGGCGTGCTGATCCCGAAGCCGTTGTCCTCGACGATGAACAGCACCGGCAGCTTCCGCTCCTGTGCAAAGCACACCGCCTCGTAAAAATCGCCCTGCCGCGTGGCGGCGTCGCCGACCGTCGTGACGACCACGCTCTTCTTTCCGTCGAGCTGCATACCCCACGCCATGCCGCAGGCGGGCAGCAACTGGGCCGCCGTCGGCGTCGGCACGCTCCAGATGTTCAGCTCGCGATAGCTGTAATGCGACGGCATCTGTCGGCCACCCGACGACGACTCGCGCTTCGCCATGTAGTCAAGGGCCAGCTGCTTCGTCGTCACCCCGCGCCCGAGCACAAGCCCGCGGTCGCGGTAGTACGGGACAATATAATCGTCGGGCTGCAGTTGCATACCCGTGGCGGCGAGCGCTTCGTGGCCGCGGCCGGACACATGGAAGTGACCCTTGCCCTGGCGGTTGAGATTTTCCTCACGCAGGTCGCCATGACGGCTCTCCAAAATGGTCGTCAGCAGCCGGCGTTTAAGCGCGGGGGAAAGGCGGGAAGCGACAGCAGGCATGGGACTCCAAAGGGATCGGGAGTTGAGGTTGCTTAGTGACTCCAACCTCGCCCAAACCCCGCCTAACGCAACGCGTTTTCCCTACTCCATTCAGAGTAAAATGCATTTTTCGCGGAAACACGGAGGAACGGCGGCAGGGCCACACTCCTTCTGCACGTGATCGGATTCCGCGTTTCCGCTCCTCCGCACTTCCGCGATAAATTCCGACGTCACACCGCCCCGATGCTCTTCGCGTAGCGCATCAGGCCGCCACGAAAAGCGGGGAATCCCGCGCCCATCAGCAGCGCGAAGTCCGCGTCCTCCGGCGTTTTCAGCACGCCTTCGTCCAGGACGCGCTTCGTCTCGTCAATCATCACGCGGTTCAACCGCTCCGTGATCGCCGCCGCGCTCAACTCTGACTTCACGCTTGGGGCCAATTGCGCCAGCGCCGGGTTCAGCGCCTCCTTGCCGTCGGCATAGGTGTAGAACCCCGTGCTCGCGCCGTTCTTCCGGCCTTTCATCCCCGCCGCCAGCATCCGGCCGCACACGGTCGTGCTTTTGAACCGCGCGGGAAAATAATGCGCCATCTCCCCGAAGATGAAGTCCGTCACGTCCACCCCGACCTCATCGATCAGCCGCATCGGCCCCATCGGCCAGCCCCAGTCGCGCAGCGCGCGGTCGAGGGTCGGTGCGGGCACGCCCTGCTCCCAGAGCTGACACGCCTCGTTGAGGTAGAAAAACAACACCCGCGTCACCAGAAATCCCGGCGATGACTTGCAGACGACCGGGGTCTTTCCGAGCGCCTTCGCGAAGGCCAGGGTCTGTTCCGCCGTGCCGCGGGTCGTGTGCGGGCTCAGCACCAGCTCGACGAGCGGCATCCGGCTCACCGGGTTGAAAAAATGCAACCCGATCGTCCGCCCGGGCGCCGTCGCTGTCGCAGTCAGCTCGTCAATCGGCAGCGCCGAGGTGTTCGACGCCAGCACGCAGTCCGGCCGCACCACCTTCGCCAGCTCGGCAAACAGCGCCTGCTTCGTCGCCACGTTTTCCACGATCGCCTCGATCACGAGGTCGCAGTCGCCAAAGCCCTCCCACCCCGTGGTGGTCTGCACCCGCGCCAGCCCCGCCGCCGCGGCGTCGGGCTTCATTTTTTTCCGCGCCACCGCCTCGTCAAACACCCCGCGGATCACCGCCAGGCCGCGCTCGACGAACTCCGGCTTCACGTCGCGCAGCACGACTTCATGCCCGCGCGCCGCGCACCACTGTGCAATGCCCGAGCCCATCACCCCCGCGCCGACCACGCCGATTTTCCTAAACGGCGCCGGCGCGGCCGGTACCGCCGCCGGAAACCAGGCGTCCACCGAGAGCTTCTTCACCGCGTCCTTCAGGAAGAAAACATAGATGAGGTTCTTGCAGACGTCCCCCGCGGTTAGCTCGCCAAAGACCCGGGCCTCCGCCTCCAGCGCCGCGTCCACCGGCATCGCTGCCGTTTGCTCGATCAGATCGATGACTCGCACCGGCGCGGGTTCCAAGCCGCGGGTTTTCTTCAGCGTGGCAGCCCGCAGCCCGGCGTAAAACGCCGCGTCCACCGCCGGCGGGACCGCCCGGACTGGACGCCCGTTCGCCGCCAGCCGGAGCGCAGCCGCCTTCGCCCGCACCTTGAGCTCGGCCGCAGGAACGACCTCGTCCACCAGCCCCGCCCGCTGGGCTTCCGGCGCCGACAGCAGCGTGGCCTTCAAAATGCACTCCAGCGCCGCCGCCGCGCCAATGAGCCGCGGCAGCCGCACAGTTCCGCCCCAACCGGGAATTGTGCCGACACTGTTCTCCGGCAGGCCAATGACGGTCTCGCGCGCCTCGCTGGCGAGGCGCCAGTGACACGCCAGCGCCACCTCCGTCCCGCCGCCCGCGCAGGCCCCGTGGATCGCGCAGAGGACCGGCACCTTGAAATTGGCGAGCAACGAAAAGCACGCCTGTCCCTCGCGGCCCACGGCCATCGCCGCCGCAGCATCGGGCAGCTTGGAGAGCCATTTGAGGTCGGCGCCCGCGATGAAGATGCGCTCCTTCGCACTGATCACGACCACCGCCTTCACCGGCTGGGCCGCCAGCGCCGCGAGGCCCGCCCGCAGGTCGGCAAACACCGCCGGGTTGAAAACATTCGCCCGCGCCCCGGAATCATCAAACACCAGCCAGCCCACGCCATCGCTGTCCACGGAATGCGTCACGGTCGGGGTCATGGGTTAGCCCGACGATGCCCGCGAACCGCCCGGAGTAAACTGCCGAGACTCCCGCCGCGCATTTTATTAGGCCTCGTTTCAATCTGCGCTGGCTTTCTGCACAAGGCGGACTGGCCCCGCCCCACCTCCAAACCACTTCCGCGTTGCCGATGGAATCAGAACCGGGAACCGTTACCGCCCATGCCCCCGCGCCCCGCGAACTCGCACCCCACCCCGCCGGCCCCCCGCGACGCACCGGCCGGCCCCTCGTGGTGGCTTGGCTGGCTGGGCCTCGCCACCCTCTGCGTCCTGGCCTATCTGCCGGCCCTCCATGGTGGTTTTCTCTGGGACGACAACGGCCACGTGACGGCACCCGAACTCCGCTCCTTGAGCGGACTCGGCCGAATCTGGTTCGAGCTCGGCGCCACCCAGCAATACTATCCTGTCCTCCACAGCGCCTTCTGGCTCGAGCACCGGCTCTGGGGCGAATCCGCCGCCGCCTACCACTGGCTCAATGTCCTCCTCCACGCCTGCGCCGCCGGCCTCCTCGTGCGCGTGCTGCAGCGTCTCGCCATCCCGGGCGCGTGGCTCGCCGGACTCGTCTTCGCGCTTCATCCGGTCGGAGTCGAAACCGTTGCCTGGATCTCGGAGCAGAAAAACACGCTCGCCGCCGGGTTCTACCTGCTGGCCATGCTCACCTACCTGCGCTTTGACCAAGCCCGTGAAGCCGGCGCTGGAAAATCGAGCTCCGCCGGTTGGGCCTACGTCTTGGCCACCGCGTTTTTCCTCCTCGCGGTCCTCACCAAATCCGTCACCGCCACCCTTCCCGCCGCCCTGCTCGTCATCGCTTGGTGGCAGCGGGGCCGGCTCTCGTGGCGGCGCGATATCACCCCGTTGCTGCCATGGTTCGCCCTCGGCGTCGCCGCCGGCCTCACCACCGTCTGGGTGGAGCGCAAATTTATCGGGGCGGAAGGCGCCGCCTATGACCTCCACTGGATGCAGCGGGTCCTGCTGGCCGGACGCGCCCTGTGGTTTTACCTCGGCAAACTGCTCTGGCCCGCCGACCTGAGCTTTGTTTATCCGCGCTGGACCATCAACGCCGCCGACGCGTGGGCCTATGCCGGGGTCCTCGCGACCCTCGCCGCCCTGGCCGGCCTGTGGCGGCTTCGCCACCGCACCCGCGCCCCGCTCGCCGGCGCCCTGCTGTTCGCCGGCACACTGTTTCCCGCCCTCGGATTTTTTAACGTCTACCCGTTCATCTATTCCTACGTCGCCGATCATTTCCAATATCTCGCGTGCCTCGGCCTCATCGTCCCGCTCTCCGCCGGACTCGTGCGGGTCCTTGCGTCCTCTCCCGCCTGGGTTCGCCGCGGTCTGCCCGCCGCGCTCGTCGCCTTGCTGGGTGCCCTCACCTGGCATCAGGCGCACGACTACCGCGATAACGTGGCCCTTTACCGCGCCACCCTCGCGCGCAACCCCGCGGCATGGATGGCCGCCTACAATCTCGGGATGGAGCTCGCGGCCCGCAACCAGACCGACGCCGCCATTGCCTCGTACCGCGCGGCGCTGGCTCTCCGGCCCGATTATGCCGAGGCCCACGCCAACCTCGCCATGTCGCTGCTGACCCAGCCGGACAAGAAGGACGAAGCCATCACCCACCTTGAAACCGCCGTCCGCCTCAAGCCCGAGCTCTGGCAGGCGGAATGTAACCTGGCCAACACGCTCTTCACCGTGCCCGGCCGCGAGGCGGAGGCGATCGTCCACTACAAGACCGTGCTGAGCCGCCGCCCCGAGCTGGCCGAGGTCCAGCTGAACCTCGGCATCGCCCTGCAGGGCCAGCCGGGCCGCGCGGCCGAGGCCGCCGCCCGCTTCGAGTCGGCGCTCCGCACCAACCCCAACCTCTGGCAGGCCCACTTCACCCTCGCGCATACCCTGCTCAATCTCCCCGGCCGCCGGGCCGAGGCCATCCCCCACCTCGAGGCCGTCCTCCGCCTCAACCCCGCCTTCACCCCGGCCCGCCAGCTGCTCGATCAGCTGCGGTGAGCGGGTCGACCGCGGCTGAATTTCCGCAGGTATTTCAGCGCGATCTCGAACTCGTGCGGCAGCGGGGCGGTCAGCGTGAGGGGTTCGCGCGTAACCGGGTGCTTGAGCGTCAGCTCGCCGGCGTGCAGCGCGAGGCGCGTGAGCAGCGGCTTCTCCTCGTCGCGGCCCTTGTAGCCCCGTTTCAGGTCGGAGAGCAGCAGCGTGACCGCGGGGTCACCGTAAAACGCATCGTTGAGCACCGGCGCGCCGAGGGCGGCGAGGTGGACGCGGACCTGGTGCGGGCGGCTGCTCACCGGGCTGCACTCCAGCCACACAAACCGGCCGAAGCGCTCCAGCGTGCGGACCGCCGTCAAGCCCTCCCGGCTCTCGCGGCCCGTGCCCACGCGCAGCCGGCCGGGCTCGCGCTCGTCATCCCGCAGCGAGAGTTCGATCGTGAAAATATCCGGCAGGCTGTCGTTCGCCGCGCGCAAGATCGCCACGTCCTTCAGCGCCCGCTCCGCCGGCTGCACCACCGCCAGCGCAAAATACTTCATGGCCGCCGTCTTCGACTGGAACTGCCCGCTCAGGAAATCCAGCGCGACCTTCGTCTTCGCAAACACCGTCACGCCGCTCGTGTCGGCATCCACCCGGTGCACACTCGCCACCCCCGGGCCGTACTTTTCCTGCACCAGCGCGATAAGGTTCTCCGCGCCCTTGGCCCCCTTCGACGGTGCCATCGACAGCCCGTGCGGTTTGTCGAACGCGACCAGGGTGTCGTCTTCCAGGAGAATGGGCGGGAGTGGCATGCGTCCCCTGTGACAACCCCAAAGGCCCCGAAAGTCACGCCTGCGTTTCGTGCGGGTAACAATACCGTGACACGCCCGGTTTGCCTTTGCCTGCCGCCCAACGACGGTCGAGGAAGGGACCATGCCCGTGCTGAGCTTCGCTCCCGCCCTCTCCCTTCTCACCGCGTTCCAACGCGTCTCACCCGTCGGTCCGTTTCACACGTTGTTACGCACTGCCGAGGCCAGGCTGCGTCCGTCGCGCATCACGCCGTACGCACCCGCCGTCTCGGCCGCGCAGGATAAGGTGCTCGCCGGCGGCTCCGCCGGGCCACACCAGCTGGCCACCGTGCGGCACGAGGCCGGCCGGGGGGCGACGCCCACCATCGTGCTCGGGGGCTTTGTCCCCGATGCAACCGAGCAGGTGTTCCTGCTGCGCCAGTTTCTCCGCCGCAGCGGCGACATCTACTACGTCAACTACCCGCGCCACGGTTTCTCGCTCGACCTGTTCTGCGCCCAACTCGACGACCTCGTGGACGAACTCGCGGAACGAAAGCATCAGGCGCCCGTGATCTTCTCCGTGAGCTTTGGCTCCGGCCTGCTGCTCGAATGGCTGCGCCGGGCTCGTCTGGCCGGGCGCAATCCCGGGCTGGCGGGGGTCACGCTCGTGAGTCCGGTCGCGTGCGTCGAGGACGTGATTTCACCGACCGCACCCAAGCCCGCCACGCTGCTCGGCCGCGCCCTCAAGCCGTACTTCGAATCCACCCCGGCGACCGAGGCCGGCCTGATCGAAAAATCCCGCCAGATTTTCGCCCGGCTGTTTGAGGCTGGCGCGCAAAACCGGACGGCCCTGCAGACGCTGATGACCATGGGCGAGCTCGGCCACCTGCGGGGCAGCGTCATGGAAGCGATCCGCACCATCAGCCCCACCGGCGCGCGCGAGCGCGTCCAGGCGCTGCGGGCCATGTCCGCGCCGCCGGACTATTTCTCCCCGGCACTGCTGCCGCTCACCTCCGCCCCGGCCCTGATCCTGTTTGCCGAAAACGAGGCGGCCGTGCTCGACGCCGGCTCGCCCACGCGGTTCGCCCTCGAGTCCGCCCACCGCGCCTATTTCCCCTCTGGCCGGGTCCAACGGGTCGCCAATCCCTTCGGCGCCCCCGTGCAGCACGCCTCGCTCATTTTCCATGTTTTTAACTTCCTGCCCCCCATCAGCGCGTTCTACCAGCGGTTAAAAACGGGTAAGCTGCCGGCCGCGGCATGAAAGCTCTTGCGGGTTGGGGCCCGGCACGGCTGCCTGAGACCGTCCCCGCCGCCGCGATGCCGCTCCTGCCCAAAAGCCTGCTGGTGTTAGGCGCCCGCCTATCCACGGTGCGCACCGCCCTGCGCTTGCGGCAAAAAAACTCCGCGGTGCCCGCCCAGCAGCGTACCTACCGCGGGTTGGTCAAGCGGTTCGCCCGGACCTCCTTCGGCCGCGCCGCCGGCCTCACGGGCGGCATGCCCTACGCGTCGTTCCAGAAACGCGTCCCGCTCCACACCTACGAGCAGCTCGCGCCTTACATCGAGCAGATGAAGCGCGGTGCCGCCGACGTGCTCTGGCCCGGGCAGTGTCCGTTTTACGCGGTGTCGTCCGGGACCACCGCCGGCCCGCAGAAGTACCTCCCCGTCACCTTCGAGATGCTCGAGCACTTCCGCCGCGCGGGACTCGACTCTCTGCTGTATTATTGCGTCCGCACCGGCAGCACGAAGGTGTTCCGCGGCCGGCACCTCTTCCTCGGCGGCACCACCGCCCTCACGCCCATCGCCGGCTCCGCGCCATTCGACGCCTACGAGGGCGACCTGAGCGGGCTGACGGCGCTGAACATGCCCAAGTGGGTCGAGCGCCACCTCTACGAGCCCGGCACCGCGATCGCGCAGCTGGCCGACTGGCCGAAGAAAATCACCGCGATTGCCCAGCGCACCCGGAACCTCGACATCTCCCTCGTCGCTGGCATCCCGAGCTGGCTGCTCATCCTCGCCGAATCACTCCGGCCCGGAGGCTCCGCCGCCCCGCCGCGCGCACCCAGCCTGCAGCAGACCATCTGGCCCAATCTCGAGTGCGTCGTGCACGGCGGCGTGCCGATTGGGCCGTTCCAGGGTGAGTTGCGCCGCGCGTTCGGGCCGCAGGTGAATTTCCACGAGGTCTATCCCGCCTCCGAGGCCTTCATCGCGGTGCAGGACGCCACGCCCGCCGAGGGCCTGCGGCTGCTGGCCGACGCCGGCGTGTTTTATGAGTTTCTGCCGCTGAAGGATTATGACGAGGACCGCGTCAGCACGCTCGGCGCCAAGGCCGTCCCGCTCGAGGGCGTGAAGGCCAACGAGGACTATGTCCTGCTGCTCACCACGCCCGGCGGGCTCTGCCGCTATGTGATCGGTGACGTGGTGCGCTTCGTTTCCACCCAACCCGCCCGGCTCGTCTACGTCGGCCGGACCGCGCTCTCGCTCAGTGCGTTCGGCGAACATGTGATCGAGAAGGAACTGACCGACTCGCTCCTGGCCGTCTGCTCGCCCAACGGCTGGAGCATTACGAATTTTCACGTCGCCCCGATGTTCATCGACTCCCTCACCGGCCACAACCGCGGCCGGCACGAGTGGTGGATCGAACTGCGGCCCGGCTCCATGGAGAATCCCACCGGCCCCATCCTCGCGGTCCAGCTCGATGCCGAGCTCAAGGCCCGCAACGCCGACTACGAGGCCAAGCGCCGCGGCGGCGGACTGGAAGCGCCCTTGGTGCGGCTGGTGATGCCGGGCGTGTTTGAGCACTGGATGCGCCACCACGGCAAGTGGGGCGGCCAAAGCAAAATGCCCCGCTGCCGCAGCGACCGCGTCATCGCGGACGAGCTGATGCAGCTGGCGCGGTTCAACGACTGAGTGCCGCCGCCCGGCCGGAGGGGCGCCGGGTTGCGGCGCCCCTACTTCAGGTACTTCAAAATCGTCTGCTCGTACACGGCCGTGGGCTGGACCCCGACCTTGCGGTCGCGGATCTGGCCCTGCCGGTCGATGATGAACGTCGTCGGGATCGCATCCAGGCCGCCAAAGGCCGCCTGCACGTCATCATCACCCATGACGATCTGGTAGCTCACCCCGTTTTTCTGGACGAAAGTCTTGACGGTCTGTTCGGCCTGCCGGTCTGAGTCCAGCGAGACGCCGACGATCACGAGGCCGTCCTTGCCGTATTTTTTCTGCAGCTCGACGTAGCCGGGAATCTCCATCCGGCACGGCCCACACCAGGTCGCCCAAAAATCCAGGACGACCACCTTGCCCTTGAACTGCTCGGAGCTGACCACCTTGCCATCCACATCCTTCAGTTTCCACGCCGGCGCCAGTGCGGCGGGAACAGGCTCGGCC
>QQNC01000012.1 GCA_003402695.1 Verrucomicrobiota bacterium | reverse complement strand
TTCGGGGCGGGCATCGACACCAACATCGAGCTCGCCTCGATCAAGGCCCTCGTCAGCGCCCTCAACCGCGCCTTGGCCAAGCACTGATCTTCGATCCGATCGCGGAAACGCGAAGGCGCGGAGACCCGGAAAACCAAGACCAGATTTTCAGGCTCCGTGTCTCCGCGCCCCCGCGCCTTCGCGATAAGGACTGGAAGATGCCGCCGCCTAGCTTGCACCCCGCCCATCCATCCGCAGCGTTGTCCCATTCATGAAATTTACGCCCGAGAAACCCGCGCTCACCGGTGAGACCCTCGACACGCTCACCGCCCGCCTGCAGGAGGCCGGCGAGCCGGCGTTCCGCGCGGCGCAGATCATGACGTGGGTTTACAAGAAGCGCGTCACCTCGTGGGACGCCATGACCAACCTCTCGAAGCCGCTGCGCGGCTGGCTCGCCGACACGTTCGACTTCATGCCCGCCGAGCTGGTGCTCAACAAGCACTCGGAGGACGTTACCGACAAGCTCCTCCTCGAGCTGCGCGACAAGTCCCTGATCGAGACCGTGATCATCCGCGCCCCGCAGGACGGCGTCGGGATCGACCATTCCCGCAAGACCATTTGCATCTCCACCCAGGTCGGCTGCGCGATGGGCTGCGTCTTCTGCGCCAGCGGCCTCGCCGGACTGAAACGCGACCTCTCCGCCGGCGAAATCGTCGCCCAACTCCTGCAGGTCTGCCGCAGCGAGGATGCCCGCACGCCGCGGGCCCGCATGGAACTCGCCTCCTTCGACAACATCGTGGTCATGGGCATGGGTGAGCCGCTCGCCAACTACGACGCCCTCATCCGCGCCCTCACCATCGTGAACGCCGAGTGGGGTCTCGGCTTCGGCGCGCGCCGCATCACGATCTCCACCAGCGGCCTCGTCCCCAAGATCCTCCAGCTCGCCGAGGAACCGCTTGGCTTCCGCCTCGCCATTTCGCTTCACGGTGCGACCGACGCGGTCCGCGAGAAGATCATGCCGGTCAACAAGGCCTACCCGCTCGCGAAACTCCTCCCCGCGGTGAAGGCATTCTCCGAGCAGCACGGCCGCATGGTGACGCTCGAGTTCATCCTCATCGAGGACATCAACGACTCGCTCGAGCAGGCCAAGCTCCTGCGCAACATCGCGCTCGACCTCCACGCCCACGTGAACCTCATCCCGTACAATACGGTCGAGGGCCTGCCGTGGAAACGCCCGTCGATCACGCGCCAGGAGCGCTTCGCCGACGTCCTCCGTGCCGCCAGCATTTCCGTCACCCTCCGCCGTGAAAAGGGCCACGACATCGACGCCGCCTGCGGCCAGCTGCGTCTCAAGACCGAAAAGACCCGCGAGCTTTCCGCCGTGTGAGTTTCACGATGGTGCTCCCGCTTTGACTTTGCGCCCCGGGGCACTCCCCGTGAGCCCAGCCGGATTCCCCTCACCTTCCTCGGTGAACGATCGCCGGTGGTCGTTTGCACTTTTTAAGTGAAAACGACCTGTTGCCCGCAGCGCGGAAACAGAATCCCTCGGCTGTTCGCGTCCCACGCCCCGCGCATGCGCGGCCTACAAATCACTCTTTACACGTATCAACATACAGTTATGCGTTGATATGTAGTGCCAATCGACCACCCCATCTCCGAACTCTTCGCGCAGCAACGCCCGCTACGCTCCCTCGAATTTTTCCCGCCCCGGGACGAGGCCGGCCTGACCGCCCTGCGCGCCACCGCGGTCGCCCTTGCCAAGATCAAGCCGGACTTCGTCTCGGTCACCTACGGCGCCGGCGGCAGCACCCAGGAGCGCAGCGCGCAGGTCAGCGAATTCCTCCGGGGGGAGTGCGGTTTCACGGTGATGCCCCACCTCACCTGCGTGGGCCACTCGCGCGCCGAGTTGGCCGACATCGCCGACCGCATCCATGCCGGCGGTTTTCGCAACATCATGACCCTCCGCGGCGATCCGCCGAGCGGCACCACCACCTTTGTTCCCTATCAGGACGGCCTGCGCTACGCCTCCGACCTCGTCGCGCTGCTCAAGTCGCGGCACCCTGATTTCTGCCTGGGCGTAGGTGGCTACCCCGAAAAACACCCCGAGGCGACGAGCGCCGAGGCCGACCTCGCCAACCTGAAGCGCAAGGTGGACGCCGGCGCGTCCTTCGTCACCACGCAGCTCTTCTTCGACAACGACCTCTACTACCGCTTCGTGGACCAATGCCGCGCCGCCGGCATCACGGTCCCGATCGTTCCCGGCCTGATGCCGGTGTTGTCGCTGAAGCAGATCCAGCGCTTCACCACGATGTGCGGCGCGAGCCTGCCACAGAAACTGGTCACGCGGCTGGAGCACGCCGCCGAGCACCACGAGGTCGTCGAGAGCGTCGGCATCGACTGGGCCCTCACCCAGATCCGCGACCTCCTCGCGCAGGGCGCCCCCGGCTACCACCTCTATATCATGAACCGCGCGAAGAGCGCGCTGGCCCTTGCGGCTGGCCTCGCGGCCTGACATCCGCCAACGATTACAGTGATGGTCCAGCCGGAACCCGCCCTCGTCTTTCACAACGCTCCGCTGGCCGTCGCCGTTGAAATCATGCGCGAGGCAGCGCGCTGGTCGTTGGAGCGGGGCGAGAAAATGTGGGAGCTCGACCGCCTGACCGAGGCCCACCTCGCCCAGCGCTGCTCGCCCCACGAGGTCTTCGTTGGCGAACTCGCGGGCGAATCCGTCGTGACCGCGTTGATCCATGACCGCGACCCGGACATCTGGCCCGACGACGGCACCGCGCTGATTATCCACAAGCTCGCCGTCCGCCGGTCCCATGCTGGACGGGGCTTCGCGAACCGCATGCTCGACTTTGCCGCGGAGCACACCCGGTCCCAAGGCAGGAAATGGCTGCGGCTCGACACCGACGCCACGCGACCCAAGCTCCGTGAATTCTACGAACGGGCCGGTTTCACCCCCGTCGGCTTCAAGTCGCTCGGTCACCTCCACCTGGCCCTGTACGAGAAGAGCCTGTAGCCGGTTCGGCCTACCCGCCCGCAAACACCGGCCGGAATCCCGCCGCGGTCAAAATTTGCGCGATCTTCTCGCGCTGGTCGCCCTGGATCTCGATCGCTCCGTCCTTCACGGTCCCGCCACAGCCGCAGGCCCCGCGTATTTTTTTCGCCAGCTGCTCCTTCTCCGGCAGCCCGATCCCGACAAAGCCATCAATCACCGTCACGGTTTTCCCGCCGCGGTTGCCCGTCTCACGCCGGATGTCCACCCGGCCGCGATTCTTCTCCACGGGTTTTGCTCCGCCCGCCTTGGCCGCGGCCTGTTCCAGGACGGCCTTGGGCGCAACGGGCAGGCCCGCCGCGCTCAGCGCGCCAAACGGATTCTGCCCCAAACCACCGCCGCCATCGGTCGGAATCTTGCCGTCCGCACTCATCTTCAGCCTATCGCGGCCGGCTTCGGCTTTGCGTCACAACCCTCCGCCGGATTGGCCGGCCGGCCGGGAAATCCCTGGTTTTGCAGGGTTTCTCCCCCCAAATACTGCAACGCCTTCGCGTAGCTGCGCTTCTCCAGGAAATGCTCCAGTTGCGGGTGCAGTGCGCCCGCCGCCCGGCCGCTTTCCAGCAACCCATCCAGCCGCTCCATCTCGCCGGCGATGACCGGGCCATCCGAACGTTTGATGGCGTGCATCAAAGAGATAAGCGATTCCTTGATTTGGGGCTGCATGGGGCGGATGAAGAAACTAATACCGCTGTTACCCCACTTAAGCACGATTGCAATCCCCGAGCCCAAACGCCCTCGGGCTTGTGTAAACGACCTTCCCATGCTGAATGTTCGGACAGTATTGCCCGAAAGGCACCCTGTGGCGGCGGCTTCAAGCAGCCCGCCCAGGAACCCCCCGTCCTCCTAATGAATTCCCTGAACGTACCCACCAGCGCCAATGCCTCCGTCATCGAGGCGGCGTATGGGGCGTGGCAACAGAATCCCGACTCCGTCGACCCGACGTGGCGCGCTTTCTTTCAGGGTTTTACGCTCGGCAGCAATGGCGCCAGCCCCGCGGGCTCCGCCGCCGGCAACACCCCGATTATCGACAGCCTCAAGCAGTCGCACGTCCATTATCTGATCAACACCTACCGCGCCATCGGGCACATGGAGGCGCACCTCGACCCGCTCAGCGACCCACCCGAGCCGCATCCCAAGCTGTCGCTCGCGCAGTTCGACCTCGGCGAAGCGGATCTGGACACCGCCTTTGACGTCGGCACCTTCCTCGGCGGCGGCCAGATGAAGCTCGCCGACGTGCTCATCGCGCTGCGCACGACCTACTGCGATCACATCGGCGTCGAGTACACCCATATCCAGGACGTGGATGTGCGCCGCTGGCTCCAGGAGCGCATGGAATCCACGCGCAACCAGCCTAATTTCACCCCCGCTGAGAAGATCCGCATCCTCCGCCGCGTCCACAAGGCCGAGCTCTTCGAGAAGTTCCTCCACACGAAATACGTCGGCCAGAAGCGCTTCTCCCTCGAGGGCGGCGAAACCATGATCGCCGCGCTCGACTCGATTATCGAGCACTGCCCGGCCGTCACCGTCGAGGAGGTTGTCCTCGGCATGGCCCACCGCGGCCGGCTTAACGTCCTGACCAGCGTGATGCGGAAGAACTTCGACCTGCTGTTCGAGCAGTTCTCCGAAAATTATATCCCCGACGCGGTCGGCGGCGACGGCGACGTCAAATACCACCTCGGCTACGAGGCCATCCTCGACACCGCCTCCGGTCAGAAGGTCGAGGTCCGCCTTGCCGCCAATCCCTCCCACCTCGAAATCGTGGACCCCGTCGTCGAGGGCAAGGCCCGCGCGCGCCAGCGCATCCGGGGCGACACCGAGCGCAAGCGCGTGCTCCCGCTGCTCATCCACGGCGACGCCGCCTTTGCCGGCCAGGGCGTCGTCGCGGAAACAATGAATTTCTCCCAGCTGCCCGGCTACAAGACCGGTGGCACCCTGCACTTCATCGTCAACAACCAGATCGGCTTCACCACCGACCCGGAGGACGCCCGCTCCACGCGCTACTGCACCGACGTCGCCAAGATGATTGAGGCGCCGGTGTTCCACGTGAACGGCGACGACCCCGAGGCCGTCTGCATGATCGCGCAACTCGCGCTCGATTTCCGCGAGGAATGGCAGCGCGATGTCGTCATCGACATGTATTGCTACCGGAAGCACGGGCACAACGAGAGCGACGAGCCCGCGTTCACCCAGCCCCTCCTCTACCGCAAGATCGCCACGCACCCGCAGGTGTCAGCCGTCCTCAGCCGCAAGCTCGTCGCCGAGGGCACCATCACCGGGGCCGAGTCCGATGTCATCAAGGCCGAGTACACCCTCGCCCTCGAGGCCAACCTGGAGAAGGCCAAGGCTTCCGAGACCGCGAAGTCCGCCAAACGCGCCGCCGTGCTCGAGGCGAAAAAATTTCAGGGCTCCAACGCGGTGTTTCAACCCGACTACGACTTCAAGCCCGTGGCCACGGGCGTGGACGACGCCCAACTCGAAAAGATTGTCCGCGGCCTCACCAAGGTCCCCGCCGCCTTCAAACTGAACCCCAAGATCAAGCGCTTCCTCGAGACGCGCGCCCAGGCCTACAAGGAGGGCGGCCCGGTTGACTGGGGCTTTGGCGAGGCGCTCGCGTTCGGCAGCCTGCTGCTCGAGGGCACGCCCATCCGCCTCAGCGGCCAGGACACCCAGCGCGGCACGTTCAGCCACCGCCACGCGGTCCTGCACGACGCCGAGACGCTCGAGACCTACACCCCGCTGCTCAACCTCGACGAGAAGCAGGCGCGGTTCTGCGTCTACAACTCCCTCCTCTCCGAGGCCGCCGTGCTCGGCTTCGACTACGGCTACTCGCTCGACTACCCCAGCATGCTCTGCATCTGGGAAGCCCAGTTCGGCGACTTTGCCAACGGCGCGCAGGTCGTCATCGACCAGTTCATCGCCAGCGGTGAATCCAAGTGGCAGCGCGCCAGCGGCATCGTCCTCCTCCTGCCGCACGGCTACGAGGGCCAGGGCCCGGAACACTCCTCCGCCCGCCTCGAGCGCTTCCTTCAGAACTGCGCCGAGGACAACATGCAGGTCGTGAACATCACGACCCCGGCAAACTTCTTCCATGCCCTCCGCCGCCAGATGCGGCGCGACTTCCTCAAGCCGCTCATCGTGATGTCGCCGAAGTCCCTCCTCCGCCTGCCCGCCGCCACGTCGCGGCTCGAGGATTTCACCACCGGCTCGTTCCAGGAGATCATTGACGACCCTGGGTTCGCCCCCACCGGCCGCGGCACCAAGGCCCCCTTCGCCACCGCGGCCAAGGCGCCCGCCCGCGTCGTGTTCTGCTCCGGCAAGGTTTACTACGACCTGGTCGACTATCGGGAAAAGAACGGTCACACCGACACCGCCGTCGTCCGGCTCGAGCAGCTCTACCCGCTACACCTGAAGCGGCTTGCCGAGATCGCGAAGAAATACGCCGGTGCGCGTATCGTCTGGTGTCAGGAGGAATCCCTGAACATGGGCGCCTGGTCCTACATCGCCCCGCTGCTCACGAATACATTCAGCGGCTTGGCCCCCCTGTACGCCGGCCGCGGCGCTTCCGCCTCTCCCGCCGTCGGTTCGCTGGCCTTGCACAAGCATGAGCTCGGCAGCTTCCTCAAGGAAGCGTTCACCCTCTGATTTCGAAGGTCGCGAGCTGCGGATCGTGAGCATTTCACCCCCGCCCCTCCCACTCGCTCCTCTCCGCCGCTTTTTTCCTCACTCCTCGCTCCTCGCTATTTTTCCTCCCATGGCCCTTGAAGTTAAAATCCCCCCGATGGGCGAATCCATCAATTCCGGCGTGCTCGCCAAGTGGCATGTCAAGGACGGCGATACCGTCAAAAAAGACCAACCGCTCTTCGAGCTCGAAACCGACAAGATCACGTCCGAGGGCTCCGCCGAGGCCGCCGGAAAAATCTTCCTGAAGGTCGCCGCCGGCGCCGAGGTCAAGATCGGTCAGCTCGTCGCCTCGATTGATACCGCCGCATCCGCGGTTCCGGCGTCCGCGGTCCCCTTACCCGCACCCGCTGAGGCCGCGAAGACGGCCTCGCCCTCCAAAGCCTTGGCGACGGACGGATCACCCGCGGTTCGCCGTCTGGCCACTGAAACCGGCGTCGATCCCGCCTCCATTACCGGCACGGGCAAAGCCGGCCGAGTCACGAAGGGTGACATGTTGGCGGCGGCCCCGGCTGCCGCTGGTCCGGGCTCAGAGGTCAAAGGTAATGGGTCTCCAGCCAGCGCACCGGCGCCGGTTTCCAGCCCATCACCCCTCACCCCAAACCCAGCACCCGCCGCGAGCGCCGGCGAGCGGCAGACTCGGCGGAAGATGACGCCGCTGCGCCAGAAGATCGCCCAGCGCCTCGTCGCCGCCCAGCACGAGGCCGCCATGCTCACCACCTTCAACGAGGTGGACATGTCCGGCGTCATGGCCCTCCGCGCCAAGTACCAGGACGACTTCGTCAAGAAGAACGGCGTGAAGCTCGGCTTCATGTCCTTCTTCGTGAAGGCCGTCGTCCACGCACTGAAGGAAGTCGCCGCCGTCAACGCCCAGATCGACGGCGACACCGTCATCGAGAACCATTACTACGACATCGGCGTGGCCGTTTCCACCGAACGCGGCCTCATGGTGCCGGTTGTGAAGAACTGTGACACCCTCCCGATGGCCGACGTCGAGAAGCAGATCGCCGCCGCCGCCGTGAAGGCCCGCGATGGCAAGATCACCCTCGCCGACCTCGAGGGCGGCGTGTTCACCATCACCAACGGCGGCACATTCGGCTCGCTGCTCTCCACGCCGATCATCAACCCGCCGCAGAGCGCCATCCTCGGCATGCATGCGATCAACGAGCGGCCCATGGCCGTCAACGGCCAGGTCGTCATCCGCCCGATGATGTACGTCGCGCTCAGCTACGACCACCGCCTCGTCGACGGCAAACAGGCCGTCACCTTCCTCGTGAAGGTGAAGCAGGCCCTCGAGGACCCGGCGCGCCTGGTCATCGGGATTTGAAATTTATCACGCTGAGACGCAGAGCCGCAGAGTACAAAATTTTTCTCTCCTGCTCTGCGTCTTGGCGCCTCTGCGTGAACCTTTCCCATGCCTGAAAATTTCGACCTGATCATCATCGGCGCCGGCCCCGGCGGCTACGTCTGCGCCTTCCGCGCTGCCCAGCTGGGACTCAAGGTCGCGCTCATTGACAAGCGCGCCACCCTCGGCGGCACCTGCCTCAACGTCGGCTGCATCCCCAGCAAGGCCCTGCTCCACTCCAGCGAGCAGTTCGCCTTCGCCAAGAGCCACGCCGCCGCCCACGGCATCAAGCTCGGCTCCGTCGAACTCGACCTGGCCACCTTCCTGAAGCGCAAGGACGAGGTCGTCGCCAAGAACGTCGGGGGCCTCGCCCTGCTCGCCAAGTCCCGCAAGGTCACCGTCCTCACCGGCACCGCCACGTTTACCGCCGCCAACACGCTCGCGATCAAGGGCGAGAAGGAAACCTCCACGGTCACCGCGAAGAACATCGTCATCGCCACCGGCTCCGCCCCCGTCGAGCTGCCATTCATGAAGTTCGACGGCACGATCGTCGTCTCCAGCGACCAGGCCATCGCATTCCCTGCGGTCCCGAAAAAACTCATCGTGGTCGGCGGCGGCGTCATCGGCGTCGAGCTGGGCTCCGTCTGGTCCCGCCTTGGGTCCGAGGTCACCGTCGTCGAGTTCCTGCCGAAGATCATCGCCACCTACGACGACGACATCGTCCGCAATTTCACCCGCATCATCGGCAAGCAGGGTATCAAGATCGAAACGAACACCAAGGTCACCGGGCTCCGATATTCGAAAATCGAAAATCGAGATTCGAAAATGTCCGCCGCGACTCTCCTCGCCGAGCGCGATGGCAAACCGCTCGAATTCGCGGCGGACGTGGTCCTCGTCGCCGTCGGCCGCCGCCCGTACACCGACCAGCTCGGACTCGAACAGGCCGGCGTGCAGCTCGATGAGAAAAAGCGCGTCAAGGTCGACGCCCACCTCAAGACCACCGCCCCCGGTGTCTGGGCCATCGGCGATGTCATCGCCGGCCCCATGCTCGCCCACAAGGCCGAGGAGGACGGTTACGCCGTCGCCGAGTGGATCGCCGGCAAGGCCGGCCATGTGAATTGGGACCTCGTCCCCACCGTCGTCTACACCGAGCCCGAGGTCGCGAGCGTCGGCCTGGGCGAGGACGCCGCCAAGGCCGCGAACCGCGCCATCAACGTCGGCAAGTTCAACTTCGCCGCCAACGGCCGCGCCATCGCGCAGGACGCCACCGACGGCTTCGTAAAGATCATCGCCGATGCCAAAACCGACCGGATCCTCGGCGCCCAGATCCTCGGCCACGGCGCCGGCGAACTGATCAGCGAGGTCGTCACGCACATGGAATACGGCGGCAGCGCCGAGGACCTCGCCCGCACCATCCACGCGCATCCCACGATGAGTGAGGCGGTCAAGGAAGCCGGCCTCGCCGTCAGCAAGAGCGCCATCCACGCGCTCTAAGCAGATTTTTTAAGGGGAAGCCCTGAAGTCAGGAACCTAAAAGGATTCCGTTTCTTGGCTTCCCGGCTTCTCCTTCAAACCAGCCTTGCTCCGGCCCGCGCATCTCTTCACGTTTCGGCGCCATGTCCACCCCTACTCTCCTCCGCCAACGCTCGCTCTGGCGCGTCCTTCAGACGTCGCGGCGTGGGTGCGTGGAAATTGGGAACTGACCTTCAACCAATCCGTCCTCCCCGCAACCGCGCCTGATCCGGCGCGGTTTTTTATTGCCCCGCCGGAGCGCCCATCGCCCATGATCCATCACCCATCACCGCCCCGTCACGCCCAAGGCGTGCGGTTCATGCTGCTCTCCGCAGCCTGCTTCACGGCGAACGCGCTCATCATCCGTGCACTCGGCGCGGTGCAGGCCGTGGACGTCTGGTTGCTGGCGTGCGTGCGCTTCATCATTGGGCTCGGGTTGATCATGGCAGTCTTCCGCCTGGGCCCGGAGGCCTTCCAACCACGCAATCTCTACCGCCACAAGCGGCTGATCTGGCGCGGGATCGTTGGCGGCCTCGGCGTTTACAGTTACTACCTGACCGTCGTGCACCTCGGGGCCGGCCGCGCAACGTTCATCAACAACACCTACGTCGTGATGGGTGCCCTTTTCGCCGTGGTCATGCTCGGCGAGCGTTTCCGCCCGATCCTCGCCTTTGGCGGCCTCACGGCCCTCGCCGGCCTCGCACTCATCACCAATGTCGTCGGCACCGGCGCCGGCGTGAGCCTCTACGACTTGATCGCCATCGGCTCCGCCATGGCCTCCGCCTACGTCGTCGTCACCATTCGCCAGCTCCACGCCGAGGGCGAACACACCTCCACCATTTTCGCGGCCCAATGCGCCTACGGCCTGCTGATCTGCAGCGGACCCGCTCTCGCCAGCTGGGCGCCACACTCCCCACTGGCCTGGGGGCTCATGGTCATCGGCGCCCTCTGCGCCGGCAGCGGGCAGATCCTCATGACCCGCGCGTTCCGCGACCTGCCCGTCGGCGAGGGCTCGCTCCTGCAGATGCTCGTGCCCCTCGGCATCGCGATCGGCGGCGCGGTGTTTTTCCACGAACACTTCTCCGCGCACGAGCTGGTCGGCGCCGCTCTTATTCTCGGCGGTAGCGCCCTGCCAGCGCTCAGGAAGACTTAATCACGGAAGCACGGAGGCACGGAAGCAATCCTTCCGGATTTCACTCCCTGACTTTTCCGTTCCTCCGTGCTTCCGCGATAAACTCAGGTCACCTTCGACGCCGCCCTGGCCGCCGCTTGCCGCTCCTGCCAGGGAAATTTCCGGGCTGTCGCCCGCGGGCGCTCGAACTGCGTGCCCACCGCGATGTAGGCGCGGCGGTAGTCGTCCGACTGGTTCATCGGCGTGTAGTGCAGCGTGCGCTCGAGGTGAAACGTCGCGCCGCCCGCCGGCAGTTCGCAGGCCACCGCCGCGCCAAAATCGAACGAGCCCGGGACCACCTCGAGCCCGGGCGTCAGCGGATTGTCGCCGATCGGCTGGTGGGGGATGACCTCAAAATTATGCGAGCCCGGCACGAAATACATGCAGCCGTTCAGCTTCGTCGCCGGTTGGAGCGGCACCCAGATGCTGAGGCCGCGGTATTCCTTGGCGGGATTCCAGTAGGCTTCATCCTGGTGCCACGGCGTCGCCTTGGTGTTGTGCGGCGGCTTGTTGATGGCGTGGTCGCCCACCATGTGCGTCTCCGGCCCGAGCAACTGCTGCATCATCGCCTTGAGGTTCGCCACCAGCTGCGTCTCCAGCAGCGCCGGGGCATACTTGCCCGGCTGGAGGATCTGCGCGATGTCCTCCTTCTTCCCCTTCTCCTTCGCGCCCGCGAGATTGTAAAGGTCGCCCTCCGTCTTGCTGCGGTCTTCGTTGAACAGCCGGTCGTAAATGCGCCGCACCTCGGGGATTTCCTCCAGCGGCATCACGTTGGCCACCGCCAGATAGCCGTGCTGCTGGAAGAACACGACCTGTTCGGACGTGAGCAGGCGGGTCGGCTTCAGCTGGGCGGGCGCGGCATAGTCGGGAACGGCAGGGGGGCTGGCGGGGTTCATCGTACTTCGTTCTCGATCAGCACAACCTTCCCGTCACGAAAGACCACCCGGAAATGCGTATGCTCGTGCCGCGTGGGATACGCTAAGTAATACGGATAGAACGGGTCGCTCAGCCCGTAATAATAGCGGTGGTAGTAGCCGGTGTAGAGGATCAGGCCGTCGTCCCCCGCGTACGTCACGTAGCTCCAGACCTCGCTCGTGCCGCTCGCGTCCGTGCGTTCGTGGATGCGATCCGGGTCACCCAGCGCGAGTTTGACCATGGCGGCATCAAAGCCGAGGGAGACTTTGCCCTCCTTGATCAGTTGCTGCTGCTCCGGCGTGAGCCGGCCGAAGACGGCGGGGTTCTGGTTGATCCGCGACTGGGGCGTCGAACAACCGGCCAGTAAGGCCAGACCGGCGACCAGGGTTAAAACCGACAGGAGAGTTTTCATGGGAGAAGGGGAAACCTAACGACTTGGAAGGGTACTCGCCCCGGCTGGTTCTGCAAATCGGGAAGTATCTTGGACCCTTGTAAGCGACAACCCAGTTGGGTTAGGCGCAAAATACCCGAAGCCACGATAGAGGCTTCACACAGCGACGCGAAGACGCAAAGTTCGGATCCCGCCATTCCAAAATACTTTCATGTGCTCTCAGCGTCTTTGCGTCTCTGCGTGAAATATTGGCTTCGGGAAGTTTGGGTTTCGTGTTTTTCGGGTGTTTCGTTTTTTATCCCCCCACTTCATGAAAACCCTGCTGCTCTGGGACATCGACGGCACGCTCACCCTCTCCGGTGGCGCGGGCATGCAGGCGCTGGAGTCGGCCCTGCGGCGGGAGTTTAACATCGATGCCCCCGCCCCCACCAAGGGGATCGACTTCGCGGGCCGCACCGACGCCTGGATCATGCGGCAGATTTTCGCCCGCCTCGGGCTGCCGGACAGCGCGGACAATCTCGCCCGCCTGCTCCGGGCCTACCTCGTCGAGTTGCCGGAGGCGTTGAAAAACCCCGGCACCCGGATCCTGCCCGGAGTCACCGCCGCCCTCGACGCCTTGGCCGCCCGCGCGGACTACGCGCAGGCGCTGCTCACCGGCAACGTCGAGCGCGGCGCCCGCATCAAGCTCTCCCACCTCGGTCTCTCGCACTATTTTGCGTTCGGCGCCTTCGCCGACGACAGCGAGTGGCGCAACGAACTCGGCCCGGTCGCGCTGCGCCGCGCGCGGGCCCATCACGGCGTCGAGTTTGCCCCGGAGCGCGTCTTTGTGATCGGGGACACGCCGCACGACATCGCATGCGGCAAGGTCATCGGCGCCCGGACCATCGCCGTCGCCACGGGCCAGTACTCGGCGGACGAACTTCGCGCCGAGTCGCCCACCGCGGTCTTCGACGATCTCAGTGACACCGCCGCGCTGCTGCGCACACTCGGCGCCGCGTAGGCCCTACTTCTTGCGCGTCTCGAGCGCGACCACCCGGCCGCCCTCAAAAACCACGCGCAGGTTCTCGTCCTCACGAAAAGTGTCGTCGCCCGTCCTCATCCCGACCCCGTAGGCCGAATTGCCGCTGGAGCCCCCGATCCCGAGCCCGACGGAAAACTTCGGTCCGTGGTCCAGGTAAACCCAGACCTCGGACGTACCTTGGAGGGAGGTGCGGGTATACCGTCGGTCCGCCTCACCCAGCGCCACCTGCACCATCTCCGGGGTGAAGCCGACCCCGACGCGGCCGGTCCGGACTTCCTGCTGCACGGCAGCCGGCCAGGCCTCGAAGGCGGCCTGGTGATTCTGGATGCGCGACGCGGGCGTCGAACAGCCAGCCACCGCGATGAGCACAAGCAGCACGGGCAGGGAGCGGAGGATTTTATTCATGGGCTTCGGGCGGGATTTTGTTTGCTGGGCCCAGACTGGACTCCGCAAATGAAGAGCGCAATCCCGACCCGGTTTTACCCCTCATGAATAAAACTTTCTCAATCGCCATTGGCTCCGACCACGCCGGGTTCGCCTACAAGGAAGCCATCAAGGCCATGCTGCTCGCCGCGGGCCACACCGTGCGCGATTGCGGCACCCACTCGACGGAGCGCTGCGACTATCCGGATTTTTGCTTCCCCGTCGCCCGCGCCATCGCGGCCGGTGAAGTCGACCGCGGCATTGTCCTTGGCGGGTCCGGCAATGGCGAAGCCAACGCCGCCAACCGCGTGCGCGGCGTCCGCTGCGGCCTCTGCTGGAACGAGCAAGTTGCGGTCTGGAGCCGGTCCCACAACGACGCCAATTGCCTCTCGCTCGGCGAGCGCACCCTCACGCTCGAAGAGGCGCTCAAGATCGTCCGCGTCTGGCTCGCCACGGAATTCGAAGGCGGCCGGCACATCCCGCGGATTCAGAAGCTCGACAGCATGGCGTGAGTCGGTGGGTCGCCCGCCGGGTCACTTCGCCCCCGTTATGATCTTCCGCGAAATGACCCCGGCCGATGTGCCAATGACCTTTCTGGTTCGCACCGCCGCGAAGGAACATCCCTTCTCACTGGAGGACTTGGCCAGGTTCGGCATCACCGTTGAATCGTGCGTCCGCGCCATGGCCACCACGAACAAGGGCTGGGTCTGCGAGATCAACGGCATCGTGATCGGATTTGCCGTGGGTATACGCAGCACGGGCGAGATGTGGGTCATTGCCGTGTTGCCCGAATTCGAAGGCCGCGGCATTGGCCAGAAGCTGCTCACGCTCACGCAAGACTGGCTCTGGAGCCAGGGCTGCGAAACACTCTGGCTGACCACAAGTCCGCGACCTACGCGGGCATTCCATCTCTATTCCAAGCTCGGCTGGAGGGACTCCGGCAGACGTGAATCCAACGGCGATATACGGATGGAGTTGCCTAAGCCGTTGTAATACACTGGTCAGTTAAGTCGCGTATCTAATGATTTGACATTAATCTAATTATTGCTTCGATGTTCAATCGTTATGGAAACCCCCTTTAAAGGCACCAAGGCAGAAACCGATGCGCTCAACGCTTACATCAAGCTGATGCGGGCCGCTGAATCCGTCACGACCCGCGCGCACACCGTGCTGCCCAGGGATATTACCCTCTCCCAATTCGGTGTGCTCGAGGTGCTGCTGCACTGCGGACCGCTTTGCCAATCTGATCTCGCCGGCAAGCTCCTCAAGAGCGGCGGCAACATCACCCTCATCGTCGATAACCTCGAGAAAGCCGGCCATGTCGGGCGCGAGCGCAGTTCCGAAGATCGTCGCTTCGTCACCGTTTCCCTCACCGATTCCGGCCGCGCCTTCATCACCGAGCTTTTTCCCAAGGTCGCCGCCAGTATCACCCGCGAACTCGGCTCCCTCTCCGCCGCCGAGCAGTTTACCCTGGGCTGGCTCTGCAAAAAAGCCGGCCTGGGCATCCCCGCCCCCGCCGCCTAGTAGGCGCCCTCCCTCATTTGCTTTTCCCGCGGTTCGCAATCATTACTTCGAGTTCAAAATATAATATAAGTTTCCTATCGCCTGTTGCCCATAGCCCATAACCTTTTGTATATCATGAACCTTCACGGTCTCCATCACATCACTGCCATCTCGGGCGACATCCGCAAAAACGTGGATTTCTACACCCACGTGCTGGGCCAGCGCTTCGTCAAGAAGTCCGTCAATCAGGACGACCCGGGCACCTATCACCTCTACTACGGTGACTACAATGGCTCGCCCGGTACGATCCTCACGTTCTTCCCTTGGGCCGGCGTCCCGCGCGGCCGGCCCGGCCATGGCCAGGCCTATGCCACCGCCTACTCCATCCCCGCCGGCTCCCTGCCCTTTTGGCAAAAGCGCTTCACCGACCTCGATATCCAAACCGGCGAGGTGGAGACGCGCTTCGGCGAACAGGTCCTGACGTTCTTTGATCCGGACGGTCTGCGCCTCGAACTCGTCGCGACCGCCGAGGCCGATTTGCGTCCGCCGGCCCCGTCGCAGGATGTTCCCGCCGTACACGCCATCCGCGGTTTCCACAGTTCGACCCTTGGCTTGACCAGCGCAAAAGCCACCGCCGCCGTGCTCGTGAATGCCATGGGCTACCGCCAGCTCGCCACCGCCGGCGCCCGCGCCCGCTACACCGTCGCCACCGGCGGGCCCGGGACCTACGTGGACCTGCTCACCGATCCCAAGCTTCCCCGCGGCCTGGAAGGCGCCGGGACGATTCACCACGTCGCCTTCCGCACGCCTGACGATGCGAACCAGGAGGAAGCGCTGGCGTCGCTTCACCAGCACGGCCTCGCCTCGAGTCCCATCATCGATCGCGCCTACTTCAAGTCGCTCTACTACCGCGAGCCGGGTGGCGTGCTGTTTGAAATCGCCACCGATACGCCTGGCTTCGCGATCGACGAACCCGTCGAAACCCTCGGCCAGAAACTCTCGCTGCCGCCCCGGCTCGAGGCGCACCGCACCGAGATCGAGGCCGCCCTGCCCAAACTGTTTTAAAATCGTCCGCTCATGCTTCCTCTCGTCTATCACCACCTCTACGAGCCTGGATCTGACCCCAACTCGCCTCCGCTCCTCCTGCTCCATGGCACCGGCGGCGACGAACATGACCTGCTTCCGCTCGGTCGCGCCCTCTCGCCCGGCTCCGCCCTGCTCAGTCCGAGGGGCAACGTGAGCGAACGCGGCGCCCCGCGGTTTTTCGCCCGGCTGGGCGAGGGCCGCTTTGACCCCGCCGAGGTCACGCAACGCACGCACGAGCTCGCCGACTTCATCGCCGCCGCCGCCGCGCGCCACGGCCTCGACCGCCAGCAGCTCATCGCCGTGGGGTTCTCCAACGGCGCCAACATCGCCGCCACACTGCTCCAACTGCGACCCGAGTCCCTTGCCGGCGCCGTGCTGCTCCGCGCGATGGTCGTACTCGACCAGCCCGCCCCCGCCGGCTCGCTGACCGGCAAACGGGTGCTGCTCGCCAGCGGGACCGATGATCCCATCGTGCCCGGCGATCACCCGGCGCGGCTGGCCGCCCTCCTGCGCGCCGGCAGCGCGACGGTATCGTTGCACGCTTCCCCCGCCGGCCACGGACTGGCCCCCAGCGACATCGCGGCTGCAAAAAAATTCCTCACCTAATTCGGTCTTTACGTCCAATCCGGACATTTTTCACGCAGAGACACGGAGACGCAGAGGGCGAAACGCCGAAATCTGCCCTCCGATCCGAAACATCCAGGTCCTCTGCGTCTCCGCGCCTCTGCGTGAGTTCAAAGACATTCACGCCGTCGGTATCCTAGACAAATCCGTTTCGCGCCTCCATGCTCTAGCCATGAGCATGCTTTACCGTCGCCTCGGTTCCTCCGGCCTCAAAGTCAGCGCGCTGTCCTTCGGCGCCTGGGTCACGTTCGGCAAGCAGATTAAGGACACCGCCGCGACGAAGCTCATGCACACCGCTTACGACGCGGGCGTAAATTTTTTCGACAACGCCGAGACCTACGCCGACGGCGAGGCCGAGCGCGTGATGGGCGCCATCCTCAAGAAGTCCAACTGGCCGCGCGACACGTTCCTCGTTTCCAGCAAGGTCTTCTTCGGCGCGGAGCGCGAAGGCCCCAACCAGACCGGCCTCTCGCGCAAGCACGTGATCGAGGCCTGTGACGCCGCCCTGTTGCGGCTGCAGGTGGATTATCTCGATCTCTATTACTGTCACCGCCCCGATCCCGAGACGCCGATCGAGGAAACCGCCCGCGCGATGCACGACCTCATCACGCAGGGCAAGGTGCTGTACTGGGGCACCAGCGAGTGGAGCGCGCCGGAAATCGCCGAGGCCTTCGCCGTCTGCACCCGTCTCAATCTGCACCGCCCCGTCGTCGAGCAGCCGCAGTACAATCTCTTCCACCGCACCCGCGTGGAGCAGGAATATGCGCGCTTCTTTCAATCGCCTGGCCTCGGCCTCACCGTGTGGTCGCCCCTCGCGAGCGGCCTGCTCACCGGCAAGTATAACGGCGGCATTCCCGCCGGCTCGCGCCTCGACACCCCCAGCATGGCCTGGCTGCGCGACCGGCTCACCGGTGATCCCGCCTTCCCGAAAAAAATCTCCGCCGTCCAGCAACTCGCGGTCATCGCGACTGAGCTGAACACCACCCTGCCCTGCCTGGCCCTCGCCTGGTGTCTCAAAAACCCGCACGTCAGCTCCGTCATCCTGGGTGCCTCGCGTCCCGAGCAGCTGGTGGAAAACTTTGGCGCCCTCGCCGTCCTCGAGAAACTCACGCCCGCGCACCTGGCCCGGATCGAGGCCATCTCCAAGCCGGTGGCCGAGTAAGCTCCGGGCGGTGCCCCTCGCCCAGTCCTTGCCGCCTAGTTCAAGCGGTAAACCCGCGTCGCCGTCCCCAGCCCGATCGCGGTTTGCTCCGGTCCGCTCAGCTCGCCGAGCAGGTCGGACGTGGTTTGCAGCCACGCGGCCAGATCGAAGGTCAGGTTGCACACCGGCCAGTCGCTGCCCCACATCATCCGCGCGGGGCCGAAACTTTCCAGGCAGTGATCAAAAAACGGCCGCACCTGCGGCGTCATCGGCCGCAACGGATCACACCCGCTGGCCAGCCCGGAAAATTTACAGGTGACGTTCGGCTGCGCCGCCAGTTCCCGCAGGTGGCCCCGCCACGGATCGAGCTCTCCCTGCGCGACGTCGGGCACGCCGCAATGGTCGAGCACAAACTGCGTCTCCGGGCAAAGCGCCGCGAGGCGGGTCGCCACCGGGAGAAGATGCGGCCGCAGACAAAGATCAAATGTCAGCCGGGGTTTCGCCAGCCGGCGGAGATTTTCCGCGAACCGCGGCGTTTGCGCCAATCCCTCCGGCATCGTGTGCAGCACCCGGCGCAGCCCGCGAATGGGCCCGGACCGGGAGTAGCGTTCCACCTGCGCCGGAAAATCCTCCGACTCCGGCCATGCCGCCGCGATGACCGCGGCGAGGGGTAACGGTCCGCGCTCCGCCTGCGCCATCCGGGCGAAAAACTCCGCCTCCGACTCCTGCTGCGCCGCGGGGACATCGGCTTCGAGCCACACCGCGGACTTCACCGTCACGCCCGCCGGGGCGCCCGCCGCCGCCGCGCGGTAGTCCTCCATGCGATAGGCGCGGTTCAGCACCGGTTCCGCCGCACACCACGTGTAGGTGAATTTCCCGGGGTAAAGCAGGTGGACGTGCGAATCGATGAGTTCCATGCGACCCGGCCAGCATGGGCTGGAGCTCCCGCCTTGCCGAGCGGTAATCGGCGGCAAGCGGCGTCGCTGGGCAAAAGATAGACCGGCGCGGGTCGGGCGCCGGCCTGAACTTTGATTGGGGCCGGCCTCAGCCCGCCGCGAGCAGTTGCTTCATCTGCTCCTTGATCTGCTTCTGCTTGGACTCGAACATCCACACGCGCTCGGCCAGCGCTGCGGTCTCCTGCTCGATGGCCAGCCTGGCGGCCTTCTGGTTGGCGCGTTCCTGTTCGAACTCGGCCTTCTGTACCGTGGCTTTCTCCAGCTGGTTCTGGACCACGGCCTCGGCTTCCTCGAGCGCCGCCTCTTTCTCGGCCAGCTGCTTGGTCTGGTGCTGCAGTTCTTCGCGCAGGGCCTCGGCATCGTTCCGCGCGGCGGCGGCCTTGGCGACGTTCTGCTTGGCGAGCAGCAGCTCGGCTTCCGCCTTCCGCTGCGCCGCGGCCAGCTCGGCGCGTTTCGGGACCAGATCCTTCAGGGCCGTTTCCAGCTGCTCCTCGCGACCGGCGAGTTCGTCCGCGGCCTTCCGCTGCTCGGCGGCCAGCTGTTCGCGCTGCGCCTTGAGCTTTTCCATCTCAGCCTGCTGCCCGGCCGCAAGCTTGTCCAGGGCCGCGCGGTCCTTCGCGAACTTCGCCTGCACCTGCAGGGCCACGAGCCGCTCGGACTCCCATTTTTCCTGGTCCACCTTGAGATGCTCCGCCGCCTCGTTCAGCGCGGCTTCCTTGGTCTGCAGCGCCTTCCGGGCCTGCGCTTGCTCGGCTTCCTTCGCGGTCGCGCGGGCCACCGCCTCGCGGTGGGCCGACTGCGTCTGCGCCCACGCGGTGCGCTCCGAATCCAGCTTGGCCTGCGCCTGCTGCAACACCAGCTGCGCCGCCTCAAATTTTTCCTGCTCCGCCGTGAGATGCAGGGCTTCCGCCTGTGCCTGGGCCATCGCCTCTTCGCGCTTGGCGAGATCGGCCTCGGCCTTCACCCGCACGGCCTGCCACACCGCACAGTCGCGCTCGTGCTTTTCCCGCGCCTTGGTCATCGCGACCTGCTCGATCACGAGCTGCTTCATCTTCGCCTCGACTTCTTTCTGCGCGGCGCGCGGCGCGCCGGACTCCGCGCGCTCTTCCTCGAGCTGCGTCTTCGCCTCGGCCAGCTGGAGCAGCTCGATTTGGAGCTTTTCCTGCGACGCGATCAGCAAGCGCTGTTTCTCCGCCAGAGCCTGTTCCCGTCTGGTCACTTCCGCCAGCGAGACCGATGCCGGGCCTTCGGCCGTTTTCCGGGCCGCGCACTCCGCCTCAAATTTCTTGCGCTGCTGCACCAGCAGTTGCTGCTCGGTCTCGAGCTGCTCCCGCTCCGCGGCCAGCGCTTCCTCCGCTTTCGTGTCCACCGCGGATCGTGCCGGGACGGACATCACCGGCTTGGCGGTGCGGAGCCGGTCGACCTCCTGCTCCAGCTCAGTCGCCCGCGCCTTCACCTGCGACATGGTCTCGCGGACCGTCTTAAGCTCCATGGCCAGCGCGTCGGACTCTCCCGGGGCGGGCAGCGGCGTGGCACTGCCGGGGAAGCCAGCCCGCGAACCGCGCAAGGGCGGGGCCGCGTCGGGATCCGTGAGCTGCATCATCAGCTCGCTCCATTCGTCCAGCTTGGCCGAACGCGCCGAGCCCAGCTCCGGCTTCAGGGTCGTGTAGATGCGCTCAACCATGGCGCGCAGGTCAATCGGGTGGTGAAACAGGTCCTTCACGCCGACGCGGATTGCGCGAATCACATTTTCCAGCGCGAGCTCCTCGCTCACCACAAGCACCGGGGTATCCTTCTGCCAGCGGCGCAGCGATTCCACAAATGCCAGCGGGTCGTCCGTCAGATCGCGGTGATCCACGATGATCAGCGAAAAGCGCTCACCACGGAGCTCGTTCACGAGCTCGGCCTCGGCCGGCAAGTCGCGCCAGTAAAACCCCGTGTCGCCGACCAGGATGGAATGGGCGCGCGTTTCGTTGTGAAGTTTTCGGGCGAGAAGGATTTTGGCGGACATGGCGGAAACGGTTGGGGCGGACGGCCTGATTTGCGGGAGCCAAGATGTATCCATTCCTCGGAGCACAACTCCAGCTTGCGGTGGTCAATTCCGAGTAAATCCCCGCTCGTCAATAGCACGTAAAAAATCCCCGCATCGCTTCTCTCTCTCGATTTTGCATCCACTGCATCGTTTTCTCCTCGTCCCCCGATCCGTCGGTTTATCCCCATGACCAACGACTCCGTCTGCTTCCTCGAACAGACCGATTTCTCGCTGCTGCTCGCGCGCGGCGCCGCCGGTTCGTCGCCGCTGCGCCTCGAGGCCCTGCAGGAGGTCCCGCTCGCCGACGCCGACGCGCTCGCCGCCGCGGTCCGCGCGGTGTTCGCCACCGAGTCCGCTTCCGCCCTGTGTGCGCTGCGCCCGAAACCGCGCGCGCTCCATCTCGCCGGCGCCGACGAGGCGAAGCGTCTGCCCGGCCTCGGCGGGGTGCGCCAGCTCGCCACCACCCACTCTGCCCTCAGTGATCTGTCACCCGCGTGGCTCGCCGCGGTTTCCGCCCGCGAGGGCTCCGCACCCGGCGCCGGCCCGTGGCTCGCCACGCTGACCTCGGCCGAGGGCCACGCCGCGTCCACCACCCTGCTGGGCAGCCTGGCGGTCAAGCCCGCCCGCAGTCTCTCCGCCATTCTCAATTCCGTCGGCGCCATCGCCGCCACGGTCAGCGCGCCCATCTGGTTGCTGGAAATCGGCGAGCTCGGCTCGTCCGCGCTGCTGATCAGCCGCGACGGCGTGCTCGCCGCCGGCCCGGTATCACTCAACCTCGACCGCATCGCCGAGGCCGTGCAGGCCGAGCTCGGCCTGAAATTCCGTGGCTCGGCCATCAAGCTGTTTTTCAATGCCGTCTATGATTACACCGACGTCGGGCCCAAGATCGCCGCCCGCCTCGCCGCCAGCGTGAAGTCCGAACTCGCCGCCCTGCGCGGCGCCAACAGCGCCCCCATCGCGCTGGCGTGCTCGGGCCTGCCGGCCGCCCAGCACTGGTTCTCCACCCAACTCGCCGCCGCCTTGGAACTCGCCGCGTTTGCCCCCGAGACGAAATCCACCGGACTCACCTTCGCCACCCCGGAACTCGAGGCCAGCGTTTCACCCGCCTGGTTTGGCTTTCTCCGTCTGGCCAGTACCAGCCAGACCTCCACCCCCGGCCCGTGGGCGGCCGAGTGGATCAAACTCGATACGATCGCCCCGCCCGCCGCGCCCAAGCCGCCTGTATCCGCTCCGATCCCGGCCCCCGTCGCCACGCCCGCCCCCGTCAGTGCCCCAGCCCCCGCGCCCAAACCGGCCCCTGCGCCCGCCGCTCCCGCTTCAGCCGCGCCCAAGCCGGCTGCTCCTGCCCCCATCACCGCCGCGTCCATCGCCTCGAAGCCCGTCGCGCCTAGACCCGCGCCAAGCGTCACGCCCGCCCCTTTCCCCCTGCCCGATGCCGTGCTGTCCGCACCGCGAAAACCCGCCGCACCCGCCACACTCACCGCGGCCGCCGTCGTCGCGCCAGGCCGTGAACCCGTCGCGTCCGCCCCCGTGGCCAAACCAGTCATGGCCAAACCGACGGCGCCGACTCCGGCACCTGCACCAGCCCCCGCACCGGCCAAAGCCGCGATCGCCCCGGTCGCGCCCGCGCCCTCCGCTGCGCCCACCCCGAAACCGGCCGCCAGCAGTTCATCCGCCAGCGATTCGCCCAAGCCGGCCAGCCCCGAGAAACCCGCCGCCCCGAAAAAATCGGTGCCGCCGCCGGTGCCCCTTCCGGTCAACACCCTCCCGATGGCGGAGATGCCCGTGGAGCTCCCGTGGCACAAAAACCCCGTCGCCGTGATGACCCTCGCCGTGATCGTGCTGCTGGGCTTGGGCGGTTATCTGATCGTCCAGTCCCAGAGGGCGGCCGCATCTCTCGCGGCGGAAAAAACCCGTACGGACCAGCGGCTCCAGGACGAGATCGCCAAGAACCGCCTCAGCGAAAAAAAGGCCCACGATGAGGCCGAGGCCCGGAAAAAGCTTGAGCAAGAAAGCGCGATAAAAGTCGCCACCGCCGAGGCCGGCCGCCAGCGCGCCGAAGCCGAGGCCCGGGCCTCCGCCGCCGCCCGCCTTGCCAACGCCCGCGGCACACTGGTCATCGCCACGGATCCCGCCGGCGCGATGATCACCGTCGGCACCCTCGCTCCCCGCCCGTCGCCGGCGACGTTCTCCGATCTCAAAATCGGAAAATATGCCGTCAGCCTCGTCCTCGGCCTCTACGACACCGCACAGCTCGAACTCGAGGTGAAGGAGGACGCGACCACCGATACTGGCGTCATCCAGCTCACCAAGATCCTCGGCTCACTCGAACTCGTCACCGAGCCCGACGGCGTCGCCTACGAGGTGAAGCCCGCCAACGCCATCATCGTCATGCCCGAGGCCCGGCGGACTGGCCGCACGCCGGGGACCCTCACCGATCTCATTCCCGGCGACTATACCGTTACGTTTGTGCGCGACGGCTGGATGCCGCAGGTCGAGAACGTCACCATCGTCCGCGATTCCACGGCCCACGTGAAGGGCCTGTTCCCCAACGGCATCGTGAAAATCTCCAGCAAGCCCGCGGGCGCCGTCGTCACGCGCGACGGCGTGCGCCTCGGCCTCACCCCGCTCACCCTCAAGGACCAGCAGCCCGGCGAGGCCACTTATCAGCTCACCCTCGCCGGTTATGCGACCGAGCCGGTCACGGGCCGGATCGTGGGCGGCCAGGTGCTGGAATTCGCGCCGCCGCTCGAGGTCTATGACCACCTTTCGAAGCTAAGCGACCTCGACCAGCCGCCCAAGGTCATCGCCACCGTGCAGCCGAAAGTCCCCTACGAGTTCCGCCTCGCGCGCAAGAGCGCCAAGATCAACGTCGAACTCACCGTTACCCGCGACGGCAGCACCAAGGACCTCGTCGTCCTGCCCGGTTCCGACCACTCGCTGGCCGCCGCCTGCCTGACCGCCGCCGCCCAGTGGAAATTCCGCCCCGGCTCCGTCCATGGCCGGGCGGCCAACGTGCGCCTGATCGTGCCGTTCAGCATCGAGCCCACGGACTGACCCGCGGGCCGAGCCCGGCGCGCATCGCAGGGCTTTCGCAACTTTCGCCGCCGGCCCGCGACGCAGGCTTGCCCGCGCCATGTCGCACCCTCAGCGTCGGGTCTTTGGACATGGTATTTCCTCCTCCCCCCGCCATCCTTGTGTCGCGCGATTTGCGCCCCGCGGATCTTGATAAATCACCCTCGGAGGCCTGGCTGCGCATCTACGCCTGGATGCAGCTCGCCCGGCTCGGGGACAACCGCATCCTTGACCTCTTCCGTCAGGGGCTGATCAAGGGCACGGTGACCGGCGGCCAGGGCAGCGAAGGCCTGGTCGTCCCGCTCGCGCTCCTCGCGGACAAGGCCATCGATGTGGTCTCGTTTTCCCACCGCGGGTTTGGCGGGCACCTGGTCTGGAGCGACCACCTCTGCGACCACCTGAACCAGTACTTCGCCAACGCCGCCAGCCCCACCCACGGCCGCGAGGGCAACATCCACCACGGCGATCCGGCGAACCGCTCCCTGCCGATGATTTCGCATCTCGGCGCAATGCTCTCCAATGTGGCGGGCGCCACGGACTCCCAGCGCCGCTTCGGCCGGCCCGCCGTCGGGTTTACGTTCTTCGGCGACGGCGCCTCGAGCACCGGCGACATCCACGAGTCGCTCAACCTCGCCTCGCTGCTCTCGCTGCCCGTCATCTTCGTCGTCGAGAACAACGGCTACGCCTACTCCACGCCTGTCCGCGAACAGTTCGCGGCCGGCACCGAGCTCTGGCGCCGCGCCGCCGGCTACGGCATGGAGGGCTTCGCGCTCGACACGACCGATGTCGAGGCCTGCACCCGCACCCTCGCCGCCACCATCGCCAAGGTCCGCGCCACCTCCCGCCCCGTCCTGATCGAGGCGCACACCGTGCGCCTCCGCGGCCACGCCGCCTACGACACCTGCGACTACATGCTCCCCGGCGAGGCCGACGGTTATACCGCCCGCGACCCGCTGACAGCGTTTCGCGCCCACCTCGTCGCCGCCGGCCACGGTGGCCAGCTGACGGCGATCGACACCGAGATCGCCTCCTTCGTCGAGGCCTGCATCAAGGGGTCGCTCGCCACGCCCAAAATCACGCCCGAAGGCATGGAAGCCGGCCTGTTTGCCCCGGCCTCCGCACCCCTGCCGTGGAAACCGACCGCCGCGCCGGCCGCCACCCTCAACCTCGCCCAGGCCATCAATGCCGGCCTGCGCAAGATCCTCACCGAGCGCCCCGAATCGATCCTCCTCGGCCAGGACATCGGTGCCTACGGCGGCGCGTTCAAGGTCACCGACGGCCTGCTCAAGGAATTTGGCCGCCCGCGCGTGTTCAACACCCCGCTCGCCGAGAGCGCCTGCACCGGCTACGCCATCGGGCTCGCCGTCTCCGGCCACCGGCCCATCGAGGAATTCCAGTTCGCCGACTTCTCCACCGAGGCCGTCACCCAGATCGCCCTCAACGCCGCCACCTTCCACTTCCGCTCCGGCGCCGCCTGCCCGCTGGTGCTCCGCCTCCCCTGCGGCGGCGGGCTGACCTTCGGCTCGTTCCACTCGCAGGAGCTCGAGTCCTTCTTCCTCTCGATGCCCGGCCTCAAGGCACTCTATCCGAGCACACCGCAGGATGCCTTCGACGCGCTCCTCGCCGCCTACGAGGACAACAACCCCGTGCTGCTCTTCGAGCACAAGGCACTCTACCGCCGCGGCCGGTCGCCGGTCGTCTGGAACCCGGCGTACCGTGAAGTCTGGACGCCCCGCCAGCTGCGCACCGGCACGTTTGCGACGTTCGTCACCTACGGCGAAATGGTCCACCTCGCCGAGGAGGCCTGCGATTATCTCGCCGCCGAATACGACACCACCTTCGACCTGTTCGACCTGCGCGCGCTCTCGCCGCTCAAGCTCGAGCCCATCGAGGCCTCGCTCGTCCGCACCGGCCGCCTGGTCGTGCTGCACGAGGGCCGCCGCACCCATGGCTTCGGCGCCGAGCTGGTCGCCCGCCTGACGGAAAAGCATTTCGCCCACCTCAAGGCCGCGCCACTGCGCCTGGGCTCGCTGGACCTGCCCGTGCCCTTCGCACCCGAACTCGAACAGGCCTACCGCCCCACGAAGGACAAGATCATCGAACAGCTCACCGCCTGGCTGGGTTGAGCGAATTTTCGAATTTCGATTACCACTCACTGAACCCGCCTCGTTCGCCAACCTTCGATCCGTATGCCACCCAAGAAATCGAAAATCAGAAATCGAAAATCGAAAATTTCCGCCCCCTCGTGGGCCCGCATCCGCCTGTTCGCGATGGACGTGGATGGCATCCTCACCGACGGCACTGTCCAGATCTCGTCCGATGGCACCGAGACAAAGTC
>QQNC01000011.1 GCA_003402695.1 Verrucomicrobiota bacterium | reverse complement strand
GCCGGGTGGGTGAAATATCAGCTCTTGTGAGCTTGCGCGGGCGGCTTGCCTGCGGCTGTTTGACCGGGCCTTCCCCGGCTTCCCCCATGCCGCTTTCCTCGTCCCTCCTGCAATCGACGGCCCTCGCTGACAGCGCGCCCGCCGGTGACCTGCGCCGCCGCCTGGAGCTCAATTTCGGCCGCCTGCATGACGCTGAGTTTTCCTTCGAGGCCGCCATCACCGCCTTCACGGCCCGCGAGGCGCCGGGCGACTGGCTTGGGCGCACGCTGCTCGGCCTCACGCTCGATGCGCAGGCGCTCGATCGCGAGTCGCCCCGCACCGAGGAAACCGTCCGCCGCTGGCCGGAAGCGTGCAACGCGCGCGGGTACATCGGCCTCGTGCATCCCGCCGGCCGGGCCGACGAAAACCAGGTCGGCGGCCACAACGCCATGCTGCGCGGCCTGTGCGAATATTACCTCTGGAAAAAAGATCCCCGCGCCCTCGCGGCGATCCGCGGCATCATCAACCACCTGATGCTGCCCACGCGTCCGCTCTATGGTGCGTACCCCGACCATCTCCTCGACAAGCTGATGGGCGGCCCGGTTTCCGGCCTCACCGTGGCGCACGACGGCGTGTGGCTCGGGCTCTCGACGGATATTGGCACGCTGTTCTTCACGCTCGACGGCCTCACCCAGGCCTACCTCGTCGATCCCACGCCGGAATTGCGGAGGCTGATCGAGACGATGATCGCGCGGTATGCGCAGCTGGATATCATCGCGCTCAGCGCGCAGACGCATGCGACGCTCACGGCGCTGCGCGGCATCCTGCGCTGGCACATGGAGGTCGAGGCGCGGCCGGAGTACCTGAAGATCGTGCGGGAACGCTTCCAACTCTACCTCGACCAGGCGCGCACGGAGCACCACGCGAATTTCAACTGGTTCGGCCGGCCGGACTGGACGGAAAGCTGCGCCATCATCGACTCGTTCATGCTGGGCGTGCAGCTCTGGCAGGTGACGCGCGAGCCGTTCTACCTCGAGGAGGCGCACCGGATTTACCACAACGCCATCTGTCACCACCAGCGGCCGAACGGCGGCTTCGGCTGCGATTTTTGTACGGGCTCGAACGGCGACCGCTTTGTCCATGCTTTCAAGTGGTTCGAGGCGCCCTGGTGTTGCTCGATGCGCGGGGCGGAGGGGCTGTCCTGCGCAGCGCGGTACGCGGCCTTCACTGATCCAGCGGCGCCGCGCGGCGTCTGGTTCCCATTTTATTTCGAGGGCGCGGTCACGGTGCGCGCGCCGGGCGGCATGCTTGTCCTCAACGCCACCGGCGAGTATCCCTACGGCGGAAAGATCAACTATCAGGTCAAGCAGGCCGCGGCCGGCGCGCCCTGGCGGCTGCATTTCCTCGTGCCGCCGGGCGTCGACGCGAAATCGTTTGTCGTGAAAAAGGGCGAGACGGTGCTGCCGACGAAACTCGAGCATGGCTTTGTCGTGGTGGAGACGACGCTGGCGGCCGACGACGTGGTCGCGGTTGAGTTTGCCATCACGCTGGTGTGCGAGTCGGCGAAATATCCCACGAACTTCCCTGACGCGCGGCACTTCATGCACGGCCCGCTGTTGCTCGGTGCGGAGACGGCCACCGCTATTGCGATGCCGGCGACGACGGACCTGGCCTACCTCGGCAGCGGACGCTACCAGTGCCGGCGCACGTCGGTGTTGCTCACGCCGATCGACGGAATTACGTATCTGCCCGAAGCCGTGGCGCGTACGCGGACGCTGCAGTCGGTTTTCTCCCGCTGATTTTCCCATGACACCCCAATTGATGAACAACCCGCTGGGGCAACTGCCGTTCCAGACCGGCGCGGTGACGCGCATGATCAACGCCGAGAATCCCACCGGCGAAAAGGGCGGCGCCGCCAAATGGGACCCGAATCCCGACGATCCGTTTCTCGCGCACAGCGGTGCGGCGCAGCACCTCGGCCGCGGCTGGAAGGTGCGGCCGTTCATCAGTCTCAAGGCCGGCGAGACCGCCACACTGGCGGACATCAAGGGGCCGGGCTGCATCAACCACTTTTGGATCACGGCGAGCGCCGAGGAATTTCGCACGCTCGTGGTGCGGATGTACTGGGACAACGAGCCGACCCCGTCGGTCGAGGCGCCGATGGGGGATTTCTTCGCGATGGGCTTCGACACGCAGCCGCACCAGGTGACCTCGATGCCCGTGGTGGTCGCCCCGCATCGCGGCTGCGGCTGTTACTGGCAGATGCCGTTCCGCAAGCACGCGCGCATCACGCTGACGAACGACGACAAGAAGGACGTGCGCATCGTGGCGTTCAAGGTGCTCTACAAGCTCCACCCCATCCCGGCCGGCGCCGCGTATTTTCACGCGCAATGGCGCCGCAGCCTGACGACCCGCGAGCATCCCGAGCACACGATCCTCGACGGCGTGAAGGGCAAGGGCCTGTACGTCGGCACGTATCTCGCCTGGACGGCGCTCTCCCGCGGCTGGTGGGGCGAGGGCGAGGTGAAGTTCTACCTCGATGGCGACAAGGAGTTCCCGACGATCTGTGACAACGGGACCGAGGATTACTTCGGCGGCGCGTGGGGTTTCTTCAAGCACCCGCAGAAGGACCAGGTCGAGCAGGCGTTCAACGCGCCGTTTGTCGGCATGCCGCTGGCGCATACCGGCAGCGCCGATGGCCCGCGCTACTTCAGCCTCTACCGCTGGCACATCTTTGACAGCATCGGATTTGCCAAGGACCTGAAGGTGACGGTGCAAACGCTCGGCTGGTGGCCGGGACACATTTACCAGCCGCTGACGGAGGATGTCGCCTCGACGGCGTTCTGGTATCAGAACGAGCCGCACGTGGCCTTCCCGAAGTTCCCGACGCTGAACGAGCGCTGGCAGCGCTGAGATTTTGCCCGCGAAACACGCGAATGGACGCGAATCCGGAAGATCCCGTAACTTTGAACTTTCTGACTCCGTATTCGCGCTGTTTCGCGTAATTCGCGGGCAAAAATGAGCTCCAATCCCGACTACCAGTGCTACCTCGATGCGGTCGCGCGTCAGCGGTCACACGAGGAGGACTGGCTGAAGGTCGGGTACGCGCCGCTGGGGTTTTACCTGAAGGATTTTTGTCTGCACGAGGTGGCCGGCACCTGGCACCTCTATCATATTGCCGGCACCCCGGGCGTCAGTTGCTGCCTGCCGGGCAATGAAATCTGGTTCGGCCACGCGACCACGAGGGACTTCGTGACCTGGGAGACGCACGAGCCGTGCTTCTTTATCAATCCGAGCGGATGGGACCACGGCCACGTGTTTGCGCCGTACGTCATTTCGTCGGGCGGCAAACACTGGATGTTTTACACCGGCGTCGCGACGGACAACACGCAGCGCATCGGCGTGGCGACCTCCCCCGATTTGTTTCGCTGGGAGCGCGCGGGCGACCAGCCGGTAATCCGGCCGGAGGAGTATGGCTGGGCGTTTTGCCCGACAACGGGCGGGGCGGCGTGCCGGGATCCGCATGTCATCGCGCATGAGGGTGGGTGGCAGTTGTATTACACGGCGGTCTTGAAGGACGGACGCGGCTGCGTGGCCCGGGCGTCGTCCCGCGACCTGCTGACATGGCAGGACGAGGGGATCGCCTACGCCTTTTCCGGCTGGAACCAGTGTGAGTCGTGCAACGTGCAGCAACGCGCCGACGGCCGCTGGCTGCTGTTCTTCGGCGGGCACCACGCTTGGAGCTATGTCGAGTCGGACAACCCGCTGCGCTGGCCGGACGTGAAACCGCGAGCCCTGCGCGCCGACATCACTGGCATGAAAGTTGTCGCCCGCAATGGCAGCCGCTGGCTCGTGGCCTATTTCGGTCTCCGTTATTATCGCTTGTTGCTCGGTGTGCTCGACTGGTCGGCGTCTGATCCGACGGTCACCCAACTCACGGATCAATCCGCATTGAGGGAATTTGGCCTCTAAGGGCACTCCCTGATCCGCTCCGCCGGTTTGGGGGACGGAATTTGGGTCGGTCCCGCCCCCGGGTGGTTTCACTTATTATGTGAAAACGACCTGGGGGCCCGGGCGGATTTATCATCGCCGGAACGGCCGGGTATCACTCAGCTTCTGGGATGACGTTTTCCCGCCTATTGCTGGCCTTGGCCGTCATCGTGGCAGGGTCTGGGTCCGGCCGGGCCGCGTCCACGCCGCCGACCCCGCTCACGGCCGAGGAGCAGCGGCTCATCGCCGCGGTGGAGGCGGGGAAGGATGACTTTGGGAGTGCGCTCGGGCAGGCAGTGCAGATCGACAGCGCCACGGAGAACCTGGCGGGCGTCCGGCAGCTGGGGGAACTTTTTGCCCGGCAGCTGGCCGAGCTCGGATTTGAGACCCGCTTCGTGCCGTTGCCGACGTCGACGGGACGCGCGGGTCATCTGGTCGCGGAGCACCGCGGGACCAAGGGCCAGCGCGTCCTGCTGATCGGCCACCTCGACACGGTTTATCCGGGCGCGAATTTCAAGCGGGACGGCGACCTGGTTACGGGTTCGGGCGTGGCGGACATGAAGGGCGGGGACATCGTGATGATCCACGCGTTGCGGGCGCTGCACCGGGCCGGGCTGCTGGCGGACACGCGGATCACGGTCATCATGAACGGCGATGAGGAAGCGGTGGGCCTGCCCAGCGAACTCTGCCGACGGGAGTTGCTCGACGCCGCGAAGCACAGCGACCTGGCCCTCGCGTTTGAATCGGCAATTGGCAACACGGGCACGGTGGGCCGTCGGAGTTACGCCGGGTGGACCCTCGAGGTGCAGGGCGCCACGGGGCATTCCGGAGGTATTTTCTCGGCCGCGGTCGGGAGCGGTGCTGTGTTTGAAACGGCCCGGATTCTGCAGGGGTTTTATGAGCAGCTGCGCCAGCTGGACGGGGTCACGATCAACCCGGCGCTGATCGCCGGCGGTGCCGAGGCCGAGCTGACGCGCACGGGCGGGACGGTGGCAGGCAAGGCGAACATCATCGCGCAGCGGACGCTCGTGCGCGGCGACCTCCGCTGCCTGAGTGCGGCGCAGCTGGCCGAGGCGCGCGCCCGGATGGAGGCGGTGGTCGCCCAGCACCTGCCGCGTACTTCGGCCGTGCTCACCTTTCTTGATGACGCGTATCCGCCGATGGACGCGACGCCGCAAAACTATGCGCTGCTTGCGCAGCTCGACCAAGCGAGCCGCGATCTCGGCTATGCGGAAATCACCGCGTTCGACCCGCGCGGCCGCGGCGCGGGGGACATTGCCTTTGTCTCCCCACCGTTACCGGGCCTGGACGGGCTAGGCCTGGGTGGGGCGGGCGAGCACACGACGCACGAGACGGCTTCGATCGCCCGCGCGCCGGAGCTGGTGAAACGCACGGCGTTGCTGATCTACCGGCTGACGCGCTAAGCGGTGCTCACAGCCACCAGCACGCCGCGGCCCCTGCGGCGGCGGTGAGGCCGAGGACGAGGGAGACCTGCTTCCGCAGCACGGGCGAACCGAGGCTGATGGCGAAGCCGGCCTTGAGGAGTGAGTTGGCCACGGCGGCGATGACGATGGCCTGCGTCGCGAGAGGGAGCGGGACGGCGCCGCTGGTGTGGTTGCCCGTGACGGAGAGGGAAATCGCGTCCATGTCGGTGAGGCCGGAGATGAAGCTCAGCGGCAGCAGGCTGGAGTGCAGTTGGTTCAGGCTGCTGAGCGCCTTGACCAGAAACCCGATGGCCGCGTACAGCAGGGCAAACTTGATGGCCAGCTTGAGGCTGAGCGGGTTGCCGATCTGCGGCGTGGCGACCTCGCCCTTGCCCGGCTGGCGGTGGAACCAGAGCCACGCGCCGTAGAGCACGCCCGGCAGGGCCATCAGCGCAAACGGGCTGATGAGGGTGAAGGCGAGCTCGAGGTTGAGCACGCCGACGGCCACGACCACGCGGGCCAGCATCACGCTGCACGCCACCACGACCGCCAGCGAGTAGTGCTCGGAAAAAACGGGGTCGTCCTTGCTGCGCCGGCTGAAGGCGAGGGTGATGGCGGTGCTGGAGGCGAGTCCGCCAAAAAAACTGGTGATGAGCAGGCCGGCGCGCGTGCCCAGCGACCGGACCGCGAGGTAGCCCAGAAAACCCAGCCCCGAGATCAGCACGACCAGCAGCCAGGTGGTGTACGGGTTGAAGGCGCCGTACGGGCCGAAGCTGCGGTTGGGCACGAGCGGCAGGATGACGCCGGTGATGGCCACGAACTGCAGCGTGGCGCGGACATCATCGGCGGTGAACCGCTTGGTCCAGGCATGCAGGGGCTGTTTCACACCCAGCAGGACGACCGTGGTGGCGGCAATCAGCACGGCGGCCTGGGTTTGTTTCCAGTACACGAGGGCGCCGACCAGCACGGTCAGTAGAGCCGAGGCAAACGTCGTGCCGCCGGGGCGGGTTACGGAAGGCGTCTTGGCCATGGCGATCACCTGATGCGCGCCGACGAGCAGGAACGTCACTGTGAGCAGCAGGGGCGCCAGCGACTCGTTGAGGTAAGCGCTGCTGCACCCCAGCATGGCCCACAGGGCATAGGTGCGCACGCCACCGAAATCCACGTTACCCTCCGGCGTGGCGGTCTGGTCGCTCCATTGCCGGATCAGCCCCACCAGGGCGCCAAGGCAGGCGCTGACGATGATCGAGACAAGCAGGGTGGGCACGGCAGGACAGGGTGGACCTATGCGCCGGGGCGCGCAAGGCGGAGGTGCGGTGAAAATCCATTTGCGCCACGCCTTCCTCCATGGCTATTTCCTCCGGTTCCATGAGCGACCTCCACTCCGATATCTCCCATGACCAGCATGCCGTGCGGCGGCAAAAGCTGGTCGAAATGCGCGCGGCGGGGACCGATCCGTTCCGCGCCAGCTTTGCGACCACGCATTTCTCGGGTGAGGCGATCAAGTCCTACGTCGAGGGCCAGGATAACGCCGTCACCGTGGCGGTTGCCGGCCGGCTCGTGACCATGCGCGACATGGGCAAGAGCCAGTTCGTGAAGATCCTCGACCAGCAGGGCCAGATCCAGCTGTACGTGAAGAAGGATGTGATCGGCGACGACGCGTACGCCGCGTTCAAGAAGCTCGACCTCGGCGACATCATCGGGGCCAAGGGCACGCTTTTTAAGACGAAGACCGGTGAGATCACGGTGCGGGTGGAGACCTATACCCTCGTCAGCAAGGCGCTGCGCCCGCTGCCGGAGAAGTGGCACGGGCTGAGCGACCCGGAGCAGGTTTACCGCCAGCGTTACCTCGATTTAATCGTCAACGAGGAGTCGCGGAAGCGGCTGATGCTGCGCTCGCGCATCATCTCGCACATCCGGCGCTTCCTGGAGGACCAGAAGTTCATCGAGGTGGAAACGCCCATTCTCGAGAGCACGGCGGGCGGCGCGGCGGCGCGGCCGTTCGTGACGCATCATAATGCCCTCAATGCCGATTTTTTCCTGCGCATCGCGACGGAGCTCCGGCTCAAGCGCCTGCTGGTCGGCGGCTACGACCGCGTGTTCGAGATCGGCCGCATCTTCCGCAACGAAGGCGTTTCGCGGAAGCACAACCCCGAGTTCACCATGCTCGAGGTCTACCAGGCCTACAGCGATTACCGCGGCATGATGGTCCTCATCAAGGACCTGCTCACGACGCTCTGCCTCGACGTGCTCGGCACGAGCGAGGTCCAGCACGCCCCGAGCGGGCAGGTGATCAACTTTGGCGGACCGTGGTGCGAGGTGAAGTACAAGGACCTCATCCGCGAGACGACCGGCGATGCGGGCTGGTTCGAGCGCTCCAAGGCGGAAAAGACCGCCGGCGCCGAAAAGCTCGGCCTCTCCATCCATCCGGGTTGGGAGGAGTTTGAGATCACGAACGAGATTTTCTCCAAGAAGATCGAGCCGAACCTGATCCAGCCGACCTTCGTGACGCACCTGCCGAAGGAACTCTGCCCGCTGGCGAAGCTCACCCCCGACGACCCGACGACCCTCGACGTGTTCGAGCTCTGCATCGGCGGCATGGAGGTGGCGCCCGCGTACTCCGAGCAGAACGACCCCGACGTGCAGCGCGCGATGTTCGAGGCGCAGGCCGGCGAGGAAAAGCAAAACATCGACCAGGACTTCCTGCTCGCCCTCGAGCATGGCATGCCGCCGGCCGGCGGCATGGGCGTGGGCATTGACCGCCTCTGCATCCTGCTCACCGGCGCCGAGAGCATCCGGGACGTGATCCTCTTCCCGCAGTTGCGAGCCGCCGACAAACCTTGAAGCCTTAGAAAGAAGAAATTTCGGAACCCCGCTTCGTTGCTTCTTTTCCAAGTTTTCCCGGTTTCTTCTTTTTCTGCCCGATGCCTTGGTACCTCTACCTCGCGATCAAGCAGCTGTTCCCGACGGGACGGCGGTTTCCGTTTTTCACGGCGATCTCGGTGGTGAGCGTCTCGCTCGGCGTGGCCCTGTTGATCGTGGTGCTCGGGGTGATGGGCGGCTTCGGCTACCAGATCCGCGCGATGATCACGGACACGGAGGGCGAGATCCAGATCAAGTCCCGCGGGCTGATCAGCGACTACCCCGGTGTGGTGAAAAAAGTCGCGGCGGTGCCCGGCGTCGCCGGCGCCACGCCGTACGCGGCGGGCATGCTGATGGTGCAGTACCAAAACAAGCCGGCCTTCCCGCAGATGCGCGGGCTCGATCTCGGCAGCCTCGACCGGGTGGTGTCGCTGGGAAAATTTGTGCGGATCGGTTCGCTTGAGGCGCTGGACGATGACTCGGTCATCCTGAGCGGAGGGCTGGCGGATGCGCTGGGCGTGCGTCTCGGCGCCATGGTGGATATTTACACGCCGCTGATGCTGGCGAAGAAGGACGGCGAGATCATCCTGCCGCGCACGGCGCGCGTCGTCGGCATCCTCGAGATCGGGCACCAGCAACTCGACAGCTCCACGCTGTATTGCACGCTGCGGATGGCGCAGGACCTTTACGGCCTCGGCCGCGACGTGCACGGCATCAACCTCCGCGTCGCCCCCGGCGCGAGGGAGGACGAGGTGGCGGCGCGCGTGAACGCGATCCTGCCTGACGACGTGCGGGCGTTTTCGTGGCGGGACAGCTTTGCGGACTTCCTCTGGGTGCTGCAGCTGGAGAAGAACATGATGATGTTCGTGCTGCTTTTCGTAGTGCTGGTGGCTGCCTTCCTGACGATGAGCCTGCTGCTGGTGCTCGTCCTGAAAAAAACCCGCGAGATCGGCCTGCTCGGCGCGCTCGGCGCCAGCCGCCGGCAGATTGCGCTGTGTTTCTGCCTGCAGGGCGTCGGAGTGGGCGTGGTGGGCACGGGCCTCGGACTCGCCCTGGGCTTCACCGTGCTCCATTTCCGCAACGACCTCGTGCGCGCCATCACGCACCTGACGGGTGGCCAGGAGCTGCTGGCGCGGTTTTACCAATTCAGCGAGTTGCCGGAGCACTTGGAAAACCGCGACCTGGCGCTCATCGTGGTGTCGGCGCTCGTGCTTTCGACGCTCGCCGGAATCATCCCCGCGGTGATGGCGGCGCGGCTCAAACCGGTGGAGGCCCTGCGCAGTGAGTAACACGATTCTCCACGCCAGCGGGATCGTGAAGACCTTCCTCAGCGGCGACCGCCGCATCGAGGTGCTGCGCGGCGTCAACCTGGAGGTGGTCGCCGGGGAAAGCATTTCCATCCGCGGCGAGTCGGGCTCGGGCAAGTCCACGCTGCTGCACCTGCTCGCGGGACTCGACGCACCCGACGCCGGCGCGCTCACGTGGGAAGGTTCACCCGACACCGGGGCCAAGCGCCGCGCGGCGTTTCTCGGCATCGTCTTCCAGTCGTTTTACCTCATCCCCGAGCTCGATGCCCTGCAGAACGTGCTGATGGCGCGGCGAATCGTGGGCCACGTCGGTTCGGCGGAACGGGCGCGCGCCAAGGAACTGCTGACGCGAGTCGGCCTCGCTGAACGCATGGACCACTTGCCGACGCAACTGTCCGGCGGCGAACGCCAGCGCGTGGCCGTGGCCCGGGCGTTGATGAATTCACCACGACTGATTTTGGCCGATGAGCCGACGGGTAATCTGGACGAGCACACCGGCAGTGCAGTGATCGAACTGTTGCTCAGCCTGTGCCGCGAGACCGGCACGACGCTGGTGCTCGTGACGCACAACGCCGACCACGCGGCCAAGTGCGGGCGTCAACTGGTGCTGCGCGAGGGACGGTTCGCGTAGTTCGCCTGCTGGGAGGCGCTGGGTGTGGTAGGGGGCAGTCTTGCGGCGCCCGGCTTGATGTAGGTCGGGGTTTATCCCCGACAGGATTTTACGGATGTCGGGCGTAAAGCCCGACCTACGACTGGGCGCGGCAAGCCCGTTCGATTAGTTCAGGGCCTTGAGCCGGCCGAAAGGCTCGCTGCTACGTCATGGATTACCCCAGACGCACGGTGATGATCTGTTTCGGCTTGAGGGTGACCTTGATCTGGCCGTTGGCGACGGAGAGCGGGCCGAGCGGGTTGCTTTCGAAGTCCACGCGTTGGGCGGTGGCGGCCGGTTGGGCCTTTCCCGTTTTGGCGCCGAGATGGATTGTGGCGCTGATGGGCTTGGTGTCCGGGTTGAACATTCGCATTTCGAGCGACTCACCCACTTGGCGCATGCTGGTGACGACGGCGGGGCCTTCCAGGCGGAGGAAGCCGGCGGTCGCCGGCAGCGCCGGGGTGGTCCGGTAAATATCGATGTCTTCCCGGCGCAGTTGGACGGCGCGCAGGCCGGCCGAGAGGCGCTGGCCCAATTCGCAGAGCTGCGCCCGGTTGGGCTTCCCTGCGAGGGGCATCACGAGGTAGCGGAACGTCATCAGGCCGCGCATCTGGCCGTCGGGCTCGCCGTTGGTGAAGACGGTACGGCGGGTGCCACGGAAGAGCGTCAGGGCAATCGGTCGCTCGGCGGTGTCGCGGACCGCGGTCTCGAGCAGGCCGTCAGCGACGACGGCGAGGCCGGACTTGGCGTCGTGGACTGCGGTCCAGCTTTGCTGGGGCTGGGTCTCGACGTTGAGCTCGCGGTACTCGTGGTTGTCCTTCGGGAGGGCAATCGGGCGCTCCACGACGTCGAAGGCGGTATCCGTGAGGAAAGTCTCAGCCTTGGCGCCGCTCGGGAATAGCACGCGGACGCGGTGATCGTCGGCGGGGTTTTCCACGGTGGTCTGGACCTCGACGAACGTCTGCCCGGGCCGGAGGCTGACCAGGCTGTCGAGGACCATGGGCACGAACTGGTTGGACCGCGCCATGGTGTCGCCGGCGACGAACTCCCGGGGCACGTTCATCGTGGTACGCACGCGGAAGGTGGTCAGCAGGGGGCCGTTGTGTACGAGTGCCACCTCGGCATGGCAAGCGGTGGAGGCGAAGATCTGGTCGTTAACCGCAACGCCGTGATACCAGCCGTCACCGATGTCGGCCCGGTCCTCGAAGGTGAGGAGCCGCGAATAGACGCGGCCGTTGTGCCGGTCGGTCAGGGTGAGCGTACCATTGTCCTCGAGGGCCACGTCGAGGTGTTCATTGGCTATGGAGCGCTCGCTCGTGGCGAGAGTGGGTACGTCCGGGTAACGCGTCGGCCGGCCGGCAGCGACGGCGCTGACGGTGAGCGTGGTGTAGCCCTGGGCCGGGATGGCGACCTCAAGTGCGACCGGGATGTGGTGGCTCATGACGCCTTCGGCAAACTTGGTGGGGCGGATGCGCTGACGAAGGCGGTTGAGGGTCTGGCCGAGGCGCTGGTAGGGCACCTCGCGGCCATCGGCATCGTGGATGATGAAACCGGTCTTGGGCTCGAAGCCGAAGAACTCGTTGAAGGCCGGCCAGGAAGTTGGGATCTCGAGGGTGACCTCGGTGACGCCGGCGAAGTCCCGGGGGAGGGGATTGAAGAGGGTGACCCGCAGTTGGTTGTCCGCGACCTTGCCGCGCACACTGGCCGCGATCCGACTGGTGGCGTCGACGGTGAGTTTCTCGGCAATCATCCGGACCTGGTCGAAGCGGTACGCCATGTCCTGGTGCACCTGGTCCGGGCTGCAGCCGTCGATGGAGTCATGCGCATGGTTCTGCATGAGCAGCCGCCAGGCGTGCTCGAGAAAGCCCGGTGCGAAGTCGGCGCCGAGGGCGGCGTGGGCCAACGCGCTGAACGGTTCCGCCCAGGCGCAGAGCAGCGTCTGGCAGCGGTGGTTGGCCTGCTTGAGGCGCACGCGGCTGGAGAGCACACCGGGGATGACCCATTGGTTGCAGTAATCCTCGACCTGTGGCTTCAGGTGTTCCCGACCCGCCGCCCGCAATTCGCCCTCGAGTACCGTGGTGATTTTGTCCTTCTGGGCCAGCAACTCGACCAGGTAGGCGTCGAGACTGGTGTGCACCAATTTGTACTTCGGACTCCGGGCCAGCTGCGCGAACAGGAGGGCGTAGCGTTGGGGGTTCCACTCCTGATGGTCGCAGGAGTCGTGGAGGAGGATCGCGTCCACGGCGGTGGCGGCGGCCTCCTTATCCAAGTATTCCTTCGCGCGCCGGGCGTGTTCCTCCGGGCGGTCCTCGACGGGCCCGTTGTATTCGTGGCCGCGGTTCACCGCGTGGGCAAACGTGCCGTAGCCGACATTGCCGAACTTGTGGCAGGGCATTTCGGTGCCGTCGGCGCCGCGCCAGATGAAATTCCGTTGCTGCAGGTTGAGGCCGCGCCAGACGTAGCCGACCGGGATGCCGAACCCGGCGAAGATCTGCGGGAGCTGGCTGGTGTGGCCGAACATGTCGGGCACATACCCTGCCCGGGAGGGTTCGCCGCCGACGGCGCGCGCGCCCTGGCGACCGACAAGCAGGTTGCGGATCAGGGCCTCGCCCGAGACGGTGAACTCGTCGGGCATCGAATACCACGGACCGATGACGAGCTTGCCCTCGCGCGCGAGGCGCTCGACCCGGGCGCGCCGGTCGGGCCGGATCTCGAGGTAGTCGTCAATCAGGATGGACTGGCCGTCGGTCTGGAAGGGTCCCTTGAGGCGCCCGTCCTCGAGTCCCGCGATGACGCGGTCCATGAGGGTCACGAGGGCATAGCGGATGCCCTGGAAGGGCTCGCGCCACTCGCGGTCCCAATGGGTGCTGAGCGTGTAATGAACGGGGCGTTTTTTCGGGTAGGGCATGGGGTGGGGCGAGTTGCACGCAGAGACGCTAAGACGCGAAGTTCGGAGAGTGGGTTGGGTGATCCTGACCTTTGCGCCTTGGCGGCTCTGAGTGAGAATACCTGCGTTTTAGATGACGCGATCGTTGCCGCCGTCGACGGGGACCTGGGCAGCGGTGGTCTTGGCGAAGAGCGGGCCGCACATCTCGGCGGCGAGCTCGGCGACATCGCGGCTGGAGACCTCGGTCTTCAGCACGTTGTTGGTTTTGTATTCCTCGACGCTCAGCCCGTAGTGCTTCGCGCGGGAGGCGAGGATTTCCGGGGTCCAGAGCGCGGTGTCGAAGACCATGTTCGGGTGCAGTGAGTTGAGGCGGATGCGGTCCTTGCCCCACTCGAGGGCGGCGACGCGGATGAGCTGGTTGACGGCGGCCTTGGACGCCGAGTAGGCGGACGCACCGGGGCCGGGGGCAGGGACGTTCTTTGAGCCGATGACGACGACGCGACCGCCGTTGGGCGCGAGCTTGAGCAGGGGATGGCACTCGCGGAGCAGCAGGAAATTGGCGTCGAGGTTGATGGACATCACCTTGTGCCAGAGGTCCGACTTCATGTCGGCGATTGGGGCGCCCGGCGGGAAAATCCCGGCGTTCAGCACCAACATGTCGAGTCCGCCGAACTTGCGGACCGCCTCCTCAATGGCGGTGGCGAGGCTGGCCTCCTGGGTGAGATCGCAGACGATGCCGTGGAAGTCGGGGCGGGAGTAGAGTTTCGTGATGGCGGGATTCACGTCGAGGCCGATGACGGCGGCGCCGCGTTTCAGGAGCGAGTCCACGCAGGCCTTGCCGATCCCGGAGGCCGCGCCGGTGACGAGGGCGATCTCGCCGGCGAACGCGGGGGCCTTGCCGGCGGCGCGGAGCTTGGCCTGCTCGAGATCCCAGTATTCGACATCGAAGATATCTTCCGCGGGCAGTGCCTGCCAGCCGCCAAGTGCGGAGGCCCGCGAGATGATATCAATGGTGTGATGGTAGATGTCGGCCGCGATGGCGGCGTCCTTGGCGGTGCGGCCCATGGTGCAGAGACCTAGTTCGGCATCGAGCAGCACGCGGGGCGCGGGATCGAGCATGACGAGTTTCCGGCCGGCCTTGGCGGCACAGGCATCAAAATAGACCCGGTAGGCGGCGTGAAACGCCGCGACGTCGCGGCCCAGCATCGGAATTCGTTTGGTCCGGATGACGTGATCGGGGGTGGCCGGGCCCTGCTGGGAGATCGTGGCCACGTCAGGGCGGCGGGCGAACGCATGGCCGGCGGCCGTGCCCTGCACGGCGAGGATGGCGGGGCCGCCCATGGCGGCGGAAATTTCCTTCCGCAGCGCGGCGATTTCAAGGCGGGCGGGGCGGGGCGCGGAAACCGGAGCGGGCGACTTCAATTCCCAGGCTTGGTGCTTGGCGAGATACGACTCGGCAAGGGTGACGAGCTCGATCATGCGCTCGTAGGCGACCTTGGCGGTGTCGCCGAAGGTGAACAGCCCGTGGTTCATCAGCACAAGGCCGATGGTCTTCCCGGTCGCCTTCTGCGGGAACAGCTCGGCGCAGAGGCGGGCCAGCTTGAAGCCGGGCATCACGTAGGGAATGAACACGACGCGGTCGCCGAAGACTTCCTGGACGCGGTTCAGGCCGCCGGCGGTGTTGGTGATCGCGATGAGGGCGTCGGCGTGGGTGTGGTCCACGAACTTGCCGGGGAGGATCGCGTGCAGGATCGCCTCGACCGACGGCATGGGCGCGGCGGAGTTCGTCAGGCAGCCCTTGAGTTCGTTCGCCATCTGAAGGTCGGACAGCTCCGGGAGCCGGGCCAGCTTGAGCAGGTGATTAAGGCGGCAAGGGGAAAACCCCGCGGCCTCGATCGTCTCGAGATCCCACCCGCTGCCCTTGACGTAGAGGATGTCCTCCTCCTCGCCGAAGATGTTTTTCTCTCGCGATTTGACGGACGTGTTGCCGCCGCCGTGGAGGACGAGGGCGGAGTCGCGGCCGAGCAGGCGCGAGCTGTACACGCGCTGGCCCAGGTCGCCGGGATAGTTTGCCGCCTCGGCGTCGTTCCAGCGGCTGTTCATGACTGGCCCTCGCTCACCTTGGTCTCACGGCCGATGGCCTGGTCGGTGAAGATGTCGTTCTCGTCGGTGCTGTGGGTGGAGAACTCGGAGACGACCGCGCCCTCGTCGCCGGCTTGGAACCAGTGCGGGACGTTCGGCGTGATGGTATACTGGTCGCCGGGATTCAGCACGACCTCGTGCCAGACGGTGTAGGTGGACTCGCGGCCGGCGGGCGGGCGGCATTGCGGGGCGGTCGCCTTGGCGCCGGCGACGTAGAGGAACACCTTGCCCCAGCGGCAGCGGAACGTCTCCTCCTTGCCGGGCTGGCCGTTGACGTTGGGATGGCGGTGCTCCGGGCAGGTCTGGCGCGGCCACATGGCGAGTTCCTTCGCGCAGCAGCGCAGGGTGTTGACGTAGACCAGCACGCCGAGGCCGGTCTTCTCAAACTCACTCAGGCCGAAGTCCGCGACTTCGATCTTCGCCTGTTCGGCGGGGGTGATGACGAGCTTCGCCTGCTGGAAAAATCCGAGGGCTTCCTGCTGGCGGCGTTTCAGTTCTGCTTTCGTGATCATGGGATTAGGGGGATTTGTTTTTACAGGAGGCAACGGAGGGAACGGAGAGAGGACATATTCCTAAGCGATGGGACTGAAAATCATGTCTCAGTTCTCTTTGTTGCCTCCTGTAAAATCAGGTTTTGGTCAGGTTGCGTGCCGCGGTGACGATGCGCGCGACGTCGGGGCGGTAGGCGTTCTCGAGGATGGGGCTGAAGGGCACGGGGACATCGGGCGAGGCGACACGCACGACGGGGGCCTGGAGGCTCTCGCCGCAGTGCTCCATGATGCCGGCGGCGATCTCGGCGCTGACCCCGCCGGTCTTGGGGCCTTCCTCGACAATGAGGACGCGGCCGGTCTTCCGGATGGAGGCGCCGATGGTCGCGTAGTCGATGGGCGACAGGCTGCGCACATCAATGACCTCGGCCTCGATGCCCTCCTTGGCGAGTTGCTCCGCGGCCTGAGCGGCGAAGTGCGCCATCAGGAGCCAGCCCAGGATGGTCACGTGCTGGCCTTCGCGGCGGACCACGGCGCGGTCGAGCGGCACGACGTAATCCTCGTCGGGAATGTCGCTGGTCGCATCCACGGCGCCGGGTTCGGCGCGGGCGCCCTTGGAACCGTAGAGCAGCTTGTGCTCGAAGATCATGACGGGGTTGTCGTCGCGCACGGCGGCCTTGAGGATGCCCTTGGCGTCGTAAGCGGTGGAGACGGCGACGACCTTGAGGCCGGGCACGCCGGTGAAGTAGCGCTCCATGCTCTGCGCATGCTGCGAACCGCGGCCGGTGGCGCCGATGGGGGCGCGCATGACCATGGGCACCTTGATCGTGCCGCCGGACATGTACCGCATCTTGGCGGCGTTGTTGATCAGCTGGTCGCTGGCCAGAAAGAGGAAGTCGCCGTACTGCATGTCGGCGATGGGCCGCATCCCCATCATCGCGGCGCCCACGGCCATGCCGGTGAAGCCGAGCTCGGCGATGGGCGTGTCGATGATGCGGCCGGGGAATTTTTCGGACAGGCCGAGGGTGACGGTGAACGCCCCGCCCCAGCCACCGGGCACACCGATGTCCTCGCCGATGCAAAACACGCTGGAGTCGCGTGTCATTTCCTCAGCGATGCCGTCCCGGAGTGCCTCTGCAATGCCTTGTCGTTTCATAGATTTTAAAAGTTAAGCGCGATAGCTGACGGGACTGCCGACGGGGTCGGCGAAGTCGTTGAGATAACCGGCGTCCTGCCATTTCGTGCCCTCGCGCAGGCCGGATTGCTCGGTGCGGAAGTGGATGGCAAAGCTCACGCGCGGGCTGGCGGCGTGGTTCTCGCCGCTGCCGTGGACGGTGAGCCGGTGGTGGAAACTGACGCCGCCCGGGGGCAGCACCGCGGCGACTTCCTCCCACTTGCCGCCGCCGCTCTTGCCCTGGAAGCGCGCCTTGATCTCGTCGAGCTTGTCGCTGAAGAAATCGCCGGCCTTGAGCAGGCCCCAGTGCTGCGAGCCGGGCACGAAGCGCATGGGCCCGGACTCCGCGGTGACATCACTGATGGCCACCCACGCGGTGAACAGTTCGCCGGTCAGGGCGTGGTCCCAGTATTCCTGGTCCTGGTGCCAGCCGACATTGACGCCGCCCTGGCTACCGGGGGGTTTGATCAGCATCTGGCAGGCGAACACCTGCAGCATCTTGGCGCCGGTCAGCGCGGCGGCCCACTCGCCGATGGCGGGGTGGGTCACGAGTTCGAAGATCGTCCGGTCGGAGCGATGGGCGTTGTCAATTTTCACCAGCTTCTGCGGGGGCTCCTGCGAGCCCTTGGGGCTGCCGCAGGGTGGAATGCCGGTTTCGTATTCTCCCGCGTAGACCGCATCGATGCGCTTCCGCACCCGGGCCAGCAGTTCGGTAGGGATGACGGCGGGCGCGAGATAAAATCCATCCCGCGCAAACTGCGCGGCGGCGGCACGCTTGGTGGCATCGGACAACGGGGTGATTTCCGGGGTTTTCATGGGGGCAGGTCAGGCGAAGACGTCCTCGGTGAGGTTCGCGAGGGTGGGCTGGGGCGCTTGCTGGGCGTTGACGACGGCGACTTGGATCTCGGCCTCGATCTTCGCCTTGATGGCGTCGAGGTCGGCTGGCATCACATCGGGGCGGGCGAGCAACACCTCGGCGAAGCGGGTGATCGGGTCGCGGGCGAACCATGCCTCGCGCTCGTCCTTCGGCTGGTAATGGCAGGCGTCGCGGCGCGAGTGGCCGGTGCGGCGGTAGGTGAGCAGCTCGAGCAGGACGGGCCCTTTCCCGGCGCGGCATTCCTCGACGGCGCGCTGGGCGGCGGCGAGCACGGCGAGCACGTCGTTGCCGTCCACGGTCTCGCCGCGGAAACCGTACGACGCGGCGCGGTCGGAGATCTTTGGGTTCTTCATGACCTTACCGATGTGGGTGGACGCGCCGTAGAGGTTGTTCTCGCAGACGAGCACGACGGGCAGGTTCCAGATGGCGGCCATGTTGACGCCCTCGTGAAACGCGCCTTCGGCCACGGCGCCGTCGCCGAAGAAGCAGGCGACGACCTGCGGTTTCTTCTGCAGCTTGAACGCGAGGGCCATGCCGGCGGCGAGGGGAATGCCGCCCGCGACGATGGCGATGCCGGGGACCATGCCCTTGTCCATGTTGCCCATGTGCATGGAACCGCCCTTGCCCTTGCAGCAGCCGGTGGTGGCGCCGAACAGCTCGTCGAGGAGTTCCTGCACGCTCAGGCCCTTGGCCAGCGCGTGGCCGTGTCCGCGGAACGTCGACGTGATGTAATCACCGGCCTGCAGGGCGGCACACACGCCGACGGCGGTGGCTTCCTGGCCCTGACACTGGTGGATGGTGCCCGGCATGGTGCCCTCGAGGAAGAGGAACTTCACCCGTTCCTCGAACTCGCGGATGAGGACGATGCGCTGGTAGAGGCCGAGCAGAAAGGCCCGGTCAGAACTCGGCGCGGCGGGGTGGGCGGCGCCTGATTGGGAGGTCGTGGTCATTTTTGAAGTTGGAATTGCCTGATTTCCCAGGGACGCAGCGTGATGTCCCCGGAGCTGGCGAGCGGGCTGGATGCACCCCGGGTCCGACCCATCGCGTCGGTGGGCTGGTAAGATTTGAGGGGCAGCGTCGTGGTCACCCGGGCCGTGCCGGTCTGTCCCTCGCCTTCAACCAGCCGAAGTTCGCAGCCGTCTTGCCCCACCGGGCGGCGGAACGCGGAAAGCGTGGTCCCCGTTACGGTCAGGAAACTTTGCCGCCGGGGCAGCGTGCCGGGCTGGGGGGCCAGCACGATGACGCGGGGCTTCTGGTCGAATGCCGCGACGGCCTGATTCCGGTCGGTGTTCGTGAAGCCGGGGCCGTGGGGCCGCAGCACGTAGCGATAGGCGCACGTGCGGGGCCAGCCGAACTCGCCGGTGAAGTGCGATTCCCATTCGCGTACGACCAGGTTGGCGAAGCCGCCGTCGTCGCGCCGCTTGAAATATTGGGTGCCGCTGTGCACGACGAGGAGCCCGGAACCATCTGCCGCCATCAGGTCCAGCCACGACAGCGCCGTCACGGCCTGCTTCCCGCTGGGCTCGGCGCCGAAGGGATAGTCACGCAGGACCGTCGCAACTTTGAAGCCCGGGACCCACTCCAGCCAGTAACCCTCGTGAATCTCCAGGGGGAATTGCCAGCCGTTGACCTTGGCCTCGCCGGTTTTGGGCGGCAGGTCGGGGAAAACGCGCACCGCCACATCCACCTCGGGCGAATCCGCCGTGAGCGTGACCGTGATCTCAAAGCGCAGTCCGCGGGTGTCCGGATGCGTGGCCCGCACCCGCGCCCGCAACGGCCCGGTCTCGAGCCAGGTGAAGTGCGCCTGGGTCTGGGCCGTATTGTAGGGCGCGACCGGAGTGTTGGGCGGACGCGCCAGGGGCGACGAGCCGTTGGCTTCGCCCGTGAGGGTCGGAAACGGCCGGGTGCCCCCGGTGAGCAGGTCCTTGCCGCTGCCGCGGTCGACGAGGCTGCGGATCGCGCCGCTGACGGGATCGAGGCAAACGCGCACCCGGGCGTTTTCGATCACCAGCGCATCCCGGTCGATCCGCAGGTCCGTCGCGGGCGACGGGGCGCCGGGGGCGGCCGGGACGAGAAAATAGGTGTCGTAGCCCAGCGCCGGCAGGGCGCGGGCGGTGAAGGCCACATCGGCGCAGACCAGCTGCCCGCCGGGACTGCGCTCGGTGTTCAGCAGCTGGGCCGGAACCCGCTGGCCGGTGGAATCGCAAACGTGCAACTCGCCCGTTTTGAGCTCCTCGAGTTGCAGCGTGCCGGTGGTCACGAGGGCATCGCGCGCAAAGCCGCAGGCATTGAAGACCACCGCCGCCTGGCTGCCGGGGCCATGGGCCGGGGCGGTGCCGACGGACTGGGCGATGGCGCGCAACGCGCCACCCAGCACCTTGCGGCCCGCGGCCACGGCCTCGTCCATGAAGCGGTAGCCGTAGGAACCCCAGGTTTGGAAATGCGTGTCGAGCACCGGGTCGGCGGGCGGCGTGGCACCCTGGTGCCGCGTGTATTCGCACAGGCAGACATCGTGGCTTTGCGCGGCCAGGAGCTGCCGCCAGGCCTCGTGGAGGGCGGCGGCGTTGTCGAACGCCGGATCCAGCACGTGCGCCACCGCCTCGAAACGCTCCGCGGCGTGCAGCACGCCCTCCACTTCCCGGCCGAAGCGGCGGAGCTGGTCCCCGCCAATGCCCCAGGGCAGCAACTTCGTGAAATCATCCACCGCCGGCCGCTTCACGTTGATCGCGGGCGCGCCGGGGGCGGCCTGCCGGTCGAGGTATTGCTCGAGGGTGAGATACTCGACGTCGAATTTTTCGGAGAGCGCCCGGAAAAGCTCCGGGTCGAACTTGTTGATGGATTTGCCGGTGAGTTTTTCCCAGCCGAACTCGGTCCATTTCAACGCCAGCGGAATCCGGGCGCCCGACATGCGGCCCACGGCGGCGCGGCCTTCGTCCGACCAGAGCCAGTCGATGTCGTGGGTGACCATCGGGGGATGGAACACCAGGGGGCTGGCCGGCACGGCGAGCATCCGGGTGCCATCCGCACCCTCCCACCAGATGACGGGCTCCTCCATGGTCGGTGCGCCGTGCCGGCCCCACGTGTCGCACTGCGCCATGCTCGCGTAGCGATAACCCGTGAGGGCGAGCAGCTGGGGAATCTGTGGGTGGCTCATCTCCTCTTCCTCGAGGAAGACGGCGACGGGGCGGCCGAGGACGCGGGTGATGGTCTGCTGGCCGACGATGAGCTGCCGCAGGTTGGATTCGCCGGACACCATTGATCCGATGGGCTGGCCAAAGGTGCCGCCGATGATTTCCACCTGGCCCGCCGCGAGGTAGCGCTGCAATCGCCGGTTGAGGTGGGGATAGTGCTCGGCGACGAGTTCGTAGGTGAGTGCGTCGAGGTTGATCCCCGTTTTCACGCTCGGCGAATAGTCCGCCATATCGAGGCTGTCGGTGATGGACTGCGCGCAGGACTCCAGCCCGAGATTCCAGCCAATGCCGGTGTAGCTCCAGTGGTTCAGCAGCGTCAGGCAGAGGCGGGGCTTGTTTTCGGGGGACATGGGAGGCAGGGCGCTCAGGCGGTTTCCAGGCTCAGGCCCATCAGGCCGATGACGACGTCCTGGGACAGGGCTTCAAGGGTGACGGATTCCAGCCTCACGCCGGGGCGGAGTTTCCACGAGAGCACCATGGCGCGGCAGTTGGCGCCGAGCTGGACCTGCGGGGGCGGTTCCGCGGGCAGGGCGAAGGCGTCGTGCGCGTAGCTGTAATCCTCGCCGCCCCACGGGCAGAGCATCCAGAAGTTGTCGGGCGGCATAAGTTCGAGCTTCTCGACCTGCCCGTCGGCGTAGCGGAAGCGAAACTCGGCGTTGGCGATGCGCGTCTGCATCGGGAAGGTGCTGCCGCAGACGAGCAGCCAGAGGGTCTTGGCCACACGGCCGACCGGGAACTCCACGGACGTGGGCCAGTTGTCCCAGAGCGACGTGAAGGCGATGTTCCGGTCGTCGGTGAAGCGCGTGAAGGGGACGCCCTGGGGCGAGACAATCCGGTTCTTGGCGTCGGTGAGCTGGGCCAGGTGGCCGAGCTCGATCTTCGGCGGGGGCAGGCCCCAGTAAGGGAACGTCCACGCGGAATAACCGTCCACGCCGAGCCGGACGGAGCAGGTGGCCGGGCGGGGGGAAAGGTAGCGCTGCTGGAAGATGGTGCGGATGTCGCCGTTGTACTTACCGGCCAGGTCGAGGCAGTCCCAGAGGGCGCCCGGGGCGGGGGCGCGCGGGGTTTGGACGATGCGGGCGACGTCCGCCGCGGGGTCCGTGAGGTGCAGCTTGAAGATTTCCCAGCGCGGGAGTTCGCCGCAACGGCAGCGGGCGAGCACGAGATGGTGGCCGGGCTTGGCGCTGATCCGGCCGCGGAGGCCGGACGCCTCCGGCTGGGTGGCCTCAAGCACCTGATGCAGGTCGAGCCATTCCTCGACCTGTCCCTTGGGCACCTTCAAGGCCAGGTTGTCACCGACCCGCCCGGTGAGGTGCACCGGCTGGCTCTGGGGCAGGCGGTCGACGAGTTCGATCGCCAGCTCGACGTGGTCGGTCGCGGGTACCGTGAGCGTCAGCAGCGTACAGCCAAAGCCCGGTTCGATCCGGCCGGTCAGCTCCCGGCCGTTGACCAGTACGCGCCGGATCTTTTCGGCGCGCACGGGCAGACGAAAGATGATTTCCGCGGGCTTGGTGAGCCCCAGCACGTAATGGTCCGTGTCCTTATCCTGGCGGTAGCTGAAGGCAAAGTCCGGCGTCTGGATCGACGCGGTGGGCCAGACCGAGGGGAACGCCGGCTGGATCCGCACGCCGCCGTTCGGGTAGTCCGGCGCGTAACCGTAGAGTCCCTCGACCACGGTCCGCGCGAACATGTGGACATTGTCACCGAAATCCGTGGCCGCGCCGATGTGGCTGAAACCGCCCGGCACCGCGCTCGCATAGGCGCTTTCCAAGGTTGCACCCTCGAGGAGCTCGTAGCCGGCGTCGCCGAGGCCGGCTTGAAAATAGGCGAGGGCGAGCGCGAAAAGGTCGCCGCCGAACATGTCGCGCACCGACCATTTCCACGGCACCCAGTTGGAAAGCTGGCAGAGCACGCCACCGTAGGGGAGGCGGATGCGCTCGAGGTCCCACTCGGTGTAATACAGCGATTGCAACGCCTCCAGCGGCGAGGTCAGGCCGGCGTCGATGGGCAGGAACACGCTGTACGTCCAGGCGTCGGCATGCACGCGGTCGTGTCCACCCTGCTCGCGATACAGGCCGAAATGCCCGCGCTCCTGCACCCAGAGCTTCTCGCGCAGGGCACGTTGGATTTTCGCCATCTGCGCCTGATGGCGCGCTGCCGTGGCCGGGTCACCGGCGCGGCGGGCCAGGTCGGCTGCGGCGCGATACGCGGTGTAGGCGTAAGCTGATTGCTCGGCGCTGCCGCCGCCGTTGTACCAGACGGAGTCGGTGGGCAGGGTGTTGATGTAGCTCTCGTACAAGCCGTCGTCGTCCGGATCGAAGCACTCCTGCATCCATTCCAAGTGCAGCTCGAGCGCCGGCCGCAGCAGCCGTTCCATCTCCGGGTCGGCGGACGCGCGCCAGCCGGCGATGGTCTGGTCGAAGAACTGCGTCTGCACGTCGTACATCGGGAAATCCCGGTCAAGTGAGCCCTTGCCGTAGAGTCGCGAGTCCGTGCCCTCATGGACCAGGAGCCGTTCCACGCTGGCCGACGGCCGGGTGCGGGCGGGGTCGGATTTTTTCTGCAGCCCGAGCGTGTAGCCGGCATTGCCGAGCACGCGCTCGTGCCAGCCGAGGGCGGTGGCACCGCAGATCACCCGCCAGCCGACAAACCGGCAGCTGAACGCCATGCAGCCGTGGCGGAAAATGTAGGGATCGCGCTCGCAGTTGGCGTCCACCGCGTGGCAGACCGCCGTGACGGCGGCGTTGAGGCGGGCATTCGGGCTCGCGATCCGGACGCGCTCGACCGCGCCCAGATAGGCGACTCCGTCGGCAAACGCTTGGGCCGGATCCGCGCAGCGGAGGTTGGCGGCCGGGGCGTCCGCGGGGCAGGACTCGACTGCGAAGAACAGTACATCCTGCCGGACTGCGAGCTTGGCTGTGCCGACGATCACCGGCGCGGCACTCGGGGCGGACTTGGCGAGGTGAACCGGGTCGGCGAGCCACAGGGAATCGCCGACAAGCATTCCGTCCGTCCGGCTCGCGCGGCCCACGGCGACCGAAGTGGCGTCCGCGGTGGCGGCCAGGCGGAACGACGGACCGTCAATCGTGGCGACGTTGCCAACGCAAAACCCGGGTACGAGCCCCTGAAACAACAGCGGCCGGCGCGGATCGCCCGAGCGGCAAATATCCGGGTTGCCCCGCATCACGGGATCCCAGTTCAGCCGCGGATCGCCTTCCTCCCGGCGCGCACCGCTGAAGGCCCAGATGAGCTGGTCGCCGGGCTTCGCGCCCGAGACGTGGAGCTGGGCGGCAAAACCGGCGACTTCCGTCAGCGGCACGACGGTGAGGATGACCTCGAGCCCGGGCAGGGTGGGGTCGGAGCAGCGCCAGGTCATCCGGCCGCAGTGGTAGCGGGATTCGATTTCCGCGGCGTCATGGAGCCAGACCGCCCGGCGCTGCCGCGCGATCGCCAGGGAGAGGGCGCCGAGGAGGTAGGGCTTGGCGATCAGGCGGGCGAGCGGCCGATCGCCGGTCAGCACCGCGCCGTCGGTGTTGAGCCGGCAATAGAGCGGGCGGTTGTTAAAATACGGGCCGTTGCGCCCGACGATTTCCCCGTCCTCGGCCCGGTACCGCAGCTTGCCGGTCTGGAGGTACGCGGCGTCGACCGCCTGCCCCGGCTCGCGCCACGGCCCCGTCGCGGTGACGGCGGCCGCGGCGGCGGGAGCGGGGAGCGTGGCGGACGGGGCGGCCATGAGATCAGGCGCCCAGCACGAAACGGTGGACGATCCGGATGAAGTTTGCCGGGTACTCGCAGTAGGTGTTGATGCGGTAACTGCCGAGATCGCCGCTGCGCTCGGAGTAATAGCGCTCACGCCAGTACCAGTTGTTCTCGCGGCCGACGCGCGCGACCTGGCGCAGCGACTCGAGCAAGCCCTCGCGGTCGCCCATCACGGAGCGGGCCCACGCCTCGACGTACCAGACGCGCCCCATGGCGGCCAGGTCATGGCGGTCGAGGAACATCATTTCCCAGTCCTCGTAGGTCTCCGGCCGCGTGGAGATGCCGGTGGGAATGCCGTTGTAAACGAAGTCCGGGTTGCGGCGCAGCTGCGGCCAGAGAATTTTCACCTGCTCGGGCGTGGCCAGGCCGGTGGCGATGGCGGCCCAGTCCACGTCAGTCAGGCCATGGTGCGAGATCGCGCCGTGCTCGGCGTTGATGTACTCGACGCAGTGGTCGCCGGCCCAGAATTTGGTCCGGAAGGCGGCCGTGATGCGGTCGGCGACGGCGGTGTAGGCGGGGGCGCCGGTGAGTTTGGCTGCGAGGCGGAACGCGTGGGCGGTGTAGCACTGCGTGACGCCGTCATGCTCCAGCCGCGGGGGGCGCTCGACGTAGAAGCCGCCGCCTTTCACGAGCCCCTCGGGCGTGACCTGCTTCGCCATCCAGTCGGTCACGCTGCGCAGGAACGACTGCTGGGCCGCAAGCCAGGCCGAGTCCTGCGTATGCCGGAAGATCGCGTCAGCCACCTGGACCACGGTGACGTTGGGCAGCATCATCAGGGGATTGCCGGGAAACCAGTGGGAGTACGCGCCGCCGTTGGCCGCCACGATGAAGGGGAACTTCTCGGTCTTCTTGGGCAGCTCCATCATGTGGGTCTGGCCGGCCTGGTCCGGGACGATCGCGAACGGGACGAGGCCATCCTCGCGCAGGAACGACTTCACGTAGTCCCAGCTTGCCAGGATCTCGGCGGTGCGGCCCAGCCAAAGCAGCGCCTCGGCGGACTGGCCCCAGTCGAGGCCGGGGAAGGTCGTGTTGAAGCCGTGGCCCTGCGTGGTGTCGGCGCAGACCGAGAAGTAACCGAAGAAGATCTTCGGATTCAGCGCTGCGAGGATGCTTTTGTCGGCGCATTGGCGGTAGGCCTCGGCCAGTTCAGGCTCGAGTGCGGCGGGGGCAACGGTGGGGACAGGAGGGAAACTCATGAAAATGGGAGCGGGCGTGTTGGAGATGAACGGAAGCGCTTAACTTTGGCTGGGGCGGTTCGCGGCGGCGCGGTTCTTGGCGAACATGCCACCGGCCTTTGGCGGGTTTTCGAATTTCGAATTTCGAATTTCGATTGGCTGAACGGAGGAAGGTGAGGGCGCCGGAGCGGAGGGCGCATCCTCCGGAGCGGGCCTGCCCGCCGTCTTGTCCGCCATAGCTTCAGCGACGGCGGTAGGCTCGGCGGAGGTGGGACGCGGCGGGCCCTGGACTTCGATCACGGCGAGGATTTGGCCGGCGAGGAGGGTGTCGCCGGGCTGGGCGCGGGGCTCTTTGAAGATGCCGGTGGCGATGCACTCCACTTCCATCGTGGCCTTGTCGGTCTCGACCTCGAGGAGGGCCTGGCCGCGCTGGATGGGCTGGCCGGGCGTGACGAGCCACCGGATCACCTTGATCGCGGAGTCTGTCGTGGCCAGGTCGGGCATTTTCATTTTGATTTCCATGTTAGTGGGCGCGGGGTTCTTCCTGGGCGCGGTGCTCGAGCCAGCTTTCCAGCGCGGCGAGGCTGTTGGACGTGGCCATGCCGCTGTCCACCTGGCCGGCGAGGGCGGGGCCCCAGTGCTTCCCGCAGAACTGGCCGAGCGCGTGAATCATGCCGCCATGCCAGGGCTGCCCGGGAGCGTCCATTTGCCAGTTCCCGATGAAGGCGGCCATCTCGTCGGCCATTTTCCGGTAGAACGCATCCCCGGTGACTCGCGCCAGCGTGAGGGTGGGCTCCATCGCCTTGGCCGGACCGATCGGGTAAAGCAGGGGATAATCTTTCATCCGGCAGCACTGGCCGCCGCGCGCAATGCCATGGTGGGCGTGCGGTAGGTCGTAAAAGTAGCTCCACGCGAACGCAAAGGCTGCGGCCTTGTGGCAGAGGGCGAGATGTGCGGGATCCCGCGTGGCGACGTAGAGCGGCACCAGGCCTTCGAGGGCGTAGCAGGAGGCCTCGGCGTCCACGTATTCGGCGTCAGCCGAGATGATGCCATCCAGCATCTGGTTGACGTACTCGTACCGGTGAATCGCCGGCGTGAGCGCGGTGGCGAGGCGCGTGGCCCGGGTGAGCCAGGCCGCGTCGCCCGTGACCTCCGCCAGGCGGGCCCACAGGCCGCAGGTCACGACCCGTGCGGTGATGCGGTGGGGCTTGCGGTTCACCTCCTGGTCGGCGTCGTCGAGGATGTCCGGCACATCGCCATCCGGCCGCTGCAACGAGGCGAGGAAAGTGCCGATGCTGAGCGCGGTGACGCGCCATTTTTCGCGGATCGCCGCGTCGGGATAGCCCGCGGAAATCTGGTAAAGCTGGATAATCTGGCTGCCGGTGTGCGCGAGGGAATGCGTCCAGATGCGGCGGCCGGGCACGTGGTCCATTAGGAAGTCGCCGCATTTCTTTCCATCGGTCCGGTCGAAAAACGCCCCGGCCGGGCCGGTGTCGCGCTGGAAGAAATCCAGGTTGCGCGTCATCTCGTCCACGTAGCGCAGCAGCGCGCGGTCGCCAGTGCGCCGCCAGTTGCGGACGGCGCCCATCCAAATCTCCACGGCGACCCCCTCGCCCCAACCGAAGTCGAAGTAGCCGCTCATTTCGCCGCGTTTCTGCGCCGGCCCGGCCTGCGTGCGCACCCACATGTTGCTGAACCAGCCGCGGCCCGGCCCGAGGGCATTGGGTTCCCAGAGTTCGCAATGCTGCAGGAAGGACACGATGCCTGCCGCCACACCGGTCGCGTTCATCGGATGCGGCGGGGTGTGGAGCAGGATGTCCGCCGCCATCCGTTCGGCCTCGATCCACGGTTCGTCGGCGGCCGCGAGGGGTTTCGCGGCGAAGACCTCGGTCAGCGTCACTTCGTCACCGGCGGCGAACGCCGTGACGCCCGGTGCCACGTGCGGCACGCCGCCTTCGTTTTGGGTCGCGATGTCGGGGAGGTAGCACCGCAGCTGCGCGCCGCCATCCGGCGTCGGGGAAAAATCGAGCGTTCCGGCTGACCGGCTGCGGTCCACGCCGTAGATGGCGACCGTTTTCCGGTCGTGCCAGAGGTGAAAGGGAAAGGGCAGGGCCCAGTCCACGGCGCTGCGGATCGCCGGCACCGCGGCCAGCGGCTGCTCGTGCGCGTGCAACGGGAGGGTGTAGCGGAGGGCGGCGTCGGCGTTGAGCTGGAAGCCGGGATGAATCGCGGCCGCGCAGGATTTCAGGAAGCGGTAG
>QQNC01000010.1 GCA_003402695.1 Verrucomicrobiota bacterium | reverse complement strand
TGGAAGGCCTTGGCGGTTTTCTCGCCGATGTCACCCGCGCCGAGCAGCAGGATGCGCGTCTTGGCGAGACTGCCGAAGATGTTCAGGGCGAGATCGACGGCCACATTGGCCACGCTGACCTGGCCCGAGGAGATGGCGGTGTCGGTCCGCACGTGTTTCGCCGCCTGGAAGGCCTTTTGGAACACGCGGTTGAGCACGGGTCCGGTCTGCCCCCGGGCCTGGGCGGCGCCGTAGGCGTCCTTCACCTGGCCCAGAATCTCGGTTTCACCCAGCATTTGCGAATCCAGCCCGGCGGTGACCTCCAGCAGGTGGCGCACGGCGTCAAACCCGGACAGGCTCATGCGAAACTGCTCGAACTCAGCGGCCGTGAAACGCTGCCGGGCGCAGAACCGGGCTTGCACCTCGACCGCGGCGGACGGGGACGTGGCGACGCCGTAGAACTCCACGCGGTTGCAGGTGTTGACCAGAGTGAACTCGCGCAGGCCGGGGATGCTGGCAAGCTCGCCGCGCAGTGCCTCCGCGGTGCCGGCATCAACCGCCAGGCGCTCCCGCACCTCGATCGGCGCGGTGTGGTGGGTCGCCCCGAGCACAAAGAAATGATCGGCACTCATCGGGCCACCCGGGCGGGTGCGGGCCGGGCGTGACGGCTCGCATCCACCGGCCAGAGGGACAGCAGGGCGAACCCGAACAGGATGACCCCGGCCCAGGCGAAGCGTTGGGCGAGAAGTTTCCCCTTCAAGCGCAACCCGAGGGCGACCGCATACGCCAGCCAGATGACGACCGTGAGGAGGAGCTTAGTCAGGTTGACGCTCTGCAGGTCGCGCAGCCAGTAGACCGCGCCCACGGCGAGCGAGATGGAGAGCAGGGTCACGCCGATGACGAGGAGTCGCACGCTCATGGAATCGAGGTCCATGATCGAGGGCAGGAAGGTGAAACCGCCGCCGGGGGTCTTTTGCTTCAGGGAAAAATTGCGCAGCAGGAACATGACCGAGGTCAGCGCGAGCAGTGCGAAGACGCCGTAACTAAACAGCGCGATGGCCGCGTGCAGCTCGATCCAGGGGTTGCCGCCAAAGATATGTTCCCGCCGGGTGGCGTCCCAGGCAGGGATCGCGAGTGAGACAATCGTCACGACGGCGGCGAGGCAGGAGGTGAAATAACCCAGCAGGCTCAGCCGGAAAGTGACGCCCACGATCAGGTAGAGCGTGATGGCCGACCACGCAGTGAACTGGAAGATCTCAAAGGTGTTGCCCAGCGGGCACCCGCCGACGGCGCGGCCGCGCAGCCAGAGGCCGGTCAGCTGGAAGAGGTAGCCGACGGCGATGATGGTATTGATCGCCACGCCGGACTGGCGGTTGCGCCGCGTCAGGGACCATGTGCCCAGCAACAGGCCCACGAAATAGCATTCGGCGGCGAGCCATAACCAGGAACGATCGGTAAGTCCGGCAAACATGAGGGGCCGAACCTAGTGCTTTCGCCGACCGGGGCAAGTCTGGTGGGCGGGCACGTTCCTGTGCCCGCATGGCATTGATGGCGCGATATGCGACGGTGGATCGAGCGTAACGAATGCGGGCACAGGGACGTGGCCCGCCCACCTCGGAGGTTGCCCGGGCGGGGCGGACTGTTACTTCTCGCCCCATGTGCGCCGCCCGTCCCCGCCCGATCACCCCCGATACGGTCCAGCGCCCGGCGCCGGCCGGGCCGGTGGGGCCGCGGCGCGCCAGCCTGCTGCGGCCGGAACAGATCCACCCGGTCGTGCGCATCGCGCACCGGCTCACGGGCGGACTGCAGATCCCTCGGCGCATCATTTTTGACTATGAGCTGGTGCTCCTACTCCGGGGCCGGGGGGAATGGACGCTGGACGGCAAGCGGCTCCCGCTCGCGGCCCACGACCTGCTCGTGATCCCGCCGTTTGTGCCGCATGCCTTCAATGTCGGACCGGAGGCGGGGTCGGAGCATATCGCGGTGCACTTCGACTTTGCGCCGGGCGTGCCGGCGGCGGCGCGCGGACTCGACCAGCGCCGGCCGTTCCGGGTGCGGTTCACACACGGACTCGAGCTGGCGACCCAGCAACGCCTTTATTCCGGCCACCGGCTGGAACGGCTGCTGCAGGCGGTCGTGTCGGCGCAGGCGGGAGACGCCACGCTAGGCCCGGCCACGGCGTCCGCCCATCTGGCGACCGTGCTCCTGGCGATGCTGGCGGCGCCGCCGCGGGCCGGAGCGGATGCCGGCCAGGCCCGGGACCATGACCGCGTCGAGCGGGTCACCGCGCATATGCGGGCGCATCTGGCCGGGCGGATCGACCAAGCGGCGTTGCAGCGGGTGGCGGGGCTGAGTTCGAGCCGGCTGCAGGCGGTGTTTCGCGAAGTGACCGGTTATCCGCCGCTGGATTACCTCCGCCGGCTGCGGGTGGAGGAAGGGCGGCGACTGCTGGCGGACGGCCGGCTGGCGGTGAAGGAGATCGCGGCGCGGACGGGATTCCGCGACACGAGCCATTTCAGCAAGGTGTTCCGCCGTGTGGACGGGCTGTCGCCGGCGCATTACCGCGCGGCGCTGCTGGCGGGGCGGCAAGGGTAGGCAAGACTCGAACCTGAGTTTCACGCGGAGGCGCAGAGTCGCGGAGCGGGCAATGAAACTTTGCTCCGCGCCTCCGCGGTCCGGCAGGAAAAATAGCCAACACCTGCGTGCCGCAGCCAAAGGTCGGGGGCTGACAACGGCCGCGAAATGGGCAGGTTAACGGGCCATGCTCACCCCGGACCAAATCAACGAATTCAAGGCCCAAGGTTACCTGCGCGGCCCCAAGGTGCTGACCGACGCCCAGGTCGACGAACTGCGCGACGAGATGCAGCGGGTGATCGACCAGCGGGACCGGAAGGACCTTCCCCAGCCGGTGCTCTGCCACAACTTCACCCAAAACGAGGACGCGCCCGTCTGGCAGATCGTCAACATCTGGGAGGCGAGCCCGGCCTTTGCGCAGCTGACCCGCAACCCGAGCATCGGCGAGGAGATGGCCCAGCTGACGGGCGCGAAAGCGCTGCGCATCTGGCATGACCAGATCCAGTACAAGCCGGCGGCGACGGGTGGCGTGAACATGTGGCACCAGGATGCGCCGCTGTGGCCGATCATCGCGCCGATGACGGAGGTGACCGCGTGGGTGGCGCTGGACGACGTGGACGTGGACAACGGCTGCATGAGCATGGTGCCCGGCTCGCACCTCTGGGGCGACCACATGAAGTTTCTCTTCACCTTCAAGGACTACGTGAAGGACATGCCGCAGGAATACGAGGGCCACAAGGTCACCGTGCGCACCTGCCCGGTGAAGAAGGGCGAGGTGCACTATCACCACTCGCTCACCTGGCACGGCTCGCACGCCAACACGAGCGGCCGCAAGCGCCGCGCGATCGCGCTTCATTTCATGACCGACGAGACCCGTTATGTGGCTTCGGGCGACCACTGCATGAAGCAGTTCGTCGAGGTGGCCGACGGCGAGGCGCTGAAGGGGAAACACTTCCCGCTGGTCTGGAGTCGGAATTGAAACGGGCCGGCGGATCTTTGGTTTGAGGTAGGGCGGGATCGCTGATCCCGTTTGGAGTGTGGGTTGCCCGCTTGCGGGCAACGTTGCGCGCCAGCGCGCAACCCACCTCAAACCGGAGGGATCAGCGATCCCGTCCTATATTTTTCTGGCCACCCAGAACCGGCACTCGTCGGAGAAGTCGAGGACGGCGCGGGGCTCCTTCGTGATCTCGGTGCGCATGGCGTCGAATTCGTGGCTCCAGCCGGTGGCGGCGAGGTCGGCGAGGATCTCAGCGCGGTCGGGCAGGTGCATGAAGGTGCGGCCGGTGCCGGCTTCCTCGAAGTAGCGGTCACCGAACTCGACGAGCTTCGGGTCCTGCTCGCCGCGTTCCCAGCGGAGGGCCTCGAGCCGCCAGAGCGCGCGCTCGGTCGGCGTGGAGTCGCGGTCGTGGGTGGTGAAGAGTAGCGGCGCGCCGGGCCGGCAGACGCGATGGAGCTCGCACAGCGCGGTGCGCCGTCGCTCGCGGCCGGGGATCTGCATCAGCCCGTTGAACATGAAGAGCGCGCCGCCGAACGGGAGGTCACTGATTTGGGGACATTTATCCAGGGCGGTGGCGTCGGCGTGGAGGAAACGGATGCCGGCGGGCCCGGCCGCTTGGCGCTCGATGGCGAGGCTCTGGGCCTGGTCCACGAGTTCCTCGGCGAAGTCGAAGCCCGTGAGCTGGCGGTAGCCGAGTTCCCAGAGGCCGAGGGTGACGCGGCCGGCGCCGCAACCGGCCTCGAGCAGGGGGACGCTGAGGTCGGGGAAGAAGCGCTCGATCAGGATGCGCTCCGATTTCCACAGGCCGAGCTCATGCGCGGCGCGCGTGTAGTGGACGACGGCCAGCAGGTCGTTGAAGTCGGCGCGGACGGTGTCGGAGGAGATTTTTTTCAACGCGGAGGAGGCGGAGCTCGGACTCAGAATTTATTCACGCAGAGACGCGGGGAGCGCGGAGGAGGAAAATGAAACGGTGGGGTTCGTGGCGCGAATTCGATGTCTTCTATCCCTTTCGTGTCTTTCGTGGTTACCCAACCTCTGGTTCATTTCTTTCGTTTCCACGCGGCGAGGAACATGCCGTTGGCGTTGATATTCTGGGGCCAGAGGAAGGTCCCGGATGGCACAGGCGAGAGGATCGGGGCGAGAGGCGATGGGCTGGGAGAACTGGCGTCTGATTTCTGATCTCTGACCTTTGCCAGAACTGGAACTGGTTCCAGTTCGGGATGCGCGGCGGTGAAGGCGGCGGCGATGGCGGTGGTCTCGCTGCGGGTGAGGGTGCAGACGGAGTAAATCAGGCGGCCGCCGGGCTTGAGCGAGCCGGCGACGGCGTCGAGCAACAGGCGCTGGGTCACGGCGAGTTCGCGGACGTCGTCGGGTGACGTCGCCCAGCGGGCGTGGGGGTTGCGCTGCCAGGTGCCGATGCCGCTGCACGGGGCGTCCACGAGGATGCCGTCGAATTTGGACTTGGTGGGGAGATGCGTGCCGCCGTCCCAGAGCGCGGTGCGGTAGTTGAACAGTTTGGCGCGACTGGCGCGGCGCTTGAGGGTGTCGAGGCGCTTCAGGTGGCGGTCGGTGGCCCAGATGAGCCCCTTGTTGGCCATGAGATCGGCGAGATGGAGTGTCTTGCCGCCCTCGCCGGCGCAGGTGTCCCACCACGTCTCGCCAGGCTTGGGCGCGCAGGCGACGCCGACCAACTGGGAGGCCAGGTCCTGGATCTCGAACTGCCCCTCGGTGAACTGTTCGGTGCGGAAAAGGTCCTGCGTGCCGGTGAAGTGGAGGGCGTCGGACGCATGATCAGTGCGTTCGCAGGCAAAGAGGGACTTGGCGAGGGCGTCCGCGGTGCCGGGGCGGGCGCGGATCCAGAGGGCGGGATCGCGCTGTAGTTGACGGAGGTAGTCGGCTTTGGGTGAAGCTGTGATCGTCGACGGGCTGCCCGCCTTCGCCGAGGCTTCGTCGGGCAGGCCTCCGGCTGAGTCGCTGGTCGACTCAGCCGGCGGAACTACCGGGAATTCCAATTCAGTCCAGATCCAGGAAGGAACCGCGAGGGCCGCGAGGGTCTCGGCCTTGACGGACTTCGGGTCGGCGGTGAAGCGCTCGTGGAGGGTGAGGGCGTGGGCGAGGCGCTTTTGCGGGGGCGACTTGGGGTCGAGCCAGGACAGCCAGCGGAAATAGACAAAGACGGTGTGGCTGATCGCGCGTTTCAGGGGTGGCTGGAGGTAGCGGTGTTTCTCGAAGTAAAAGCGCAGTGCCAGGTCCGCACGCTGGTCCGCCGAGATGGAAGCGAGGATCTGCGCGGCGTGGTTAAGCGTGGTTTGGTCGGGCATGAGTGGGACCACGAAAGACACGAAACGCACGAAGGACAAACCTGGAAAAGCAGGGTGGGCCGCGAAACACGCGAATCGGCGCGAATTGCAGCGGATAGGGTGGGGGTGGAACGTGTTGCCCTCAACGCGTTGGTTCGGACTGGGCGTGAAAGCGCATTGGGGCAATGCACTCCACCAGGGCGGGTCGGAGACCGCGCCCTACTTAGCTGCGCTTCGACCAGCGGCGGTCCTGTTTCAGTTCGAGGCGCTTGGTCTCGAGTTGGACGCCGGCGACCGCGGGGTGGGCGCGGAGCGACTGGAAGACGGTGGGGGTGAGTTTCCACGCGAGCGCGCCGCTGACCTCGGCGACAGGCGCGGCGCGGTCCTCGAAGACGAAGGCAAAATCCATCCGGGTGTCGCCGGACTGTTTATTGACGGTATCGCGCAGCAGGCGGAAGAACGCGGGCAGTTCCGGATGCGTGGGGTGCAGGAGCCAGGTGACCTTCTTGATAATACCGCTGACGAAATTCTCAAGCGGGTAGCACTCCTTGATGTTGATCCGTGTGCCGTCGTTGCCGCCGATGATGTTGCCCTGCACCAGCACGGGGACGTCGGGCAGGAGGTTGTTCGCGTAGGCCGCGTAGGCGTCGGCGAACATGTTGAGCTGGAGCGAGGCGCGCTTGGTCGCGAGGGTGAAGGCCGCCCACGGGCGGTTGTCCTTCTTCGAGAGTTTTTTCGCGATGTTCGACGGGATGCCGCAGAGGCGGAACTCGGTGCGGTCGCCGAGGGTGAGCAGCTGGTCCTCGGGGAAGGTGTTGATGGCGTCGGCGAGCCCCACGTAGAGGTTCATCGGGTGGCCGGAGACGTAGAAGCCCAGCAGTTCCTTCTCGAAGCGGAGGCGCTCTGCGGCGGGGAAGTCGCCGGCGGTGTCGTGCACGGTGGCGGTGCGCGGGCCGGCCGCCTTGCTTTGCCCGTTTTTGGCGGGTTCCTCGGCGAGGACATCGAGGAAACTGTGCTGGCCGGCGGCCTTGTCGCGGGCGGCGGAGGCGACGCCGGACATGGCGGCGTCGATGTTGTCGAAGAGGGCCTTGCGCGAGGCGCCGCTGAAGTCGAAGGCGCCGGTCTTCACCAGGTGCTCGAGCACGCGCTTATTGAGGGCGCGGGCATCCACGCGGGAGATGAAGTCGTCGAAGTCGCGGAACGGACCGTTCTTGTCGCGCTCCTCGATGATCTTCTGCGCGGCCTGTTCGCCGACGCCCTTGATGCCGGCGAGGCCAAAGCGAATCGAAGATTCGTTTTGGCTGGCGGGTGAAGGGCTCGGGGTGATGGGCGCAGGGGGGGCGGAGGCCGATGACCGATGGCCCATGACCGATGACCCTTTGAACACCGGGGTAAACATCTCGCGACTCTCATTCACATCCGGGCCGAATACTTTCAGCCCCATCGACTCACATTCGGCGATGAAGTGGGCGACCTTTTCGGAGTTGCCGAGCTCGGAGCTGAGCATGGCGGCCATGAACTGGACGGGGTAGTTCGCCTTGAGGAAGCCGGTCTGGAAGCTGAGGACCGCGTAGGCGGCGGAGTGGGACTTGTTGAAGCCGTAGCCGGCGAACTTGTTGAGGATGTCGAAGATCGTGTTGGCGGTCTTTTCGTCGATATTGTTGATGCTCTTGGCCCCCGCGACGAACTTGTCGCGTTCCTTGGCCATGGCGTCGGCGTCCTTCTTGCCCATGGCGCGGCGCAGCATGTCCGCGCCGCCGAGCGTGTAGCCGGCGATGATCTTGGCGGCCTCCATGACCTGCTCCTGATAGACCATCACGCCGTACGTTTCACGGCAGACCTCCTCGAGGAGCTTGTGGGGAAACTTGACGGTGCTGGGGTCCTTCTTGCCGCGCACATAGTCGGGGATCCACTCCATCGGGCCGGGGCGGTAGAGGGCGATGAGGGCGACGATCTCGTCGATGGAAGAGAGGCTGATCTGCCGGCAGAGCGCCTGCATGCCGGTGGATTCCAGCTGGAACACGCCGGTGGTGCGGCCGGTGTTGAGCAGGGCGTAGGTCTTGGCGTCCTCGAACCCGACGGCTTCGAGGTCGAACTTCGGGTCGGCGGTGCGGTGGATGTTGTCGAGGGCGTCGGCGATGACGGTGAGCGTCTTGAGGCCGAGGAAGTCCATCTTCAGCAGGCCGAGCTTCGACACGGCGTTCATGTCGTACTGCACGGTGACGTCGCCTTCCTGCTCGGTGAGGGGGACGAATTCCTCGAGCGGGCGGTCGGTGATGATGATGCCGGCGGCATGCTTGCCGGTGTTGCGCACCATGCCCTCGAGGACGAGGGCCTGGTCCCAGATTTTCTTGGTGGACGGATTTTTCGCGATCTCGTCGCGGAGCTCGGTGGATTTTTTCTGGGCGTCGGCGAGCGAGATATTGAGCTCGTCGGGGATCATCTTTGCGAGCCGGTCAGCCTCGGCGTAGGGCAGGTTGTGCACACGCGACACGTCGCGGATGACCATCTTGGCGCCGAGGGTGCCGTAGGTGATGATGTTGGCGACGCAGTCGTTGCCGTATTTCTGGCGGACGTAGTCGATGACCTCGCCGCGGCGGCGCATGCAGAAGTCGATGTCGAAGTCCGGCGGCGAGACGCGCTCGGGGTTGAGGAAGCGCTCGAAGAGGAGCTTGAAGCGCAGCGGGTCGAGGTTGGTGATGCCGAGCAGGTAGGCGACGATGCAGCCGGCGCCAGAGCCGCGGCCGGGGCCGACGGGGATGTTCTGCTTTTTCGCCCAGTCGATGAAATCCCAGACGACGAGGAAGTAGTCGATGAAGCCCGTCTTCCCGATGATCGACAGCTCGAAGTCGAGACGCTCGACGAGGGTTTGGCCGAGGGCCGGGTCACTGGCTTTCTTCGGGGCGTGGTAGTCCACGCCGTAGCGTTTTTTCAGGCCGGCGATGCAGAGGTCGTGCAGGTAGCCGGAGCGGTCGGTTTTGACCTCAGGGGGCAGCGGATATTTGGGGTAGCGCTCGCTGCCCTTGGGAAACGGGATGGCCAGCTCGCACATCTCGGCGACGAGCTGGGTGTTGAGGACGGACTCCGGCACCTCGCTGAAGACCTTGGCCATCTCGTCGCGGGACTTGAGGTAGAACTGCGACCCGTCGAAGCGCATGCGTTTCTCGTCCTCGATCTTCGAGCCGGTCTGGATGCAAAGCATGGCATCGTGCGGGCCGGAGTCGGAGTTGTTAACGTAGTGGACGTCGTTCGTGCAGATGACCTTGAGCTTGAACTCCTCGGCGAGCTTGAGGAGGTCGGGGATGATCTTGCGCTGCTCGGCGATGCCGTGGTCCTGGATCTCGACAAAGTAATTCTCGCGGCCGAAAATCTCGACGAACCGGGCCAGGGCGGCGCGCGCGTCGTCGTAGCGGTCGTGCAGCAGGTGCTGCGGGACGAGCGAGGCGAGGCAGCCGGTGAAGCCGATCAGACCGTTGGCGTACTTCGCGAGCGTCTCGAGGTCGGTGCGCGGCTTGTAATAGAAACCCTTCAGGTGGGCGTCGGAGACCAGCTTCAGCAAATTCTGGTAGCCGATGAGGTTTTTCGCGACGAGGCCGAGGTGGAAGATGGTTTTGCCGTCGTCGTCGGAGCGGCCGTGTTTCTCGAGGCGGGAGGTTTCGACGAGGTAGAGTTCGCAGCCGATGATGGGCTTGATGCCCTTGGACTTGGCGGTGTTGTAGAACTCGATCGCACCGTAGAGATTGCCGTGGTCGGTGAGGGCGAGGGCGGGCATGCCGAGTTCCACGGCCCGGTCCATGAGCCGGTCGATGCGGCAGGCGCCATCGAGGAGGCTGTAGTCGCTGTGGACGTGGAGATGGACGAAATTTTTATCTGCGGCCGGCACGGAGGGGATTAACCAAGCCCAACGGCGGGCATGCGCAAGGAGGGAAATGGAGATGGTTTAAGGGGAAGCCAGGAAGCGGGGAGCAAGGCGCCAATCCTCGATGCACCGGATCGCTTCCGACCTCCCCGCTTCCTGGCTTCCCCTTAAATATGCGGCTCCAGCAGCCCAAAATCCCCTCGAAAAAACGCCATTGACGCAGGGCTCGGGGCTTGGCCTATTTGTCAGCTTTTCCTTTCACAAACACGTCCGTACCCATGTCCATCGAAATCAAGATCCGTAAGAACGAGCCGGTTGACCGTGCGCTTCGCCGCATGAAGAAGAAGCTCGATCGCGAGAATATCATCAAGGGCACCCGCGCCAAGCGCTACTACGAGAAGCCCTGCGAGAAGCGCCGCCGCAAGGAGAAGGTCCAGGCCTTCACCCAGATGCTCCGCCGCCGTTACGCCGAGTAATCATTCGCCCAGAGCGAGTTAGGTGACTTTCACCGCGCCTCCGGACTCCGGGGCGCGGTTTTTTGTGGTCAATTATTTGGGGGCCCTTCGACCTCGTTCAGGGCCCTTGTCCTGTCGACCAGGCAATAACTGAACCCACGTTTTTTGTGGTCCAATTGGATGAGGGCTGGCTTCGTCATGGCCGTGGACCGCGCCAAACCGACCCTTTCCCTCTCCACCAGCTGGTGTTCGTCCCGGCATACGGATGGCTATACCATGGTACAGGAGATGGCCGGGCTGGGGTTTGGGCACATCGAGCTGAGCCACGGCATCCGGATCACCCTGGTGCCGGGCATCCTCCGGGCGGTGGAGGAGGGGATGGTTGAAATCGGCTCGACTCACAATTTCTGTCCGTTGCCGACCGGGATAAACCACGCGGCACCCAATTTATTCGAGCCTTCGGCGCCGGATGCCCGCGAACACGAGCAATGGCTACGTCACACGCGGCGCTCGATCGACTTTGCGGCGCAGGTGAAGGCGCGGGTGCTGGTCTGCCACTTGGGCCACGTGCCTTTCTCATGGCTTAACCACAATCCGGAGCGGGCCATCGAGGCGTACATGGAGCGTCAGCCCGCAGGAAATTACGCTGCCGATGCCACCTATCAGGCTCTCCTCGCCAAATCGCTCGCGAAGCTGCGCAAGCGCATGCCGCCGTACTGGGCGCAGACGCAGGCCAGCGTGCAGGAGATCCTCGGCTACGCGGCGGAAAAGGGCATCCGGCTGGGGTTCGAGAATCGCGAGGGTTTCGTGGAGTTGCCGCTGGATGCGGATTATCCGGCGTTCATGGCGGGACTGCCGGCGGATGCGCCGGCGGGTTACTGGCATGACACGGGCCACGCCGACCTGAAGCAGACCATGGGGCTGCTCAACCACCGGGCGCACCTGGAGACGATGGCGCCGCGGCTGATCGGGTTCCACCTGCACGACGTGAATGCCGCGGGGCGTGACCACCAGGCGGTGGGGGACGGGAAAATTGATTTTGCGATGGTCAGTCGGTTCTGGCGGCCGGAGCACCTGCTGGTGCTGGAGCTGAGTCCGCGGCTGCCGGTGGAGGCGGTGGTGAGCTCGAAGGCGAAGATTGAAGCGCTGATCTAACCCGAGTTATCGCGGAGACGCGGAGGAGCGGAAAAGGCAGGGAATTTATTTTCCGGAATCGATCCCTCCGCGTTTCCGTCCCTCCGCGTCTCCGCGATAAATTATTTCTGCGAGCTGAAGAGTTCGGCGATCACGTCCTCGAGGGGGACCTCCTCAATGGTGATGTCGGCGACGGGACCGGTGCTGAGGATTTCCTGCGAGACGGCCACGACGTTGTCGCCCGCCACGGTGACCGTGAATTTGTTACCGTCATCGGAGCGGACGGTGGTGCCGAAGGCTGACTTCCAGGTCTCGGGAAACGCATCGCCCTGCTGGCGGTCGGCGGCGGCGAGGGCGGGCTCGAAGGTGATGATTTTCTTGCGGGCGCCACCGGCATTTTCGAGCTGGGCGAGGGCGCCGTCGTAAATCTTGGCGCCGCGGTGGATGACGATCACGCGTTCGCAGAGCTCCTTGATGTCGGCCATGTAGTGGCTGGTCAGGAGGATGGTGACGCGGTGTTTGCGGTTGTAATCGCGCAGGAACTGGCGGACCGCGCGCTGCGACACGACGTCGAGGCCGATGGTCGGTTCGTCGAGGAAGAGCACGCGCGGGCGGTGCACGAGGGCGGCGATGAGCTCCATCTTCATGCGTTCGCCGAGGGAGAGCTCGCGGACCATGACGTTGAGCTTTTTCTCCACGCCCAGGAGGGAGACGAGCTCGTCGAGGGAGGTCTTGAATTCGGCGGCGGGGATGCCGTAGATCGCGCGGAGGAGGTTGAACGACTCGATGGCGGGGAGGTCCCACCAGAGCTGGTTCTTCTGGCCGAGGACGAGGGCGAAGATGCGGCGGTAGGCATTCTCGCGCTGGGTCGGGTCAAAGCCCGCCACGCGGGCGGTGCCGCTCGTCGGGTAGATGAGGCCCGAGAGCATTTTCAAGGTGGTGGTCTTGCCGGCGCCGTTGGGGCCGAGGAAGCCGACGAATTCACCCTCGGCGATGTCGAAGGAAATGTCCTTGGCCGCGGCGGTCTCCTCAAACTCGCGGTGGAACAGGCCCTTCACGCCACCCCAGAAACCAGGCTGTTTTTTGTAGGTGCGGAAAACGCGGGTGAGGTTACGGACTTCGATCATGGAAGGACGGAAGCAAACACAATGCGCGCGGGACGCAAAGAGAACCTGCTGGGGACAAGGCGAGGAATTCGATCCGGTTGGCCACAAAAAGGCACGAAAAGAGGCTGGGGTTTGGAACCAACTCACCCGCGCGCCTATCGGCGCCATGGAGGTGGGGCCGAAGCCCCGGAATTTCTGGGCCTTTTTGTGGCCAACCTGCCTGGTCAACTGACCGGGACTTGGGCGGTCTCGAGCGCCGCCATGAAATAGTCGAGCGGCTCGTAGTGGGGCAGGACGTGGGAGACACCGAGGGTGCGGAGGCGGTGGGCTTGGGCGTCGCGGCCGATGCCGATCAGGGGCCAGGAGAGTTCGCGGCAGGCTTTCACGTCCCAGGCGCCGTCGCCGACGTAGACGATGCGGTCGAATTCCAGCACGTCGTAATGTGCCCGGGCACGGACGAGCGCGGTTTGCATGATCTCCGTGCGCACGTGGGAGACGTCGCAGTAGGCGGAGGGCAGTTTCTCGAACGGGATCTTGGCACTGGTGAGCTTGTGGTGGGCGGTGAGCTGCCAGTCGCCCGAGGCGATGGCGACGGCGTGGCCGGCATCGAGGACGGCCTGCACGCTGGCGGCGGCGCCGGCGATTTCCACGGTGCGCTTGTTCCGCCGCTGGGCCATGTCGTTCATCAGGGCAACGAGCTGACGCTGAACGGCGTGATCTTCCTCGGGCGTGGGCCCGTGGCCGCGCGCGCGGCGAAGGATTTCCATCAGGCAGCCGTTGGAACTGGCGTGGGGATAGGATTCCCAGTCGGTGACGATGTTCGTCAGTCCGAGCGCCTGCTCGACGGCTTGCACATAGCAATTGTCATCCAGGCTGACCGAGTCGGTCAGCGTCCCGTCCATGTCGAACATCACCAGCTTCATCAGAAACCGAGCTTGGTGTAGTCGAGAATCGTGTGGCTGATGAGCCCGGCGGCGAGGCAGGCGCGGTCGGTGAGGGGCTCGGGGGGCGAGACGTCCTCGCCGATGCGCCAGATGAGGCGGTGGGTGCCATCGTCGTCGCGCGGACTGAAGAGGCCGGGCACAAAGAGCCGGGCGGGCACCGTCTGCCGCAGGGGGGTGTCGGCGCGGCATTGGGAGGGAAAATTGACGTTATGGATCGTGAAACTGTGTTTCGGCGTCGCGGCGAGGAGCTTCGGAGTGAGGGCGGCGGCGTGCGCGGCGGAGAACTTCAGGGTGGCGGCCAGCTCCGGGTTGGGGGTGCCGCGCTCCTTGAGCTGGTTGTAGATCTCCTCGGTCACATCCTGGGAAAAGGCTACGGCGGGCAGGCCGTGGATGGCGGCTTCCCAGGCGCCGGCGACGGTGCCGCTGGCGAGGATGAAGCCGAGGGAGGCGTTCATGCCGACATTGATGCCGCTGACGACACCGTCCACGGGGCCGCCGGGAAGAAGGTGGGCGATGGCGATGTTGACGCAGTCGCTCGGGGTGCCGTCCACCATCCACGTCGGGCAGTTGAAGCCGCGGTTGACGGCGGCGGAGCGGACGGGCTTGGCGCGGGTCTTGGAGGCGCCGGTCCAGCTCTGCTCGGTGACGGGGGCGACGACGTTCACGTCATGGCCGGCCTTTACGAGGGCGGCGACGAGTTCATGGAGGAAGACGCTTTCGATGCCGTCGTCGTTGGTGACCAGGAGTTTCATCGTTTCCAAAAAAACACAGAGCGCGCGGGGAGGGAAGCAGGGAAAATGAAGCGTTCAGATGGATTTGATGTGGGTCGGGGTTTATCCCCGACAGGCTCGGGTGAGGCGTCATGTGGGGCATAAAGCCCCACCCACGTAAACTTCCTGAAACACAAAAAAGCCGGAGGCGCGAACGCCTCCGGCTGGAATTAGCTTAGAGCTTACCGCTTATTGCTGCGGGGCCGCGTCCGCCGGCTCGGCGGCGGGGGCGCCGCCGGCCTGCTTCTGGGACTCGAGGTCCTTCATCGCGGCCTTGCGCGAGAGGCGGACCTTGCCGGAACGCTCGTCGATGCCGATGCACTTGACGGTGATCGACTCGCCCATCTTGACCACATCCTCGGTGCGGCGCACGCGGAAGTCCGCGAGCTCGCTGATATGGCAGAGGCCTTCCTTGCCGGGGAGGCACTCGACGAAGCAGCCGAACTCCTTGATGCCGGTGACGCGGCCCGTGTAGATCTTGTCGATCTCGATCGGGGCGCCGCCGCCACCGCCGCCGGGGCCGGAGCCGCCGCCGCAGAGCTGGTCGACTTCCTTGAGGGCGCGGGCCATGGCCTCGCCGTTGTTCGAGTAGATGAAGACCTTGCCGGAGTCGTCGTCGGCGATGTCGATCTGCGCGCCGGTCGTCTCGGTGGTGCGGCGGATGGTCTTGCCACCGGGCCCGATGAGCAGGCCGATCTTTTCGGGATCGATCTGGATCGTCTGGATGCGGGGCGCGTACTTCGAGAGGTCGGCGCGGGGCGCGGGCAGGGAGGCGAGCATCGTCTTGAGGATCTCGATGCGGGCGTCGCGGGCCTGGAAGATCGCGGTCTTGGCGATCTCGAAGGGCAGGCCGTTGATCTTCAGGTCGAGCTGGAAGCCCGTGATACCCTTGGTCGTGCCGGCAACCTTGAAGTCCATGTCACCGAAGTGGTCTTCCTCCCCGAGGATGTCGGTGATGGTCGTCCACTTGGTGATGGCGCCGGAGGCGTCCATCTCGGTCATGAGACCGCAGGAGATGCCGGCGACGGGGGCGATAATCGGCACGCCGGCGTCCATGAGGGCGAGACAGCCGCCGCAGATCGACGCCATCGAGGTCGAGCCGTTGGAGGCCATGATCTCGGAGACGACGCGGATGGAGTAGGGGAACACGTCCTCGGCGGGCAGCACCGGGACGAGCGAACGCTCGGCGAGGGCGCCGTGGCCGATTTCGCGGCGGCCGGGGCCGATGAAACGGCCGGCTTCACCGACGGAGAACGGCGGGAAGTTGTAGTGGAGGATGAAGCTCTTCGACGTGGCACCGCCGGTGAGGCCGTCCATGTCCTGGGCTTCCTTCGTCGGCCCGAGGGTGACGATGGCGATGTTTTGGGTGTCGCCACGCTGGAACATGGCGGAGCCATGCACGCGGGGGAGAACGCCGACCTGGGCGCTGATGGGGCGCAGCGCCTTCGCATCGCGGTGGTCGGAGCGGGTGCCCTTGGCGAGCACGGTGGCGCGGTAGGCCTTGTATTGCAGGTCCTCGAACACGACGTTGAGGTCGACATCCGTGAACTTGCCTTCGCCGAGCTCCTTGAGGAGGGCGGCCTTGGCCTCGTCCTTGAGGGCCTTCACATTGTTGGAGCGGACGTTCTTTTCGAAGCCGAAGATGGCGGCGGAGACGCGGTCAGCGGGGACGACGCGCTCGATGATGGCGCGGGCCTCGGGGGTGGCGCCGACGAGCTTGAAGGTGGCCTTCGGTTTGCCGGCGAGGGAGACGAGCTCCTTGATGGCGCTGATGATCGGCTGGATGGACTCGTGGCCGAACGCCAGGGCCTCGATGAATTTCTCCTCGGAGATCTGGTCCGCGGAGCCCTCGATCATGAGCATGTCCTTCGAGTTGCCGACGTAGATGAGGTCGAGCGACGAGGAGTACATCTGCTCGATCGTCGGGTTGGCGACGAACTTGTCGTCGATCAGGGCGACGCGAACGCAGCCGATCGGCCCGTTCCACGGGATGTCGGAGATCGCGAGGGCGGCGCTGGCGCCGTTGACCATGGCGATATCGGAATCGTTGATGAGGTCGGCCGACATCAGCGTGCCGATGATCTGCACTTCATTGAGGAAACCCTCGGGGAAGAGCGGGCGGCAGGGACGGTCGCAGAGGCGGGAGATGAGGATCTCGCGCTCGGAAGGACGGCCCTCGCGCTTGAAGTAACCGCCCGGGAAACGGCCGGCCGCGGCGTACTTGTCGCGGTAGTCGCAGGTGAGCGGGAAGAAGTCCTGGCCGGGGCGCATGGTGGTCGCGGCGCAGGCGGTGACGAGGACGTTGGTCTCGCCGACGTTGACGTTGACGGCGCCGCCAGCGAGCTGGGCGATGGAGCCGGTGGAGAACGTGAGCCCGAGGCCGGGCACGGTGACATTGTGTTTCTGATTCATATTCGGACGGATTTCGGATGCGGACGTTACTGAGCAGCGCACAGGCGGCTGGCCTGCGGCTGGGTCGGAGGCCGGCGGGATGCCGGGGACTGCCGATGCGGCCAATGGGCCGCGGTTGGTTGGTTACTGGGAACCCACCTGGTCTCCCCGGGCTTGACGCGAGAGATTTCCGTTTGCCGCCGGGTGGCGGGTTTGCCGGCGGCGGCAAACGGAAATGTCCCGGTCGAAGGGTGCGGGTGTCGGTAAAGACAACGGGCGACCCGCGGATCGGGTCGCCCGTGTGACTAGATTGGTTATTTGCGAAGGTTCAGTTTCTGGAGCAGTTCGCTGTACTTTGGCAGGTCGTGCTTCTTGAGGTAATCGAGAAGCTTGCGACGGCGGCTGGCCATCTGCAGGAGACCGCGGCGCGAGTGGAAGTCCTTGCGATGCGTGCGCAGGTGCTCGGTCAAGTGATTGATCCGGGCGGTCAGCAGCGCGACCTGGACCTCGGAAGAACCGGTGTCCGTTTCGTGCGTTTTGTAGGCGGCGATGATTTCGGGTTTAACAACTGTAGGCATGGTTTATAGGCTGAGGGTTACACGACTGTAGGGAACCCTCGCGGGCTCCGTAACACCCGCCCCGCCGCGGTTTAACCCGCGGTTGAGCCGGCGCCACCGTTTGAATCCCGCGGAGTGCGGGACCGGTCATGGTGGAAATCCGCAACCGACGGATTTCCACTAACGCAAGGGGATAGAATCCTGAGCCGCGCCGACTGGGGCAAGTGTTTTTTCACGGCTATCTTCGGCGCGGCTATTTTCGATTGGAGCGTCCGCCAGCGATTGCGGTATTAAAGTGGGCGTAATTCTTAACTCTATCTACATCAACAGTATCCCTTGGTTTAGCCTGCGCCCGCCAATCGTAATTCGAAATCCAAAATTCGAAAATTTCCTCATCCCGCGCGCAGGTTGATCGACTTAACTCCCTCACAACCGGGCAGTTGACGGATGCGTTGCAGGATTTCCGCCCGGTGGTGGAGCAGCTCGCTACGGACGACGGAATGGGAGACGAGGATGAGGAGCTGGGACTTGTCGATCCGGACGGCGTGGGAGTAGCCGGCGTTGGCGGCCCCGACGAGTTCCACCCAGTGGTCGCGGATGGTCTGTTCGGCGGAGGGACGGCCGACCTGATACTTCACCATCAGGTCCTCAATCAGGGCGGACAGGGGCTGGGACTTGCGCTTCACTTGGCGGCGGGGTTCCTCGAACGGCACCCCGCGCAGGTCGCCGACGAGCTCTTCGGCGAGTTTGCTGAACTGGTGCGGCTGGTCAGCCATGGGAATCAGACCAAGGCAGGTTGGCCACGAAGAGGCACAAGAAGAGATTGGGGTTGGGAACAGTCTCGCCCGCGCGCCCATAGGCGCGATGGAGAGTAGCGCCGGAGCAAAAGAGATTCTTGGGTCTCGTTGTGGCCATCACGGTTTGGGGTCCTGATGGTTTTCCGCCTCGAATAGCCGGCTGTAGCGGACGAAGGCGCTGAAGGCGGTGGCCCAGGCGATGTAGAAGCCGGGGTAGCCGTCGAGGAAGCCGAGCTTGATCACGTACGCGCGGAAGAAGCGCCAGAACGGGCGGAAGATCGCGGCGAAGAGGGAGAACTTCCCCCCCTTGGCCTGCTGCTGACGGACGAAGAGGTCGGCGAAGGGATTGATCTTCGCGACGTGGCTCGCGAGCGTCGGAAACGAATAATGGTGCAGGTCGCCGGTGAGCGTCGCGATGGGACCGTCGCACTCGACCTTCTCGTGGACAAAGGCATCGCCACCCCAACGGGCGCGGCCGACGTGGAGCAGGCGCAGGCTGAGGTCGGGGTACCAGTCGCCGTGGGTGATCCAGCGGTCGATGAACCAGACTTTTCGCGGGAAACGGGCGCCGGCAAACGAGTCGTGGTCGGCGCGGGCGAAAAACGCGGTGAGGGCGGCGCGCAGCGCGGGTGAGACTTCCTCGTCGGCATCGAGCGAGAGCACCCACGGCTGTTTCGCGAGGGCGAGGGCGGCGTTCTTCGTGTCGCGGTAGCCCGACCACGGCAGGTTGTGCACGAGCGCGCCGAGGTCGCGGGCGAGGGTGTCGCTGCCGTCGGTGGTGTTGTTCAGCGCGACCACGGTCTCGCTGACCCAGCCGGACACGCTGGCGAGGCAGCGCGGGAGGGTCTGCGCCTCGTTCTTGGCGATGATGACGACGGAGAGCGGCAGCGGGGCGGGCACGGGAGTGATGAAGACTAAATCTTCCCCACGAGCGAGCGCGGGATTTGGTACAGGTAGCCACAGGACCGCCAGGCGCGGACGAGGGCTTTTTTCGCTTCGCCGGGTCGGGCGATGAGGAAATTGAGCAGGGCCAGCAGGGCGAAGCCGAGGGTCTTGCCGAGGTTGCCGAGGAAGCGGCCGAAAAAATAGGCGGCGGCGCCGGGCTGGCCGGCCCGGTCGATCACTCGGGAGCGGGCCGAGTCGAAGGCATGCCGCGAGGCGTAGCGGAATGTGGTGCGGCTGGCGGGCATCTGGTGTTGCACGGCGGCGGCGGGGGCGAACCACACCTCGAGGCCGGCGGCGCGCACGCGCCGGATCATCTCGCTGTCACCGCCGGAAAAATAATTGCCCGCGGCGCGGTCCAGGGCGGTGTGGAAGAGACCGAGTTTTTCAAACACCCACTTCGGCAAGGCGAGATTGGCGCCCATTGGGGAGTCCTTCGCGATCAGCGGGCCGGCGTCCGCCCGGAAGGCGAGCGGGGCGTGCCACTCGGCGACCCATGGCGGCAGGCCGTCGGGGAAGACCGGAATCACCTCGCCGCCGACGGCGCCCACGCGGTGGGCGGAATCGGTGAACAGGGGTGCAACCAGTTGGGTGAGCCAGTCGGGCGACATGAGGATGTCGTCGTCGGCGAAGACGAGGATGTCGCCGCGCGCCTCGGAGATGGCGCGATTGCGGGCGTGATCGAGCCCCTGTTTCGTCTCGAGCAGGTACCGCGGGGCGGGAGTCGACCCGGCGAACTCCGCGACGACGGCGCGGGTGTGGTCCGTGGAATTATTGTCGATGACGAGGACCTCGAAGGAGCCGCGCGGGAAGTCCTGTCGGGCGAGGCCGGCGAGGGTTTGGCGCAGGAAATCCGCGCGATTATACGTCGGAATCGCGACGGTGAGTTGAAGGGGGCCGGCCGGGGAAGTCATGCGGACAGGTCAAGTTCATGCCGGCTGGCGCGCCGCCCGCAAAGAAAAAGCTTCCCGCCCGGCGGCGCATGGCGTGGATTCATGGCATGGCTTTCAAGCACTGGCCTCTCGTGCGCGACCTCCGCTTCGCCCAGAAATGCGGCCGTTACCTGCGCGGCGCGCGGAAACGCCGGCCGGATTTGAACTGGGACGAGTTCCGCCGCGTGGCGCGGCACTTCAAGACGGACGACATGGGCAGCTTTCCTGAGCGCGGTTTTCTCTACCAGTTGGCGAGCGACGCGCCGGTGGATGCGCAGGTGGTTGAGGTGGGCTCGTGGATGGGGGCGTCGACGTGCTTCCTCGCGGCGGGTCTGCAGGGCCCGGCGGCGAAGATCCTGGCCGTGGATAATTTCCAGGGCCTCTCGACCTGCGGCGAGGACGCGGCGTGGTACAACCGACACTTCCAGCAGCTCGGCGCGGCCAGCACGCTGGAGATTTTCACGCGTAACTTCGCGGCGCTGGGGCTGGCGGCGCGCGCCGAGCCGGTGGTGAGCGATTCGCTCAAGGCGGCGCAGACGCTGGGGGCGCGGCGCGGGGCGATCGACCTGATCTTTATTGATGGCGACCACTCGTACGAGGCGTGCAAGGCGGACATCGCGGCGTGGGCACCGTACGTGAAGCGCGGCGGCGTAATCGCATTTCACGACTTCGGCAGCCGGGCCAGCGGAGTGACGCAGGCAATCTTCGAGGCGATCAAGGCCGGCCAGTTCGCCGAGATCGTGGGTGTGGCGAACACGATCATCGCGTTCCGGATGTAGAACGCGGGAACGGATGATTTAGGGTGAAGCCAGGAAGCCAGGATACGGAAATTCCATCGCAAAAACGCAAAAGGTCGAAAACGCGAAAATTCGTGAGATCGGGTTTCGCGTTTTCGACCTTTTGCGTTTTTGCGATCGGCCTTGGTCGGGCTCGAATATCCTACTTCACCGCCAGCTGGCCCGCGATCGCGTTGAAGACCTGGTCCTCGGTGATTTGGCGCACGCAGTAGCTGCGGTAGGAGTTGCCCTGCTCGCAGTTTGTCGGTGTGACCGCACCCAGACAGGCGCAGGGGAGGGTCGTTTGGAGCACGGTCTGACGGGACCCGAGCGGGCGCCAGATGGTGGCGTTCTGCGAACCGAAGAGGGCAACGACGGGGGTGCCGACCGCGGCGGCGACGTGCATGGGACCGCTGTCGTGGCAGAGGAGTAGGTTGAACTGGGCCACCATGGCGGCGAACTGGCCGACGGTGAAACGTTGGGTGATCGCGACGAGGTGAAACTTGGCGTGCGAGCGGATCTGCTCCACGAGCTGTTGCTCGCCCGGGCCGGCCACGACGAAGACCTGCACGCCGAGCTTTTCCTGGAGGCGGTCGCAGACGGCGGCGAAACGCTCGACCGGCCAGAGGCGGAACAGGCTGCGGCTGCCGGGGTGGAGCAGGATGCGGGGCGGCCGCACCGCGTAGGTCGGGTGCCCGGTGCCGGCCCAGGCGGCGATGGCGGCCAAGTCGGCGGGGCGCGGGACGAGGCGGACCTCGCGCGAGGCGACGGGCACGCCGAGGGCGGGCAGGAGCGCGAGGTAGGTCTCGGTAATGTGGTGCGAGTCGTAGAAGTCGTTCGCGACCTTTGCCACGTGGGTGTAGAACCAGCCGAAGCGGAAAGTGATGAGCTCGCGGTTGAAGGTGGCGCGGACGGCGGCGCCGCTCAGCCGGGAAACGAGGGCGGTTTTCTCCGTGTTGTCGAAATCGAGGACGTGCGTGTAGCGCGCGCGACGCAGGGTGCGGATGAAGCCCGGCCAGTTGCTGAGGTGGCGGGGGAAGGCGAGCGCGGCATCCACATCGGGGTTGAGCGGGAGGATCCCGGCGTACGCGGCCTCGGTCAGCACGGTGATCCGGGCGGCGGGCCAGTGGAGGCGCAGGTTGCGGAGGACGCTGCCGAGCAGGACGATGTCGCCGAGGTAGCGGCGGCGAATGACGAGGAGGCTGGGCGCGGACTCGGCCATGCGTCAGGTGGCGCCGGACTGGCGGTCGTAGAGCGACTTGTAGAGAGGGTTCGCCGCGTAAAGCTGGGCGTGGGTGCCGGTGGCGGCGATCTGGCCGCGGTCGAACACGAGGATCATCGAGGCGTCGCGGATGGTGCTGAAGCGGTGCGCGATGATCAGCACGGTCTTGCCGACGACGAGCTTCTGCAGGGCTTCCTGGATGAACTGCTCGCTCTGGGAATCGAGGGCGGACGTCGCCTCGTCGAGAATCAGGATGGGGGCGTTGCGCAGAAAGGCGCGGGCGAGGGCCAGGCGCTGCTTCTGGCCGCCGGAGAGGAGCGAACCGCGCTCGCCGACGACGGTTTCGTAGCCGTTGTGCAGGGTGCGGATGAAGTCGTCGGCGTGGGCATCAAGGGCGGCGGCGATCACCTCGTCGCGGGTGGCGTCGGTGCGGCCGAGCAGGAGGTTGTTGTAGATGGTGTCGTTGAAGAGAACCGGGTCCTGCGAGACGACGGCGATGTTGCGGCGGAGGTCGGCGAGTTTCATCGCGCGCACGTCGTGGCCGTCGATGGAGACCGAGCCGGCGGTGGCCTCGTAGAAGCGCGGGACGAGGTTGGCGAAGGTGGTCTTGCCGGCGCCACTGGGGCCGACGAGGGCGCAGACGGTCCCGGCGGGGATGGCGACCCGCAAGCCGTGAAGGACGGGTTCGCCGGACTGGTAGGCGAAGCTGACCCCCCCGAAGGCGATGTCGCCGCGAAGCCGGCCGACGTACACGGGCGCGGCGGGATCGGTGATCGTCACGGGCTCATGGAGGACCTCCTCGATCCGGTTGAGCGAGGCGGTGCCGCGGGTGAACTGGCTGTGAAGGGCGCCGAGCTTCTTGACGGGCTCGTAGCAGGCGAACAGGGCGGTGAGGATGGAGGTGAAGACGGCGAGCGACAGGCCGGCGCGATACGCGTAGAACAGCGAGAAGGCGATGCCGAGCGAGGCGATGACCTCGATCGAGGGCGAGAGTACCTGGGAGTATTTCACTACCTTCATCTGGACGAGGAAGAGGCGCCGGGTGGTACGCTGGAAGATATCGACCTCCTTTTCCTCGAGGCCAAAGGCGCGGACCTCGCGGGCGGCCATCAGGTTCTGGTTGGCGAGGTCGGAAATGTCGCCGAGCAGGCGCTGGTTTTCGTCGGCCCGCTTGAGAAGTTTTTTGCCGACGTAGCGGACGGGCAGGACGCAGACGGGGATGATGGCGAGCGAGCCGAGGAACATCAGGGCGCCGTCGTAGCGGAAGGCGATGGTCGCGAGGAAGCTCATGGCGCCCACGAGGGTGAGCGGCTGGATGACGAGGTCGCTGGCGCTGCTGGTGATGGTCTGCTGGACGACCTGGGTATCGGCGGTGAGGCGCGAGAGCAGGTCGCCGGTGCGGTTTTTGCCGAGGTAGCTGAGGGGCAGGTATTGGAGCTTGCGGTAGAGTTCGACCCGGATCGCCTCCAGCACGCCGATGCCGCAGCGGCTCATGAAATAGTTGTTGAGGAACTGCGTGACCGCGCGGATCAGGAAAATCAGGGGGATCAGCAGGGCGTAGCCGATGATCTCGATGGCCGGGAGGGTGCGCGGGCCGTCGGTGAAGATGCGGGGGAAGACGCTGTTGATGACCACGGGCAGGCCGCGGCCGAAGACCAGGCCGCTGATCGCGCCGCAGACCAGGGCGAACACCAGGTAGGTGCGGTGCCCGCGGAGGTATTTCAGGTAGGGGAGAAAACGTTTCATCGGCGGCGACTTAGAGCACGCTGAGGAGGGCGGGTTCCGCCTTCAATCATTTGATGCCCTCACATCGAGGGCGTCCCGTAGGCCGTCCCCGAGGAAATTGAGCGAAAAGAGCGTGAGGGAGAAGACACTGCCGGGGAAGACGAGGAGCCACCAGAACTCCTCCATTTTTTCCGCCCCGTCCTTGATCAGGGCGCCCCACGAACTCATCGGTGGCTGCACCCCGAGGCCGAGAAAGCTGAGAAAAGCCTCGAGCATCATGACGGCGGGCACGGTGAGCGTGGCGTACACGATGATGGGCCCGAGGACGTTGGGGATGATGTGGCGGAAGATGATCCGGCGACGGCCGTAGCCGAGGGAGCGGGCGGCCTCGATGAACTCCATGCGCCGGATGGAGAGTACCTGGCCGCGGACGATCCGGGCCATGGTAAGCCACTCGACGGCGCCGATGGCGGCAAAGAGCAGCACCATGTTGCCCACGCCCTGCAGGCCCTCGAGGTGCAGCGTGCCGCGCAGCCAGCCGTCGAGCTTTTCGGAGGGTTCCTTCATGAACACCATGAGCAGGATCACGAAAATCGTGAAGGGCAGGGCGTACATGATGTCCACGATGCGCATCATGACGCGGTCGGTCTTGCCGCCGAGGAAACCGGCGACGGCGCCGTAGGTTACGCCGATGGTGAGGGCGACGAAGGTGGCGACGAGGCCGACCATGATGGAAATGCGGCCGCCGTAGAGGAGGCGGGCGAACAGGTCGCGCCCGAGGGTGTCGGTGCCGAGCCAGTGCGCTGCGCCGGGCGGGGTGGCGCCGAGGTCGAGGTTCTGGTCCTGGTAGGTCTGGGAGAACCACGGGCCGCCGACGCAAAGGAGTGTGAGCACGAGCAGCACGAGACCGCCGGCCACGGCCAGCTGGTTTTTGCGGAGCCGCGCCCAGGCGTCGTGCCAGAGCGACGAGCCCTGCTCGAGCTGGTCGGGGGTGACGTCGGCGGAGGGGAGGTTTTTTTCGGAGAGGGAGACCATCGGATTTTGCCTGCGAATAATACGTATGGGCGTGAAATTAAAGGCCGGGATTCGTGGAGGTTCGCATGATGCGCGGCCAAAAAATCATTCGAATTTCAGCTTCGGGTTGAGCCAGACCTGGACGATGTCCACGACGAGGTTGAGGCCGATGAGCAGCGCGGCGTAGAGGATGACGGTGCCGAGGACGAGGGTGTAGTCGCGGTTGAAGGCGCTGTTGACGAACTCGCGGCCGAGGCCGGGGATCTGGAAGATGGTCTCGATGACGAACGAGCCGGTGAGGATGCCGGCGATGGCGGGGCCGAGGAAGGATACCACGGGGAGGAGCCCGCCGCGGAGGGCGTGGCGGAAAATGACGCGGACCTCGGAGGCGCCCTTGGCGCGCGCGGTGCGGATGTAATCCTGATTGAGCACCTCGAGCATGCCGCCGCGGGTGAGGCGGGCGACGTAGGCGGCGTAGACGCAGCCGAGGGTGAGGCTGGGGAGGACGCGGTCGATGGGGCCGTACCAGCCGGAGGCGTTGAACCAGCCGTAGTGGATGGCGAACGTGAGGACGAGCAGCGGGCCGAGCACGAAGGTGGGCACACAGATGCCGATCATCGCGACGGAGGAGCAGAGGTAATCGAGCCAGGTGTTGCGTTTGATGGCGGCCAGGACGCCGAGGGGCAGGCCGACGGCGAGGGCGAGGGCGAGCGAGATGGCGCCGAGTTCGAGGGAGACGGGAAGCTTGTCGGCGATGATCTCGTTGACGGTGCGGTTGGGGTATTTGAACGACGGGCCGAGGTCGCCGTGGAAGACGACCTTGCCGAGGTAGCCCGCATATTGCCGCCAGAGGGGCTGATCGAGGTTGTAGGCCCGCTCGAGGTTGCGCATGACCTCGGGCGTGACGGCCTTTTCCGCCGTGAACGGTCCGCCCGGCACGAAGCGGATCATGAAGAACGTCGCCGTGACGATGATGAAGAGGACCGGAATCGTCTCGAGGAGGCGGCGGGCGATAAAACGAAGCACGAGCTGGAAAGTAAGAATTAAGAATTAAGAAGGAAGAAGTAAAAACGTCGCGACTGACGCGGCACACGTCGCACCCCACCGGTATCAAGGCGCCAGATCGGCGTATTTCCACGGGTAGTTGTCGAGGGGCGTGCTGTAGAAACCCTTCACCCGGGGGCTGATCAGGCGGGCGCGGGTGTAGTTGAAAAGCGGCAGCACCGGCATCTCAGCGATGAGGATCTGCTCCATTTTCTGATAGATGGCGTACCGGGCGGGGTTGTTGGGCGCGCCGAGCGCGGTGTGCAGGAGACGATCGTATTCGGCGTTGCCCCAGTTGCTGTCGTTGTTGCCGCCGCCGGTTTCCCAGAGGTCGAAGAACACGTGCGGATCAATGTAGTCGGCGATCCAGCCCGCGCGCTGGAACTGGAAATTCCGCGAATGCTGGTCGTCGATGTAGACCTTCCACTCCTCGTTCACGAGGGTGATGTTGATGCCGAGGTTCTTCACCCACATTTGCTGGAGCGCCTCGGCGATGGTCTTGTGCTTCTCGAGCGTGTTGTAGAGCAGGTCGGCGCGCGGGAAGCCCCGGCCGTCCGGGTAGCCCGCCGCCGCCAGCAGCCGGCGCGCCTCGGTCAGGTCGGCCTTGAACGTGTGCTCGCTGCGGTAGCCGAGGAGGTTCTGCGGGACAAAATTATAGGCGGGCGTCTCGTCGGCGAGGGTGACGTTTTTCACCAGGCTCTCGCGGTCGATCGCCAGGGCGAGGGCGCGGCGCACGCGGACGTCGTCGAACGGCTTCCGCTGCACGTTGAAGCGGTAAAAATACAGTCCGTTATAGGGATCGACGTGAACGGACTCGGGATGCTCGCGGCGGTAGACGGCGAGCTTGGTGAGGGGAACCTCGTTGGTGACATCGAGCTGGCCGGTGCGGAACATGCGCTCCTCGGTGTCAGCGAGTTCGATCGGGTAGAGGTCGATCTCATCAATCTTCACACGGGCCCGGTCCCAGTAGGTCGGGGAACGCTCGGCCACGATGATCTGGTTGGGGATCCACTTCTTGAGCACGTACGGGCCGTTGCCGACGTAGTTCCCGGGGCGCGTCCAGGCCGTGCTGCGCTGGGTGAGGCCGCCGAATTTTTTCACCGTGGCGATGTGCACGGGGTACCATGCGTAGTGGTTCATGGCGTGGAGGAGGAACGGGGCGGGCTGGGTCAGCGTGACCACGAGGGTGCGGGCATCCCGCGCCTTCAGGCCGACGGTGGAGAAGTCGGTGGTCTTGCCGTCATAGAAGGCCTTCGCGCCCACGACGTGGTTGTAGAGCATGTAGGCGTACTGGCAGGCGAGCACGGGGTTCAGCATGCGTTCATAGGTGGCCACGAAATCCTGGGCGGTGACGCCGTCGCCATTGGACCACTTGCCGTCGGCGCGCAGGTGAAAGGTGTACGTCAGGCCGTCGGGTGAGATCTCCCAGCGCTCGGCGGCGCCGGGGATGATCTGCATATCGGGGTCCTCGCTCACGAGGCCCTCGGAGAAGGTCTGGAGCAGCCGGTATTCCGGCGTGCCGGTGACAATGGCCGGGTCGATGTCCTGCGGCTCGGTGCCGTTGCCGAAGTGGAGGACCTTGCGCGGGGTGGGGTTGCTGCCGGAGTTGGCGGTGAGGGCGGCTTCCTTCTTGGCGCAGCCGGAGCCGAGCAGGGTGGCGACGGCCAGGAGCAGGGTGAGACGGGTCCGCATGGTGAACAGGAGAGGGAGGCGCGGGCCCGGCGCAAGCGGCTTGGTGGATTACTTGGTGGGTTCGAGCCAGAGCGGGCGCCAGACAACGGCGCGCGGTCGGTTGCTCCGCCAGCCGTGCACGGACGTGCGGAGCAGGTAGCCAAGGTTCGCCCGATACAGCGGAGCATGGGGCCCCTTCCGGGCCAGAATCGCGTTCATCGTCTCACAAGGGGCGTGGCGCCCGGGAAATAGGGCGAGGATTTCACGCCGTCTGGAACGCAACTGGAAGGCCAAGCCGCACGCCTTCGGGTGGTCGTTGGTCACCGGCCGGCGCCAAGCGTCGCGATGGCCATTGACGACCACCTGACTTCGGAACGGATTACGGTTTCTTTTCCGCCATCATCACGTCGCGCTTGGCCTTGAACTCGTTGCCGGGCCGCCAGGTGGGCCAGGTGTCGGTGTTGGCCACGCGGGTGATCAACTGGGTGAGGAATTCCGCGTCCTGCGCACCGCCCGCGAAGGTCCAGTCGGGTTTCACCTCATCGGTGACCTTGTGGTAATCCTTCAGGTCGAACTCGGCCTCGAACTTCACGCCCCAGCCGGCGGGCTGGCCGACGTAGTTGAGGCCGCGCTTCACGTAGATCGCGGGCACGCCGAGCTTCGCGAACTCGAAATGGTCACTGCGGTAGTAACTGCCTTTTTCCGGCGCCTGGTCCGGCGTGATGGTGCGGCCCTGGTTCTTGGCCACCTCTGTGGCGTCATCGTCCAGCGTGGACGCGCCCAGGCCGATGATGCGCACGTCGCCCGTGCGGCCGTAGTAGTTCGCGCCGTCGGTGTTCACATTGGCGAGGGTGTGGTCGAGCGGGTAGAGCGGGTTGCGGGCGTAGAAGCGCGAGCCGAGCAGGCCCTTTTCCTCGGCGGTGATCGAGAGGAAGACCACGGTGCGCTTCGGGTGCTGCGCGGCGGGCAGCGCGGCGAACGAGTTTGCGACCTCGAGCAGCAGCGCGACGCCGGAGGCGTTGTCATCGGCGCCGTTGTAAATCTGGTCGCCGCTCAGGGCGGCGTTGCGGCCGAGATGGTCCCAATGCGCGGAGTAAACGACATACTCATGGCTGAGCATGGGGTCGGACCCGGTGAGCTTCGCGACGACGTTCTTCGAGTCCACGTTGCGGAGGGTAGTGTCCACGGTGAACGCGGCCTTGGCCCCGAGCGCGACCGGATGAAAGTCGCGGCTGACGGCGGCCTGCTTGAGCTTGAAATAGTCCTGGCCGCAGGCGGCGAAGAGGCGTTGGGCGGCCTCGAGGGTGAACCAGCCGTTGAGCGCGATGTTGCCGGCGTTGCCGTCGGGCGTGCGGAGGGTGAAGTTTTCGCGGCTGTTGCTCGCGACGACGACCGCGTAGGGATAGGCGGCGGGGATGGTCTCATGCACAATGATGCAGGCGGCGGCGCCCTTGGCGGCGGCGATCTCGTACTTGTACATCCAGCGACCGTAGTAGGTCATGGCTTTGCCGCCGAAGACCTTCGGGTCGAGCTGGCCGGTCTTGGGGTCGAGGACCGGGGGGTCATTGACGAGCATGACGACGGTCTTGCCGCGCACGTCCACGCCCTTGTAGTCATCCCAATTGTACTCGGGGGCGACGACGCCGTAGCCGACGAACACGACGTCGCTGTCCTTCTGCTCGAGGTGTTTCACGACACGGGTGGTGAAGCCGACGTAGTCGTTGATAGGCGTCATCGGCATGGCTTTGCCGCCGACGGTGAACGCGAGTGTGGGGGTGGACGTGATGCCCACCAGCGGCACGTCCTGGATATAGGTGCCGTCGGGGTTGCCGGGCTCGAGGCCCATTTTGTTGAACTCGCTGACGAGGTAGGCGACGGTCTTTTCCTCGCCGGGTGACGCGGGGGCGCGGCCCTCGAATTCGTCGGAGGCCAGCATCTTGGCCCGCTCGAGCATGCGGCCCGCCTTCGCCGGGACTACGGCGGGCAGGGTGGCGGACGGAGTCGGTGCGGCGGGAGGCGTGGTCGCCAAGGCGAGCGTCATGGCGCAGGCGGCGGTGAGGAGGAGGAGCCTAGTCTTCATGGAGGTAGACATCTTGGTAGAATCGTGTCCAAAACGCGTCCTGATGCCAGCCCCGAACCTTGGGGTTCATGAGCCAGTTGGTCGCGTTGAAATAGAGCGGGGCGAGCGGGCCGGCCTCAAGCAACCGGGTCTCGGCTTCCCGCTGGTAGCTGGCCTGAAGCGTGGGGTCGGGCGTGCATGCGGCCTGGGCCACGAGGGCGTCGTAACGGGCGTCGTTCCAGTGCGGGTAGTTGCCGGGTGAGCTGGTGGTGAAGTCGTCGAGCAGGTTCGCCTGGTCGGCCACGTCCGGGATGGCGGTGATGAAGCCGATGTCGTAGTGGCCATCGCGCAACGCGGCGACGTGGACGCGGGCTTCGCGGGTGACGAGGGTGACGTCGATGCCGAGTTCCTTTTTCCACCTGGCCTGGATGACCTCGGTCAACGGCGCGCCGATAGTCCAGCTGGTCAGCTCCAGCCGCGGAAAGCCCCGTCCGG
>QQNC01000009.1 GCA_003402695.1 Verrucomicrobiota bacterium | reverse complement strand
TGATGGACACCGTCTGGCCGCCCGACCGCGTCCTGCGCGTGCTCCGCGCGTGGCGCCGCGGCCCCGGCCTTGCGGCGAACCTGACCCGCCGCCATCGCCCGGCGGCGCGTTTCACCATCATCGGCCACATCCACCACCCGGGTGTCTGGCACCGGGAGGGCGTGACCGTCCTCAACACCGGCTCATTCTGCCCGCCGCTCGGCGGCTGCGTCATCGACGTGACGCCCGACCGCTTGACGCTGCGCCGCATCACCGAAAAACGCGGTGAGCTCCGGCTGGGCCGGACCGTGGCGGAGTTTGCGCTGGCCTAATTTGTCCTTGCGAGGAGTCCCGCCTTGCGGGACGACGCGGCAATCCATCTAATTCACCCATGAGCATCGAGTTCGGCTGGTGGCGCAAAGACCCCGAGGCGGGAAAATTTCAGATCAGTGCCGTCGTGCATGGCGGCAACATCGAGTGGACCAGGCATCAGGGCCACCATTCGTCGTGGCTGCCCTACTCGCCCGATGACGAGGATCGCGAACGCCTCGTCTACGAGGCCGAAAAACGCGTCCCCCGCCGGCTTATCTCCACCAAGCAGTTTGAGGAGATCAAGCGCCTCAGCGAAAACAGCGGCCCCGGCAAGATCACCGGACGGCGCGTGACCGGTAACGGCCCGTCGTATTACGAGCCCGGCCCCCGCAATCCCGCCATTGACCGCCCGGCGACGGAGCAGAGGTAAGGCGGGGTCTCTGGCCGGCCTTTTCCGAGGTGGCTTGCGTTCGTCTTACCGCCCTACGTCCGTCAGCGACCAGATCAGCCTAAACGCTGAGCAGTACTGCTCCGGCTGATTCGCCAGGCGCCGCCGTACTTCGTCCATCGTCAGCCATTCGCCCGTCTCGATTTCTTCCGGGTGCAACGTAAACGGCCCCTCATGAGTCAGCCGGTAAACCCAGCAGAATTCCCAGCCGGTCTCGGGCCGCGATTCGAGCCGCAGCCACCGCTCGGGCGTCTCCGCCAGCTGGAGGCCCAGCTCCTCACCCAATTCCCGCACCGCCGCGGCATCGTAGTCCTCGCCCGCATCCACGTGGCCCGCGCAGGAGGAATCCCAGAGGCCCGGCGACATATCCTTCTTCATGGAGCGTTTCTGGAGAAAAATCCGGCCGGCCGCGTCAAACACCAGGATATGCACCGCCCGATGCCACAATTTGCGCGCATGGACTTCCCGGCGCGGGGCCCGGCCAACGGGCTCATCGCGCTCGTTTACTACGTCAAAATATTCCTCAGCCATGCGCCGCCTTTACATTCCGGTTCATTCGTGTCCATTCGTGGTCCCCTAAACGGAAAACACCATGCCGAAAATTGACGTCAGCAAAGTCGCCGAGATCCTCAAAAAGAACCAGATCGACCCCGCCGTGCTCCGGCGGGTGATGGAGGAGATGAACCTCGCCGTCCAACCCGACCCCGGTGACGAGGAGAAGCCGCCGGCGGTCAAGAAGCAGTACGTCATCGTCGTGTCCGACCCCGAGGGGAAGCTGCCCAAGATGGATTTCACCGGCTGGGTGCTACAGATCCCGGACGGCGTCAGCCCCTCGACCACGCCCGACCGCGTCTTCAAGGCCGCCTACGATTTCAACGCCTCGAAAAAAGGCCGCCTGCTGCCGGTCAAGACCGTCGGCGAGGCCTTCGAGTGCGTGCCCGCGAAGCACTACAAGGAAGCCGAGCTCTGGGTGAAAACCAAGGAGCCCGTCATCGTGCTCCGGACCAACAACGAGATTCCGAAGGACTGAAGCTGCTCGGCCTCGGATTGGAGCTGGAACGCGTTGACCCTAACGCGTTAGGTTTTAAACGGGGCCACGGCGCCCTGGCCGCATCCCCAAAGGATCCGCCCAATCACTCCTCCAACCTGAGTTTCTTGGGATCGATATCCCGCGCCTTCAACGCCTCGGCCAGTGCCGTGAGGTCAAGCCGCGCGCCCGGTTTCACGCCATGGTCGCGGTACCAGTTCAGGTTCATCTCCAGCGCAAATTTCAGGTCCCGGCTGCGCGACGCGACCGTCTTCTCGTCGTAGGGCAGCATCGGGTAGATTTCCACGAGTTCGCCGGCGGCGTTGAAATACCCGATATCGAGCGCCGTGGGCGTGTTGTGCATCCAGAATGTCATCTGCTGGGCCGAGCGGTAGACAAAGATCATGCCCTGGTCCGGCGCCAGATCGCGCCGCTCCATCAGTCCGCGCTCCTGCTCCTGCGGCAGCACTGCGAGCTGCATGCGCACCATCTGGTCCCCCACCTTGATCGGAAAATAATCCGCGACCGTCTTGACCACCGCCACCGGCTCGGGCGCCTTCGCCCCGCAGCCCGCCGCCAGCAGCAGGGCCAGCCCGCAACCGACCAGAGAAACCAGATTTGCGTTTTTCACAGACTCGTTGGCTAATCACCCGCGCCCCCCAGTTCAACCTCTCTCTCCGCCGTGGCCTCCTCCCCGCTTCCTCCCCTCCTCTACGCCGACACCGCCACGAGCTCCGACCAGCTCTATTTCAGCCGCGTCGGCGTGCCGGACCCGTTCATCAGCTTCGGCATCGGCCATAAGCGTTTCTGCGTCCAAAACGCACTCGAGTTCGGCCGGGTCAAGAAGGCCCGCACCTTCGACACCGTCCTGCCCCTCGCCGACTGGCACGCCCGCGCCGTCGCCCGCTGGCCCCGTCGCAAGGTCGGCATCCCCGAGGTCATCGCCGAGCTCGCCCGCGCCTACCGCCTGCGCGGCTTCCGGGTGCCGGATGATTTTCCCGTTGCCCTCTTCCTGAAGCTCCGCGCCCTCGGCCTGCGCCTCGAGCCCGCCGGCGGACCGATGTTTCCCGAGCGCGAGATCAAGTCCGACGCCGAGGCCGCCGCCATCCGCGAGGGCAACCGCCTCAGCTCCGTCGGCTTCGCCGCCGCCGAGGCCATCCTGCGCGCGTCGCGCCCGAAGGGCCGCACCCTCCGCTACGCCGGTAAACCGCTCACGTCCGAGGTCCTGAAGTTCGCCATCGAGAGCGCCATCCTGCGCGAGGGCGGCTCCTCCCTCAACACCATCGTCGCCGGCGGCGACCAGGCCTGCGATCCGCACAACCGCGGCACCGGCCCGCTCCGCCCGAACGAGCTCATCATCCTCGACATTTTTCCGAGCGTCACCGCCACCGGATATTACGGCGACATGACCCGCACCTTCCTGCGCGGCCGGGCCAGTGACGCCCAGCGCCGGCTCGTCGCCACGGTCCGCGCCGCCCAGCTCGCCGCGATCCGGATGATCCGCACTGGCGTGGACGGCCAGAAGGTGCACCAAACGGTCGCCGCCACCTTCGTCGCGGCCGGCTACAAGACCAAGCACACCAAGAACGGCTCGGTCGGCTACTTCCACGGCACCGGTCATGGCCTCGGCCTCGCCGTCCACGAGATGCCGCGCCTGAGCCCCGCCGTTTCCATGCGACTCCAGAAGGGCGCCGTCGTGACCGTCGAGCCCGGCCTCTACTACCCCGGCCTGGGCGGCTGCCGGATCGAGGACGTCGTGCAGGTCACCGACCGCGGCGCCAAAATGCTTTCCAAATACCACTACGAATGGGAACTCAGATAAAAAACCTTCCGCGTCTGCTTAAGGATATCGCGAAACTGCGCATCCTCGTCGTCGGCGACGTGATGCTCGACCGCTACATCTGGGGCAATGCGACCCGCCTGTCGCCCGAGGCGCCGGTTCCGGTCGTCAACGTTGACCACGAAACCACCACCGCCGGCGGGGCTGGCAACGTCGCCCTGAACCTCGTCGCGTTGGGGGCCAAGTGCACCGTGGCGGGATATTTCGGGGCGGACGATGTGGGCGCCACCCTGCGCAAGAAACTATCGGGGAGCGGCATCCTTACCCTTTCCACCCCCGGCAAGGGCCAGACCATCGTGAAGACCCGCGTGATGGTGGACCGGCATCAGGTTTGCCGCATCGATCGGGAATCCCCGCCGGCGGACTACCATGTCTCTCCCAACCAGGCGGAAGCGCTGCTGGCCGGGCAAATCGAAGCCTGCGACGCCGTCATCATCTCGGACTACGCCAAGGGCATCCTCAACAACGAGGTCATCGCGCGCTTGGCCAAACTCGCCCGCGCCGCCGGTAAATTCATCGCGCTGGACCCCAAGCCGCGCCGCCACCTCACGTTCAAGGGCCTCGACCTCATCACCCCCAACAAGCGCGAGGCGCTTCAACTCGCCGGCATCAAGATCCTGCCGCACACGCCCTTCCCCGACACCGAGGTCTGCGCCAAGCTGCACACGCTCTACGCGACCAAGCATCTCGTCATTACGCTCGGTGAAGATGGCATGCTGCTCAGCGAAAACGGCTGCGTGAAGAAAATCATCCCCACCGCCGCCCGCGAGGTCTTCGACGTTTCCGGCGCCGGTGACACCTCCCTCGCCGCGCTCGTGCTCGCCCTCACGGCCGGCGCGAAGCTTGAGGACGCCGCCCATTTCTCCAACGCCGCCGCGGGCGTTGTCGTCGGCAAGATTGGCACCGCCACCGTCACGCCCGCCGAACTCACCGCCTACGTCGCCCACGAACAGTAGTTCGTCGCGCCGGCGGTTGTCAGCGGTCCAAGCCGCAAATTCCCGCCGACCCTTCGCTTGGAAATTGAAACTCAAAAATTGAAAATCGAAAATCGCCGAGCTCTGTTCCTCGACCGCGATGGGACGCTGATCATCGACCAGGTCTACCTGGCCGATCCCGCCGGCGTGGAACTCATTCCCGGCGCCGCCGCGGGCCTCCGCCGCGCACGCTCCCTCGGGTACAAACTCTTCCTCCTCACCAACCAGTCCGGCATCGGCCGCGGACTGCACACCCTCGACGACACCCTCCGCGTCAACGCCCGCATGGAGGAACTGCTCGACCTCGGCTCGCCGCTCTTCGACGCCGTGGGCATCGCCCCCGAGGCGCCCGGCCAGCCCGTCCACTACCGCAAGCCCTCGCCGCGTTTCATCCTCGAGCAGATCGCCGCGCACCGCCTCGACCCCGCCCAGTGCTGGATGGTGGGCGATTCGGCCGCAGACATCGGCGCCGCGCTCGCGGCCCAGATCAACATCGCGGCCGTTCGCACCGGGAAAATTGATCCGGCCACCCTGCCCGAGATCGCCGCGCATCAGATTCCCATTTATTCCAGCTTCAGCGAATTCGCCGCGACGCTAACCTGAGTGGGCCCACGGAATACACGGAAATAGATCCCCCTCCGGCCCAGTTGCGTTCCGCGTGTTCCGAGGGCAACTAATCCGATCCCATGCCCGAATTCGCCGAGGTTGAATTCTTCCGCAAACGCTGGGCCCAGGCGGCCGTCGGCCAGCGCATCAAGTCCGTCCAGCTACATCCGGCGGCGAAGATCTTCCGCGGCACCCGCCCCGTCGCGATCCAGCGCGCGCTCACCGGGGCCAAGTATCTCTCCTCCGAGGCGCAGGCAAAACAGATGCTCTTCCGTTTCAGTGGCGGCGCCTGGGTCGGGGTGCACCTCGGCATGAGCGGTGAACTCCGCGCCGAGGCCGCCGGTTACACGCCGCTCAAGCACGACCACTTGGTCCTCAAGACCGCCCAAGTGAGCCTCGTGTTTTCCGACCCGCGGATGTTTGGCCGCGTCCAATTTCACCACGGCCCTGCTGCCCCCGCGTGGTGGACCAAGATCGCCCCGCCCATCCTGTCCGCCGCGTTCACCGTGGACGCCGTTGCCGGCTTCCTGCAACGCCGCGGCCGCGCCCCGATCAAGGCCGTGCTGCTCATGCAGGAGCGCTTCCCCGGCATCGGCAACTGGATGGCCGATGAGATCCTGTGGCGGGCCTCAATCCATCCCCGGCGCCGTGCCGGCACACTCAAACCCGCCGAAATCCAGGCCCTCTGGAAGGAATGTCGCCGGGTCTGCCGGCTGGCCCTCGCGACCATCGCCGGCCGGGGCAACTACCTGCCCCCGGATCTCAATGCCCACATTCCCCAGACCTGGCTGTTCTGGCACCGCTGGGAGGACGGCGGACGCGACCCGCGCACCGGCACACCCCTCGCCCGCGCCGAAATCGGCGGCCGCACCACCTGCTGGTCACCAGCCCGACAGAAGATCTGAAATTTTATCGCGGTAACGCGAAAGTGCAAAAACAGGAATATACGCCTGAAAGCTGAAAACTTGATCTGCGTTTCCGCCCTTTCGCGTTTCCGCGATCAATTCCGAGGTCCGATTTTCGTGCGCTTTGTGAGCTTCGTGGTAAAAATCAGGATCAGCGCCCGACCTTGTACTTCCCGCGATACGCCCGCGGCGTCAGCCCGGCGTACTTGCGGAACAGCCGGCTGAAGTGCGCGGAGTCGGCAAAGCCGAGGTCCATCGCGACCTGCGTGATCGTCTGCTCGCTGTCGAGCAGCCGCGCGCTCGCATGGTGGATGCGGCGCCGCTGGTAGTACTCGAGCGGCGCCAGTCCCGTCGCGCGCCGGAACAGCCGGCTGGCGTGGTCGGCCGACACCGGCCATTCCCGCAGCTGCGCCGAGTGGTCGAAGGGCCGGCCGTTCTCAATGCACGCCTCGATGCCATGCATCACCGCCCAGATTGGCGCGGAAAACTCCTCCCGGGTCGCATCACACGCCCGCGAGAGTTGCACGAGCACCTTCAAGAACGCCGCCTTGATGAACAGCGGCGAAGGCTGCGTCGTCCCCAGTTCGCACCTGATTTCATCCAACTCCGCCTCGACCGCCACCGCCGCCCGCGGCTCCAGCCGGAACACCGCCGGCCGCGGCTGCTCCTGCCGCCGGAACAACACTTGCGCCAGGAACAGCGGCACCAGCCCCCGCTCCGCCCACTGTTCCCGCCAGCCCACCGCCAGCCATTCCGCGAGATAGTACAAGTTGATGAACTCCACCCCGTGCGGGCGCGAAAAAGCATGCACCCCGCCCGGCGCCACCACGATCACCGAACCCGGCTCCAACTCCTGCGTGCCGTCGGCGGTGTGGTGCCGGCAGCGTCCCCGCACCACCACGCTCACCTCGTAGTAGTCGTGGTCGTGGGGCGGAATGTCCGCGATCACCTGCACGTGCTCGACGTTGAGCGGGCGCGTCGCACTGAGGCGCACCTTGGCCTGGTTGATGGTGAAGGTCGCTTTGATACCGGAAACGTTCAAGTTTTTGACCACCCCGTACAAGCGGGAAAACACCGGTTGTGGTAGGGTCTGCACTGTGAACGACGAATATCCCCTGACCCCCCAGCAGATCTCCAACTACCAGCGCGACGGTTACATTCAATTGAATGACGTCTTCACCGGCGAGGACCTCGCGGCCTTCCGCGACGCCGTCGAGGCCGGCGTGAAAGAGGACACCAAGAATCTCGACCCGAACCGGGTCAAGGGCAGCTACGAGCAGATCTTCATCCAGTGCGTCAACCTCTGGCACCGCTACCCAAAGGTGAAGCCCTTCGTGCTGTCCCCCAAGCTCGGCCGCATCGCCGCGCGCCTGATGGGCAATAGCGTCCGCATCTGGCATGACCATGCGCTCTTCAAGGAGCCGCACACCGGCGCCAAGACCCCGTGGCACCAGGACACGCCCTACTGGCCGCACCAGCAGAAGATGCACCAGCTCACCATCTGGGTCGCCCTGCGCGATGCCACGATTCAGAACGGCTGCATGTCCTTCATCCCCGGCACGCACCGGATGTTCGACATCGAGCCCGTCAATCTCGGCGACCCGCAGGATCTTTACGCCGTCGCCCCGCAGACCAAGGGCATCAAGCCCGTCACCTGCGAGCTCAAGGCCGGCTCCGTCACCATCCACAACGGCATGACCTTTCACTACGCCGGGCCCAACCGCTCCGACGGCCTGCGCGAGGCCATCGCGATCATCTACATGCCCGACGGCACGACCTACAGCGGCACGGGCCACCAGACCACCGACCCGCTCAAGCTCTCGGTCGGCCAGAGGCTGGACCAGCCCATCTTCCCGCTGGTGGCGAACTGAGGCGGTTCCCGTCGGTCGGGCTTTACGCCCGATACTCCGGAGAAATTATCGGCGATAAACCCCGACCTACGTTGCCGGGCACTTGTGCCCGTCACTTCGGCAACGCCATCAAGCCCGCGATCTTCGGGTCGGTGAGATTTTCCGCCGTCGCGAGGTAAACGCCGGTGTCCACCACGGGCGGGACCGGCTCGCCGCGCAGGACCTGCACGATCGTCTTCACGCCAAGGTAGCCCATCTTCACCGGGTCCTGGAGGATCATGCCCTGAAGGTCGTTGCGCTTGAAGGCGTCGTTGAAGGACGCGCTGTTGGCGAAGCCCACGAGCTTCACCTTGCCGCCGCCGAGGCCGGCGTTGCTTAGCGCCAACAGCATGCCGGCCTGCGTGGACTCGTTGGGAGTGAAGATGCCGTTCACCTGCGCGCCGTAGCGGTTGAGCAGGTTCTGTGACGCCGCCATGGCCGTGTCGCGCGTGGCGCCGCCGTGCTGGTTGGACGAGATCACCTTGATCCCGGGAAATTTCGCCGCGAGCTCGGCGAGGAAGCCCGCCTCGCGCGCTTCGCAGCTGCCGGAACCCACCTGCACGCGGAGCAGGATGACATTGCCCTGCCCGTGCAGCAGCTCGCCGAGCCGGTCGGCGGCCAGCTGGCCCCCCTTGTAGTTGTCCGTGGCGATAAAGCTGACCTGCGCCTTGGAATCCAAGCCCGAGTCCACGATGGCCACCGGGATGCCCGCCTTCGCCGCCTGTTCGACTGGCGCCACCAACGCGCGGTGATCCAGCGGCGCGAGCACCATGCCGCTCACCCGCCGGCCGATGAAATTCTCCACGACCTGCACCTGTTGGTCGCGATCATCCTCGCGCAGCGGCCCCTTCCAGATGAGTTCCACCTCGGTGCCCTGCGCCTTCAGCTCCGCCTGCGCCTTGAGCGCGCCCGCGTGGATCATCTTCCAATACTCATGCGTCGTCCCCATGGGGATCACCGCGATGGTGTAGGCCCGCTCGGCCGCGCGCAGCAACGGCAACGAAACACCTAGCATCAGGGCAATAATGACCAAGCGATGGGGTAAACGCATGAGAGTAGCTAGGGCGCGCCAGGCAAGTCCGCCAACCCCAAACCGTAGCGCGGAAACGCGGAGGAGCGGAGTGAGGGAAACAAACCCTCGATCAGGATTCTGATTCCGCGTCTCCGCCCCGCCGCGTTTCCGCGATAAATTCCGTTGTTCGCAGCCGCCTGCTCCCTACGCTCGGCCGCGATGAAAATCGCCCCGCACAGCAAACTCGTCTTCATCGGCGACTCGATTACGGACTGCGAACGCGCCCGCCCCGTCGGCGAGGGCCTCTTCGGCGCCCTGGGCAAGGGCTATGTCGCGATCGTCGAGGGTCTGCTCGCCGCGATCAACCCGGCAGGCGCCATCCGTGTGGTCAACATGGGCTCATCCGGCAACACCGTCCTCGACCTCAAGGCCCGCTGGCAGACCGACGTCGTCGCCCTGAAGCCCGACTGGCTCGTCATCATGATTGGGGTCAACGACGTCTGGCGGCAGTTCGACCTCCCGCGCCAGACGGAGATCCACGTCTCTCCTGCAGTGTATGCCACGACGCTCGACGAGCTCGTCGCCACGACCAAGTCCAAGGTGAAGGGCCTCGTCCTGATGTCGCCGTTCTACATCGAGCCCAACCCCGCCGACGCCATGCGCGCCCGGATGGATGAGTACGGCGCCATCGTCAAACAGACCGCCGCCAAGCACCAGGCGCTGTTCATTGACACCCAGGCTGCGTTCAACGGCGCGCTGCAGCACATGCACGCCAACAACCTGGCCTGGGACCGCGTACATCCCAACAACATCGGCCACGCCATCCTCGCCCGCGCCTTCCTCAAGGCGGTTGGGGTGGCGATGTGAGGGTGAACCTTCAGCAAGGTGGAGCGCATTGCCCCCAATTCGCTTTACGACCCATCTCCCATCCAACGCATTGAGGGCAATGCGTTCCACTCGCTGAATCCCAACCATGCCCGCCAAAATCCGCCTCGATGAGCTGCTGGTCGCGCGCGGCCTCGCCGCGACGCGCGCCCAGGCCAAGGCCCTCATCATGGCCGGCCGCGTACTCCACGGCACGGCACGGCTCGACAAGCCCGGCAAGGATTTCCCGGCGGACTACGACCTGACCGTCGAGCAGCCGCCGCGCTTCGTCAGCCGCGGCGGGGAAAAACTCTCCGCCGCCCTCGCAACCTTCGCCCTCAATGTGACCGGAGCACACGTGCTCGATGTCGGCGCCTCCACCGGCGGATTCACCGACTGCGTCCTGCAGGCCGGCGCCGCGGATGTCGTGTGCGTGGACGTCGGACGCGCCCAGCTGCACGCCAAGCTTCGCGCCGACCCGCGCGTGACCAATCTCGAGAAAATCAACGCCCGCCATCTCTTGCCCACCGACCTGCCCCGCCGCGAGTTCGACCTCGTCGTGATGGACCTGTCGTTCATCTCGCTGACGTCGGTCCTGCCCGCCGTCTGGCCATGCCTGCGCTCCGGCGGCACGCTGGTCGCCCTCGTGAAGCCACAGTTCGAGGCGGGCAAAGCCGAGGCGGACAAGGGCCGCGGGGTGATCCGCGACCCCGCGGTACAGCAAGCCACGCTCGCCAAGGTCCGTGATTTCGCCGTCGGCCTGGCCGGGGCTCAGTTGATCGGCACCATGGACTCCCCCATCACCGGCGCCGACGGCAACCGCGAGTTCCTGCTGGGATTGAAGAAGACCTGACAGCTTTACAGGAAGAAACGGAGAGAACCGAGGGCGGAACCTGAATTTAAAAAACACCTCCCGGGTTGCCTCGGTTACCTCCTGTAAAATGGATCGAACTTGGACAGAATGAACTGGCGCCACTGCGCAAACCGGCGAAAATCCTCTCCTTGCCCATGAAGCCCATCCGCAAACTCGCCTTTGTCGTCAACGACGACAAACCCGGCGCCCTGGATCTGGCGCGCACGCTGATGGCGGTCGCCAAACCGTCCGGCGTGAAGCTCAAGCTAACCACCCGGCTGACGCTGGCCCGCGGCTTCCTGCGCGGCGTGGACGCCTGCTGCGTCATCGGCGGCGACGGCACCCTCCTCGGGGTCGCCCATGAGGCGGCCCGCGAACAGGTGCCGATCATCGGCGTCAACCGCGGCAGCCTCGGTTTTCTCACCACGTTTTCCGCCGACGAGGCCCGCGCGCATTTCGGCGACGTGCTCAGCGGCGCCTACAAGATCGCCCAGCGCTCGATGCTGGACTGCTCGACCGGCTCCGGCAAACGCGGCCTCGCACTGAATGACGTGCTCGTGAAAAACGAGGTCAACTCACGCCTGGTGCGGCTCGAGGTCGTCGCCGACGGCGAGCTCGTCACCGACTACTACTGCGACGGCCTGATCTTCTCCACGCCCACCGGCTCGACCGCCTACAATCTTTCCGCCGGCGGACCGCTGGTGCACCCGAGCGCGGAGGTGGTCGCGATGACGCCGATCTGCCCGCACACGCTGAGCAACCGCACGATCATCTTCCGCCAGAATGTCCGGTTGCGCGTGTTCAACCGCTCCGACGACTCGAAGCTCCTCGTCGCCCTCGACGGCCAGCGCAACCTGCAGGTGGGCATCGGTTCGCCCGTCGAAATTTCCATCTCGAAGCTCAAGCTCTCACTGGTCCAGCGCTCCGACTACTCCCACTTCGCCGTCGTCCGCACGAAGCTCAAGTGGAATGGCGGCGTCGCGGATGGGCAAAAATCGGTCTGATAATCGAGGTGGAGTTGGGACAGAGCAGTTCACGCAGATACGCGGAAGCGCAGAGGCGGGAACATGCCAAGGAAAGGCCAAGTTCCGATCCGGCCAACATTCAGATCTCTCCGCGTCTTTGCATCTCTGCGTGAGTTCATCGGGCGGCGGCGAGACAGGATAACTGCAAGCAGATGCGTGGCCTTCGAGACGGGACCAGCAATCCCGCCCTACAACATCCCCACCACCGCCGCTCGCACCGCGTCGAGCCGTTTGTAGGCCGCCACCTCCGCCGGCATGCTCCCCAGCGCCTGTTTCAAACCGGCCCGCGCCGCGGGATCGAGTGCGACCTGGTCGAGCCGGTGCAGCGCGAGGCGGATGCCAAACAACACCCCACCCGTTTGCGGCAGCGCCACCAGCGCCTGGTGCTCCACGCGCAGCCACAAGCGGTCCAGCGCCACCGGCAACACCGGCGGCGCCAGCGCGCGTGCCGGATGCTGATTCAACTCGGCGTTGGCCACCAAGCCCCAGTTGTCGCGTAGAAACGCGACCCCCGGCTTCAGCCTCGTCAGAAATTGCTGGATCGGCGATGCCAGCGCCGGATTCAGCCCCGGCACGACGCCATGGATGAAGTCGAGCGTATGCCCGAGCTTCTCCTCCAGCGCCCAGCCCGTCGGAAAACACAGCGCCCCGCCACGCAGGCGAAACGCCCCGGTGGCATCGGGCGAGAGCAGCAGAAAATCCGGCTCCAACACCGCGCCCAGTCCGTGCACTGAGCTCGTGCGCGGCAGTCCCCAGTCCTTGGCTCCCAACTCAGCCACCTCGGCGAGCAGCGTCTCACCCTCGGGTAGCAAGGCCGCATAGCGCGCGGGGGTTTCCGCCAGCCATTTCGCCCGCTCGGCGAGAACCCGGCCCGAACCAGCGCGAGCCTGGAAGAACTCCCCCGGTTCTCCCCGCCGCAGCGTGAGATGAAACCGGTAGTCGCCGGACGGGAACAGCTCGGCCAGCGACGTCACGGCCGGACCACCAGCTGCGTGCGCCGGGCGCGCTGGAAATAACGCTGCGCAAACTTCGCGAGGTCGCCGATGGTGACGGCGTCGATCCGCGGGTCGTAGTTCTTCCAGTCGTTGATCGGCTGGCCCTGCAGCGCGTTGATCCCGGCCTGCATGGCGCGGGCCGAGTTGGTCTGCAGTCCCTGGCGGCACGCCGCCTTCAGCCGCGCCTGGCAGCGGGCGAGTTCGGCGGGTTCCACCCCGCCGGCGGTGACGCGGGCGATTTCCGCGTCAATCTCCGCCAGCACCTCGGCCTCGCGGCCGGGCTGCGTGCCGGCGAAAAAATAGAACATGCCGGTGTCGAGGCCGAGGACGCGGCCCGAGCGGATGAAATACGCCAGGCCCTTTTCCTCGCGGACCCGTTCAAAGAGCCGCGACGCCATGCCGCTGAACAATTCATCCGCCATCTCGCCAACATAAAAATCATCGCCCTGCGCGCGCGGACCCGGAAACGCCTGCAGCACGACCGCCTGCTCGCGCGGCTGCTTTTCAACGAGGTCGCTGGCCGCCGCCGGACCGCCCGATTGCTTGGGCGCGATCGGGGCGGCGTTCGAGGGCAGCTTGGCCAGAAAGGTCTTGAGCTTCGGGACGAGCTTGCGCGGGTCGAAATCACCGGCGACGGCGAGGACGACATTGGGGCCGACACAGAGCCGGCGGTGCAGCGCCACGAGATCGGCGGGCTTGAGGGCCTTGACCCCGGCCTCGTCTCCCAACGCATCAATCCCGAGCGGATGCGGGCCGAAGAATTTCTTGCGGGCGAGCTTCCGGGCGAAGGTGACCACATCATCGGCGTCCTCCTGCAGCGCGGCGACCTGAGCGTCGCGCTCGAGGGCGAAGGTGACAGCCTTGAAGGCGGACGAACAGACGGCCTCCTCCAGCACGGCGAGGGCGCGGGCCGCATCGGGCGGCAGCACTTCGATCGCGAGTCCGAGGGAATTGTTGCCGGAGAAGGGATAAAACGAACCGCCCACTTCCTCGATAAACTCGGCGACCTCGGCCGAGCTGCGATGGCGGGTGTCCTTCGTGAGCATCGTCGCCAGCAGCGATGTGGCGCCGCGCTTGCCCGCCTCCTCGAACATCGGGCCGCCCTGCATGATGAAGCGCAGGTGCAGGTTGGGCAGCCGGTGGTCAGGCTGCAGCAGGAGGCGCGCACCATTGGGCAGCCTGATCTCGGAAAAGTCCGCCGTCTTCCCGGCCGCCGCTGCGTCCGGCCCGGCCACGGGCGCCGCCGCTGTGGGGTTGAGCGAAATGGAGGTCAACCGGGCAGGCGTGAGATAAGCCCGCAGCACCCGGCGCAGTTCGGCCGGAGTAATGGCGCGGATGCGTTCGAAGTAAGCGCGGCTGTAGTCGAGATCACCCACCACGACCTCGGCGGCGCCGAGGCGCGAGGCCTGGCCGCTCATGGTCTTGCGGGTGTTGATCTCGCCCACCACGAGCTGGCGGAGTGCTTTCTTGAGCTGGGCGGCGGTGAAGCCGCGGGTGCCGCACCGCGCCAGGGTCTTCGCGATCGCCGCGGTCGCCGGCAGGCGCTTGTCGGCATCGGCGGTGAATGAAATGCAGAACAGGCCGCTCGTGCCGGGATTCCAACTGGAGGCGTCGATCGTGTGGACCAGGCCGGTTTTCTCGCGAATATCCTGCCACAGCACCGAGCTGTCGCCACTGCCGAGCACCATCGCGAGCAGGTCGAGAACCGGCGCGTCATCGTGCGTCAGCCCGGGAATCGGCCAGGCCAGCGCGGCGCGCGTCGTCTCGACCTTCTCAAACCGGTGTTCCGCCCGGGCGGCGAGCTGCCGCGGCTCGGACGGGACCAGCACCGGGGCGAGTTTCACGCGGGGCGCGGTCCCGAAATGCTGCTCGACTGCGGCGCGGGTGGCCGCGAGGTCAATGTCACCCACGACCACAACCACGAGGTTGTTCGGGACATAGCGCGCGCGGTAATAATTGACCAGGTCCTCGCGGGTGACGGCGGAAAACACGTCGCGATGCCCGATAATCGGCTGACGGTACGGGTGCTCGCGGAAGGCGGTCGAGAAAAGCGCGTCCCACAGCCGGTTGTCCGGGTCGTCCTTCGTCATCGCGATCTCGCGCAAAATGACATCCTTCTCCTTCGCGGTCTCGTCGGCGGGCAGCGTGGAGTTCAGCACCACATCCGCCAGCAGGTCGATGGCGACGGCGGTGTGCTCGCTGGGCAGGTCGATGTAGTAAATTGTGCGGTCGAAGGTCGTGTAGGCGTTGATGTAGCCGCCGTGGGCCTGCACGGTCGCCGAGATCTCGCGGCCGGCCCGGCGGGTCGTGCCCTTGAAAAGCATGTGCTCCAGGTAATGGGACAGGCCGGCGCCCAGACTCCCACCCTCGTGGATGCTGCCGGTCTTGACCCAGACCTGCACGGAAGCCAGGGCCGCGGAACGGTCGGGCTTGAGAATCAGCGTGAGGCCGTTGGGCAGGACGATGCGTTCGGCCGGCTCGCGCCAGAATGGATCGAGCAAGCTCAAGTCGGCAGCGGCGGAAAAGGAAGTGGCCATGGACGGGTAAAGGCTCAGCAGACCGGCTTAGACCGACCCCAAGGCCTCGGCCGCGCCCGTGGGACCCACGGGACCCTTGCGGGTACGGGTCGGCAGGAAGGGCTTCACAAAGGCTTCATCGAAGGTGTAGATATCGGTAAAATCCTCGCGGCGGTCGTTGTCAGTCTTGCTGAAAACGTTGTATTCGATAAGGTTAAATACGATATCACCGAAATCAGTGCAACGTTTGACACCCCAGGAATTGAGCACGGTCTTGGCCAGCGGACCAAACTGGTCCAATGCGTAAATCCTAATGCCTTCAAGGAGTTCCGGGCCGGAAACGTGGCGGGAACGGGCGGCACGGCCGGTGTCCTTCTTCTTGAGTTCCTTGACGGCATGATCGAGCCCAAGCCGGATGAAATCGTAGGCTTTCCGGTCGAACCGGGGGTCTTCCTTGCAGATGAGTCCGACTATCTCGGCAAAATCCGGGTCTTGCATGATGCGTGTCAGTGAGAACTAGCACACGCCTATGGCTCACGCAATCCGCAACCCATGGAAGTGAGGATGGCACGAGGTAAAACACCGGCCGGGACACGCCGGCAGAAGCATGGGTGTTAACCCCCAGTAAACCGGTTATTATTAAACCATAAATTCACTCGCCTTGGATTCCTCTTTTGTCCCGGATTTCACCAATGATCGCCTCGACCCAAACCAATCACCCCTTGGTTAGTGCGAAAACCGAAGTCATCGGTGGTCAGACGCCAATCATTTTCGCTTGTGCGGCATTAAAGAAGGCCGGTCTGCGCATTACCCAGCCCCGCATCGGGATCCTGACGGCACTCATCGAGCGCAAACAGCCTTCCAGCATTGAGCAAATCCATAGCGATCTGGCGAAGGATGCATGCGATTTGGTCACGGTTTACCGCTGTCTGGCGGCGTTTGAGGAGATCGGGCTGGTCCGCCGCTCGTTCTACCATAACGGCACGAGCCTCTACACGATCAACCTCGGCGAGACCAACCCCGGCTATCACTTTGTCTGCAAGGAGACCAACCAGGTTGAGGGCATCGACGCCGAGGCAACGGCCGAGATCCGCCGTTGCGTGCTGCAGGTCGAGGAAACCCTCAAGGCGCGCGGCTACACCGACGTGACCCACATGGTCGAGTTCTTCGGCAAGGGCCCCCAGGCGGCCCGCACTGCGGCTCCCCTCACCGCCCCGGCCCGCACGCACTGAGCAGTCCATTCATCGCTTTAAAAACAAAGTCCGCGGCCCGAAAGGGTCCGCGGACTTGTTGTTTTTGGCCCTTTGGCCGGGATCGCTTCGGTCAAATCAGGCCTTCTGACCTGCGGTGTAGTTGGCGGAGGCCTGAGTCCAATTGACCACATTCCAGAAGGCCGCGACGTAATCCGCCCGGCGATTCTGGTAGTGCAGGTAATAGGCGTGCTCCCAGACATCGAGCCCGAGCACCGGGATCTCGCCGTCCGTGAGTGGCGAATCCTGGTTCGCGCCGGAGTGGACCTTGAGGGCGCCGTCTTTCACGACGAGCCAGGCCCAGCCGCTGCCAAAGCGTTTCATGGCTGCATTGGAAAACTGGGTCTTGAACTCTGCGAAGGAACCGAAGTCCTTGCCGATGGCCGCGGCCAGTTCGCCCGTCGGGGCTCCGCCCGCACCGGGTCCGATCACCGACCAGAAAAACGAGTGATTCGCGTGTCCGCCGACGTTGTTGCGCAGGGTCGTGCGGATCTTCTCCGGCATCGTGCCGAGATTTTTCAAGAGGTCGTCGGCCGAAAGTTTTTGCAGGTCAGGATAGTCGGCCAAGGCCTTGTTGGCATTGGTGATGTAGGCCTGATGGTGCTTCGTGTAATGGATCTCCATCGTATGCGCATCGATGTGCGGCTCGAGTGCATCAAAGGCGTAACCGAGCTTGGGCAGCGTGAACGGCTGCGTCGGCATGGCGGTGGACGGCGGGACTGGCCCCGGGGTGTCGGCGGCGATTGCCCGCGTGGAAATCATGCCCAGGCCCAACAAAGCGGCACCGGCACCCAAAGTCTTGAGGGCCTCGCGCCGCGACAGCGAATTCTTCCCGCCAGTCGTGGTTTTCATGCGCCGCCAGCCTAGCGCATCCTAAGATTGGCGCAACCCCGCAGGCGATTACATCCCCGCCAGCAGCTTGCGCAGGGTCTCGTCCACCCGCTTCGGGTCGGCTTTCCCCTTGGCGGCTTTCATGACTAAGCCCTTGAAGCCGTTAAGCGCGCTCTCTTTGCCGGCCTTGAAATCAGCGAGCGATTTCGGATTGGCCGCGATGGCGTCGCGGCACCACTGCTCGAGCTCACCGGCGTCCACGGGCACGGCCTTCAGGCCCTTGCGCTCCATCACGGCGCCCGGCTGGTCGCCCGTGGCAAACATCTCGATGAAAACCTCCTTGGCCGCATTGGGCAGCAGCGTACCGGCATCAATCAGCGCCACCAGCCCGGCGATATGCGCCGGGGTCACTTTGGACGCCGCCAGCGTCAGTTTTGCCGCGCCGAGTTCGCGCAGCAGGTCGTTCACGATCCAGTTGCCCACCGCCTGGGCCTTGCCGCTGAGTTTGGCCGCCGCCTCGAAGAAATCCGCCAGCGCGCGGTCCCAGACGAGCACCGACGTGATCGTGTAGGGCACGGCATAGCTCTCGATCAAGCGCCGCTGCTTGTCGAAGGGCAGCTCGGGGCACTCGCCGCGCAGGCGCGCCTGCCAGGCCTCGTCCACCCTCACTGGCATCAGGTCCGGATCGGGAAAGTAACGGTAATCGTGCGCCATTTCCTTCGAGCGCAGCGACTGGGAGAGGCCGGTCTGTCCGTCGTAATCGCGCGTCTCCTGCACCAGCGTGCCGCCGGCCTCGAGCACCGCGGTCTGGCGCTTGATCTCGTGGGCAATGCCGTCACGGACAAAGGAGATCGAGTTGAGGTTCTTCAGCTCGACCTTCACGCCGAGTTCTTTTTGGCCCACCGGGCGGATGGAGATGTTGGCGTCACAGCGCAGCTGGCCCTTCTCCATGTCGCAGTCCGAGATGCCGCCGTAGATCATCGTGGCCCGCAGCGACGTCAGGTAGGCAAACGCCTCGTCGGCCGTGTGCATCGCGGGCTCGGAGACGATCTCCATCAGCGGCGTACCAGCGCGGTTGTAATCCACGAGCGAATCCGCGGCGAAATGGTTCAGCTTGCCGACGTCTTCCTCGAGGTGGATGCGCGTGAGCGGGATCTTTTTGTGCTCACCCATCACGTTGCGCGCCGCGCCGGGCAGCTCGATCTCGACGGTCCCGCCGAGACACATGGGCTGGTCGTACTGCGAGATCTGGTAGTTCTTCGGCGAATCGGGGTAGAAATAGTTCTTCCGGTCCCATTTGCAGACCGGCGCGATGTCGCAGCCGAGCAGCAGGCCGGCCTTGATGATGGCGTCGAGCGCGGCCTTGTTCATCACCGGCAGCGCGCCGGGCAGGGCCAGGATAACCGGATCGGTGAGGGTGTTCTCCGGCTGGCCGTAGCCGGCGGCGACGCGCGAAAACACCTTGGAGTTCGTCCGGATCTGGACGTGCACCTCAAGACCGATGACGGCTTCGTAAGTCATTGCGAAAGGCAGATGGCCCGCGCATCACGCGCAAGGACGCGAATGTCGGAGGGTTTGTTCGGGTTCATACGCGTGTTGAGCGGGAAACTCAAAGGCTCGGATGTTTTAAATGCCAGTCATGCGCCTGCTCGTAGGTGTGCGCCATGGCCAGCAGGTCGGATTCGCGGAAGGGCTGGCCGATGAGCTGCAGGCCGATGGGCAGGCCGCCGGGAGTAAAACCGCACGGCACGCTCAGCGCCGGCAGGCCGGCGAGGTTCACGCCAATGGTGTAGATGTCGCAGAGATAGAGCGCGAGCGGGTCGGACTTTTCGCCCAGCTTGAAGGCCGGCATCGGCGAGGTCGGCGTCAGGAGGGCGTCCACCTCACGGTAGGCGTTGAGGAAATCCTGGCGGATCAGCGTGCGGACCTTCTGCGCCCGCAGGTAATACGCGTCGTAGTAGCCGCTCGAGAGCACGTAGGTCCCTAGGATGATGCGGCGCTTCACCTCCGCGCCAAAACCCTCGGCGCGCGACTGGGAATAGAGGTCAGCCATATCCTTCGCGCCCTTCGCCCGGTGGCCGTAGCGGATGCCGTCGAAGCGCGCCAGATTCGACGAGGCCTCGGCGGTCGCGATGATGTAATACGTGTCGAGGCAGTACTGCGTGTGCGGCAGCGACACTTCCTTGATTTCGCAGCCCTGCGATTTATAGAACGCGATCGCCTTTTCCACCGCCGCGCCGACGGCCGGGTCGAGGCCGGCGCCGAAATACTCCTTCGGAATGCCGAGCCGCCACGGGCGGCGCTGCTTCAGCCCCGCGCGGTAGTCCGGGATCTCCGCCTTGAACGACGTTGAATCGAGCGGGTCATGGCCGGCGATGGCCCCGAGCATCAGCGCCGCGTCCTCGACGGTGCGCGCAAAGGGGCCGATCTGGTCGAGCGACGAGGCAAAGGCGACGAGCCCGTAGCGCGAAACGAGGCCATACGTCGGCTTGAGCCCCACCACGCCGCACAGCGCCGCCGGTTGCCGGATCGAGCCGCCGGTATCGGAGCCAAGCGCGGCGATCACCTCGCCCGCCGCCAGCGCCGCCGCACTGCCACCCGACGAGCCGCCGGGCACGCGGGTGAGGTCCCAGGGATTGGCGGTCGGGCCAAAGGCGGAATTTTCCGTCGAGGAGCCCATTGCGAACTCGTCACAGTTAAGCCGGCCCCAGACCACCGCACCGGCACGCTTCAGGTTGACCGTGACGGTCGCGTCGTAGGGCGAGACGAAGTTTGCGAGCATCTTGCTCGAGGCCGTCAACGGCTGGCCGGTGACGGAGATGACGTCCTTCAATCCGACCGGGATGCCGTCGAGCGGTCCCCTCGCCTGCCCCGCCGCGCGGCGCGCATCCGAGGCGGCGGCCTGCGCGAGGGCGTCGGCGTCATCGGAAGAGTTAAAGGCTTTGACGCGTCCATCCACGGCCGACTTGCGCGCGATCAACGCCGAGGTCAGCTCCGTCGAGGAGAGCGTCTTCGCCTCGAGCAGGGCCGCCAGTTCCGCGATGGATTTAAAAAATAGGTCCGCGGCCATGACGGGCTTACTCCACAACCTTGGGCACGACGATCAGGTGGTCCCGCTGCGCCGGTGCGTTCCGCAGCGCGACCTCGACGGGGAGCCCGGGACGCGCGACGTCCTCGGCCCAGACGTTGACGACCGGGAAGGCGTGCGCGGTCGGCTCGATGCCGGTGACATCCACCTTGGCCAGCTGCTCAATGTGCTGAAGCACGTCGCCGAGCTGCTGGGAGAATTGCTCCTTTTCCGCCGGCGTGAGGGCCAGGCGGGCGAGCTTCGCCACGTGTTCGAGGTCGAGATCGGGCGCGGACGACATGGCTACTTCCGGATCTGCCAGGGCGTGGACTTCGCGATCTCGTCCTGAATTTTCTGCCCCACGGCGTTGACCTCGTCATCGGTCAGCGTCCGCTCGGCGGACCGGAACACCAGCGAGAAGGCCAGGCTCTTCTTGCCCTCCGGCAGGCCCTGGCCCTGGTAAACGTCGAACACCTCGACGTGCTCGAGGGCAAACGCATTGCCGATGGCGGCGCGGGCGATCTTGGCGAGGGTCTTGCGCACCTCGTCGGACTGCACGGCCAAGTCCACGACGAGCGCGAAGTCGCGCAGGGCGGCGGGCATCAGGCTGAAGTCGGCATAGCGGCGGCGGGTACCCTCGCCGGTGAGTTTCTCCGGCAGGATGGCAAAGACGCCGGCGAAGACTTTGCCCTCAACGCCCAGCGCGCGGACCATGGCGAGGTTCAGCAGGCCGAAACGGGCGGTCCAGCCGTGGGCCATCTCACCGGAGGCGGCGGAATGGCCTTCCTGCCAGCCGTAAAAGGAGCCGGTCACAGGCACGAGCGGGGCACGGGCCAGGTCGATGCCCGCGCCAGCCGCGATCGCCACCACGTGCTTCTTCGTCGCATAAAAATCAGCCGGGGTGCGCTTGAGCCAGCTGCGCTCACCCACGGGCTCGGCGATCACAAAGCCGGCCGCGGCGCACTCGTAATTCTGACCGTTCCGTTCAATGAAAACGCGCCCAACCTCGCAGAGCTGCGTGACGGGCACCCCGCGGGACTGGTTGAGTTTGAGTGACTCCAACAGGCCCATGATGATGGTCGGGCGCAGGTGCGACTGGTCGTCCACGAAGGGATTCGCCAACGCCAGCTCGACCGCGGCGGTCTGCGAAACCCAGGTGGAAATCTCCTTCGACGAACGCAGGGTATAACTGACGCACTCGTGAAAATCGTGGCCGACGAGGTAGTCAGTCACGCGGCGGTTGAAGAGCACCACCGGGTCATCGTCACCAATCAGTCCCGGCGAGTTCACCACCGCGGCGGGAATCTTGTCCGTGCCGTAGAGGCGCAGCACTTCCTCGACAAGGTCGATCGGGCGGTCGAGGTCGTCACGCCAGCTGGGGATCGTCACCGTCCAGGCGGGTCCGCGCGCATCGGTCGGTTCCTCGCGGGAGATGGTCAGCTCCAGTGATTCGAGCGCCGTGCGCATCTCCGCCGCGGGAATCTCAAAGCCGAGTTTGTCGCAAATGTAGCCGTGGGTGACGACGATCTCCCGCTTCCAGGGCACGTCGCCGCCCACCTGGAAAGCCGGGCCAACGACCTGGCCGCCGGCGGTCTCGAGGATGAGGTCCACCGCGCGGTAGGCGGCCTCGAGCGCCGAATGCGGATCCACCCCGCGCTCGTAGCGGTACGACGAGTCGGAGGTCAGGCCGAGGTGCTTCGACGTCCAGCGGACGGTCTGGCGACGGAAAATGGCGCACTCCAGGACGAGGTCGGTGGTGTCCGCGCTCACGCCGGAGTTCTCGCCGCCCATAATGCCGGCGATCACGACGGGCTGCGCGGCATCGGCGATCACCAGCATGCGGCTGCTGAGCGTGCGCTCCTTGCCGTCCAGCGTGGTGATTTTTTCGCCGTCCGCGGCGCGGCGGACCACGATCTGATGCCCGGCCAGCTTGCGCGCGTCGAAGGCGTGCAGCGGCTGGCCGGTTTCGAGCATCACATAGTTGCCCACGTCGACGACGTTGTTGATGGGCCGCAGGCCGACCGCGGTGAGACGCTCCCGGAGCCAGGCCGGACTCGGACCGATCTTGATCCCTTTGATGACATGGGCCGTGTAGAGCGGGCAGTCCTCGGGGGAGAGGACGGAGACGTTGCGCAGCAGCTCCGGGTGGAGCTCGCCCTCGACCTTGCCGCGGAATTTTTCCTGTGGATAGATGAGCGGCAATTTGAACCACGCGGCGAGTTCGCGCGCGATGCCGAGGTGGGACTGGCAGTCCGGGCGGTTGGGCGTGATCTCGAGGTCGAAAACGACGTCACCCGCCGGCAGCACGGCGTTGATCGGCGTGCCCAAGGCGGGCCGGCCGGCGAGGATGAGCAGCCCGTCGGCGTCCTCGGCGACGCCGAGCTCCTTGGCGGAGCACATCATGCCGTCGGAGAGCTGGCCGCGGATCTTGGACTGCTTGATGACGAAATTTCCCGGCAACACGGCGCCGGCGAGGGCAACCGGCACGCGGTCCCCCACCGTGTAGTTCTGCGCGCCACAGACGATGGTCTTCACCCCGCCCGCAGATCCGAGGTCCACCTGGCAGACGGAGAGCTTGTCCGCGTTGGGGTGCTTGTCGCGGACGAGCACCTCGCCGACGAAGACCTGGTCCAGCTGCGGCGCGCCGGTGCGGATGATCTGCTCGACCTCAAGGCCGAGCAGCGTGAGCGCGCGGCTGAGCTCCTCGACGGAGGCCTCGAGGGCAACGTAGTCCTTGATCCAGTTAAGCGAGATCTTCATCGGGAATGTCAGGCAAACTGTTTCAGGAAACGCAGGTCGTTCTGGTAAAAATAACGGATGTCATCGATGCCGTAGAGCAGCATCGCGAGGCGCTCCAGGCCCATGCCGAAGGCGTAGCCGCTCCACACCTCGGGGTCGTAGCCGACGCCGGCGAACACGGAGGGATCCACCATCCCGCAGCCGCCGATCTCGATCCATTCCTTCTTCACCTTGGGCAGGTGCAGCGCGCTCAGGTCCACCTCGAAGCTCGGCTCGGTGTAGCTGAAATAGTGCGGGCGGAAACGCGTCTTCGTCGCCTTGCCGAGCAGCGAGCCGAAGATGTAGTCGAGCAGCGCCTTCAGGTCGCGGACGGTGACGTTCTTGTCGACGTAGAGGCACTCGAGCTGGTGGAAGTTGGCGGAGTGCGTGGCGTCAGACGTATCGCGGCGGTACGTGCGACCCGGCGAGACGATGCGGATCGGCGGCGCGCCCTTCAGCATCGTGCGGATCTGCACGGAGGACGTGTGGGTGCGCAGCAGGTATTTTTCGTCGGGCGTGTGCTTGGAAACATTTCCGAAGCGCGCAGTCGGGGGAAAGAAAAACGAATCCTGGGTGTCGCGCGCCGGGTGGTCGGCGGGGGTGTTGAGCGCGTCGAAGCAGTAGTACTCCGTCTCCACCTCCGGACCGTCGGCGACGGTAAAGCCGACCTTGCGCAGGATACGGCACATTTCCTCGCGCACGAGCGTGAGCGGGTGATACGAGCCAGGCCCGGCGTCGGGGGACGGCAGCGTGGGGTCGACCGCGGGCCCGAGCTGGGCCTGCAGTTCGGCCGCCTCGATCGTGCCGAGGGCGGCGTCGAGCAGCGCCTGCAGCGCGGTCTTCGTCTCGTTGATGAGCTTGCCCATGGCGGGCCGCTGGTCCTTCGGCACGGCGCCCATCTGCTTCATCAGCGCGGTGAGCTCGCCGTTGGGGCCGACGAGGCGGGCCTTGGCGGCCTCGAACTCGGGGCGCGCTTTGAGCGCGGCGAGGTCAGACTGCGCCTTGGCGACGAGTGCGGTCAGGGTGGCTTGCATGGAGAGTGGCTTTTTGAACCAGAGCGACGGCGGCGAAGCGAAGAAAAACAAAGAGGACGGAACCTCGGGTGAGGCCCGTCCTCCGGAGAGACAGGGAGGCGAGCCGGCCCGGCTCGCGTTAGTCAGAATTTAGGCCTTGGCAGTCGCGGCCTTGGTCTTCAACGCGTCCTGGGCTTGTTTGACCAGGGCGTTAAAGGCCACTTCGTCGCGAATCGCGATGTCCGACAGGATTTTCCGGTCGAGGCCGACGTTGGCGGCCTTGAGGCCCTCCATGAAGCGGCTGTAGGAAATGCCGGCGGCGCGGCAGGCAGCGTTGAGGCGCACGATCCAGAGACCGCGGCGGTCACCCTTCTTCTTGCGGCGCGCGATGTAGGCGTACTGCCAGGCGTGCTGGACGGCTTCTTTCGCGTAGCGGAAGAGCTTGGATTTATTGCCGAAATAGCCCTTGGCGTATTTCAGCGTTTTCTTGTGTCGCTTGCGGGAAGCAGCGGAGTTTGTTGCACGAGCCATGTTGGTGTATTTTTTGGATTAGGTTGATCGCCGGCGGGTCGGCTTAGGATTTCACCCGCCAGGCGAAGGGATGCGCTTCAGCCGGGGTCAGAGACCGAACGGCAGGCAGCGCAGAAGCGGCTTGGCATGGCCCTCGGCAACGAGCTTGTCGCGGGAGGCACGGCGCTTTTGCTTCGTGCTTTTTGCGGCCAGCAGGTGGCGAAAACCAGGCGTGCGCCGGATGAGCTTGCCCTTGGCGGACAGCTTGAAGCGCTTGGCGACGGACTTTTTGGTCTTTTGCATGGAAAGAGTGGTCGAAAACAGAGAAGCCGGCCCCTCCTGTAAAGGGTAAACTTAGTATCCGACCGCGGTATTCGTCCGGCGGGGGTCGGCATAACCGGTCATGTTGCCGTCCGGCGGCAGATCAAAGACGTTGATGCCGCCAAAATGCCGGCCGCGGCCGGTCAGGCTCGGACAGGTCGATTTTCCAGCCCACTGACCACCACAGGTCCGTCTGGATAGCCGGAAAGGACTGTTCGGCCTCAAAAGTGAAGGCCTCCCCCTCTTTCCAGGGCATCATGAAGTGAACCGCGTGTCCCCAATGACATCGCTCAGGCGGCGGTTGAGCACGAGTTCGTCGAGGCGGACCTGGAGCATCGTAGTGTGGATGCGGGCGGCCCCGGGCACGCCCAGCGCCAAGATGGGCTGGCCCCGGAGCAGGACCAGCGTTGGCGCGATCGCGCTGCGCGGCCGACGGCCCGGCAGTCCTCCGATTCAACCACGCGCCACACCCGGCAGATCCGGTCGAGATTGTCCGCCGTGCGCAAGAGGCCGGGCCAATGACCTCTTCCTCGAGCACCTTGCGCGCCGGCATGAACATCGCCGCTCCGCTGGCGGGCGGCGGGGCGCGCTCAATCCGATAGTGGCGAAAATCAATCCCGCCAGTCTCAGACAGGTGCGCCGTATAGCCCGCTAGGTCATCCAGCGTAATGGCTCCCCCGCCCGTGGTAAACCCATCCCGGCCTTGCTGCGCGAGGAGCGTCAGCGTCCGGGCCAGGTTGGAATTCAGCCGGAGCAGCCCGGAGGCGAGAGGCGCGCCCACCGGCAGATAGAGGCGGGCAATCTCCGCATCCCCCCGGCGAATCTTCTTGTGCTGCTCTTCAAAGAGGTCGCGCGATTTCGGCAGGACCCGGAAGCCAACCTGCGCCAACGTGATGGCCGGCTCCACTTCCTTGGCCCAGGATTTCGAGCCCCACTTTTGATGGGCCGTCCACAAACCCGCCGCCAAGCCGGGCACGCCCACGGCACTGTAACCATAGCTGCGGGCGACCTAGGGACGTTGCAAATAAGCCGGCCCATTGATCGCACCCGAGGCATCCAACGTCTCCACCACATGGAACCGCCCGCTATCGACTTAGTAATAGAGGAGCACGCGTTTGCCGCCCAGGCCCAAGGCATAGGGGCTCCGCCACCCCGAGCGAGAGGGATGTGGCGATGGCGTCGATGGGATTGCCGCCGGACCGGAGCACCGCCAGGCCGGCTTCCGCCGCCTGCGGGTGACCCGCGATCACCATGTCGCGCCTCACCACGACTGGCGCAACATTGACAGGAACCGACTCGGCGCCCGCGAAGCGGGCAAGCAACAGCCCGGACAAAAAATAAAGCCACGGACGGAAATCATGGAAACGAAAGCCCGGGCCCCGGAAACATCCGCAGGATGACGACCCGGGACAATTGGCCGGACAGCAGCGCCGAACGGGGCCCGGGGACGCCATCGCAAAATCGGCCGCTAGGCAGCGACCGAAATCACTGTTGACTTCACCTGTGGGTTCATGAGTTTTTCGCCCTTCGGTTTGGCTTCCTAGCTCAATGGTAGAGCAGTTGACTCTTAATCAATTGGTTCCGGGTTCGAGTCCCGGGGGAGCCACCATCTTTTTTGTTTTTTCCCAGTTATCCATGGCAAACGCGCGATTTTTTTTCGCGCCGGCGTAGCTCAACGGTAGAGCACCTGTTTTGTAAACAGGCGGTTGCGGGTTCGAATCCCATCGCCGGCTCCATTCCGGGTTTCCTCCGCCGGTTTTCGCGTCGCGCCACAATTTTCCACTGCCCGATTGTGTAATGGTAGCACAAACGACTCTGACTCGTTTTGTCTAGGTTCGACTCCTAGTCGGGCAGCCATTTTCACCGCCACAAGGCCCTGAATTCTTTTCACCGACAAAGAAAGTTGACAGCCAAGTTTTGATAACCCCTAGTCGTTTTCCCGCTCGTTTTCACCCCTGAAATTCTTGCTTAGGCCCATGTTGAACCCCACTGCCATCCCCCAGAAAATCCTGGTCGCATGTGCATATCGCCCAGAACACCGAGGTGAAGTTTCCCTTGGCTTGGGTTTCTACTGTAGCCGCGATGAAATGAGTTAAACCCACGTCTGGACGCGATTCGCTCCAGCCGCCAACCTGGGTCTTTCCCTCACTTTTCCTACTCACCAACCTAACCCACACCCCCGTCTTAATCCCTACTTTCTTCCCTATGATCACCCACAGTCTCCCCCTCGCGTTCCTCCTCACGAACCCCGACGGCAGCCCGATGTCGCCGATGGACCTTTTCGCCGCCGGCCATGAAATCATGTGGCCGATCCTGCTCCTCTCGTTCGTCGCCATCACCGTGATCGTCGAGCGCCTGCTCTTCATTTTCCGGGAAAACGGGAGCCGGGAGCCGGAAGTCGTGCAGAAGATGCTCGAGTCCGTGGAGCACCGTGACATCGAGGGCGCCGTCGCGCTCGGCAAGAAGAGCAATGACTTCGTCGCTCGTATCCTCGTTTACTCCCTGACCAACAAGGAGTTCTCGCTCTCCAACGCTTTCGTCCGCGCCTCCTCCCAGGAACTGGCGCGCTTCACCCAGGGCATGGCGACACTCGACACCTGCATCACGGCCGCCCCTCTGCTCGGTCTGCTCGGCACCGTGACCGGCATGATGCGCACCTTCGGCGCCCTCGGCGGCGGCGATATCGGTGCGGCGGCCAACGCCATCACCGGCGGTGTCGCTGAAGCCCTCATCGCCACGATGTGCGGTCTGTTCATCGCCGTCACCTGCTTGCTGCCCTACAATTACCTGAACGCCCGGACCGAGGAAGCGAAGCATGAGATCGCCGACGCCTCCAACGCGCTCGAGCTGCTCATCAAGAAGTCCGAGACGACCGCCCCCTTCGCCCGCTGATTCCTCCTAAGAAAACCGCGTCACGCACGTTTTCCCCCTAGCTCACACCCATCATGGCAGGCTCATCTGGCGGCAGTAAAGGCGGCAAAAAATCCGCCCGCATCGAAATCATTCCGTTGATCGATGTGATTTTCTTCCTGCTCGCTACGTTCGTTTTGTTCACGCTGTCGTTGAACAAATCCAACGGTCTCCCGGGCATCGTCGTGCCACTCTCCGAAACCGGCGTGACGCGCGATCCGGCGGGCACCCATACGGTCAGTGTCACCGCGGAGGGCACCATCGCCTGGGACAAGGATCCCGTTTCGCTTGATGAATTCATCACGCGGCTGCGGATCTTCCACGCGGAGAACCCCGAGGGCCGCATCCTCATCAATGGCGACGAAAATGCCTCCTTCAGCTCGGTGTTTGGCTATGCCATCGATGAAGTCCGCAAATCCGGGGCCGCCAAGGTTTTCATCGAGACCCACGTCAAGCCGCAGGGCAAATAAGCCCCTCCACCGGCTGCCTTCCTCCCTCATTCTTTTCCGCTAATTTTATCCCATCATGGCCGGTTCCACCAAAGTCGAAGAAGGCAAAAAGAAGGCGCGCATCGAGATCATCCCGCTGATCGATGTCATCTTCTTCCTGCTGGCGACCTTCGTGCTCTTCACGCTCTCGCTGAACCGGATTGCCTCCATCCCGGTGAACTTGCCGGTGCCCACCACCAACAACGCGCCGCCGGATGACGACATGGTCACCCTGCAGATTTCCGACCAGGGCACCTGCTATTGGAACCGGGAAATCATCCAGCTTGAGGAAATCACGCCCAAGCTCGAGGAGCTGAAGAAACGTGTTTCCACGCCGCGCGTGCTCATCACCGGTGACGATCGCGCCAAGTTCGGCATTACGGTCCGCGCCCTCGATGAAATTCGCAAGGCCGGCATCCAGCAGGTTTCCGTGGAGACCGGCCGCACCCGCCCCACCGGCCGCTAAACCACGACCCGCCCCCACCATCATGCGTCGCGATTTAATCATCGGCCTTATCGTTTCCCTCGCCGTCCACGGCAGCGTGGCTTGGATTGGCCAGGCCCTCAGACACGGTCCTGAAAAGGCCCAGAAAGTCGTCGAGGAAAAGGTCATCCAGCTGGAAATGCCCAAGATTGAGCCCGATGAGCCGGAGAAAGTGGAGTCGGACGAGGCGCCCACCCCGCTGGATATCGCTCCTCCGATGCAGCAGGACATGCCGCAGCTCGTGCAGGTCGATTCCTTCGTCCAGCCAATCCAGCCGCCCCCGCCCGAGGGACTCAAGCCGATGCAGGGCGCCATTGTCATCCCGCAGGGCAACCACGGTCTCGGCAAGGGCATCGTGGTGTTTGACATCTCCAAGCTCGACCAGATCCCCTCCCCGAAATTCCAGCCTTCCCCGCAATATCCGTTTGAAATGCGCCGCGCCGGCGTGACGGGCGAGGTGGTGGTTGATTTCATCGTCACCGACACCGGTGACGTCCGCAACGCCTACGCCGCCCGCTCCACTGCGCGTGAGTTTGAATCCGCCGCCATCCAGGCGGTGAGCAAGTGGAAATTTCGCCCCGGCAAACGCGGTGGCCGTGCGGTCAACACCCACATGCAGGTGCCCGTCGGCTTTACCCTGACCGATAATTAATCCCTCCGTGACCGACGTGCCCTCCTCTTCCCTTTCCCGCCTGCACCGCCTGCTCCTGACGGGTGCGGCCCTCGCCTGCGTCGGGGCCGTGACACCCGCCCTCCGCGCGGTCGATGAACACGCCCAGCTTGAGCCGCCGACCTCCGAGGCACTCGGCAAGGTCAAGGACCTGATGGACGCCAAGAACTTGGAGGGCGCGATCAGCCTGCTCTCATCCCTGTTACCCAACGTGAGCCCCACCAGCTACGACACGGCGGTGCTGGATGAGGTCCTCTCCAAGATTTACATGCAGAAGGGCGATTACCCCAAGGCGCTTCAAGCCATGGAGACGGCCCTGCGTCTCTCGGACAGCTACAACTACTTTGAGGACAAGGAAGCCCAGGAACTGGTCTACTACATCGCCTACATGTACGGACAGGATTCGAGCACCTTGAAGTCCATTGCGTTGCAGCAACAATACCTGAGCAAGGCGACGGACTACGCCAAACGCTGGCTCACGCATACGACCGCACCCGCCCAGGATCCGCAGCGTCAGGAAGTCATGCTGTTCTATGTGAACATGCTCTACAATCGGGCGGTGCTCAACCCCGCTGTGACGGATCTCAAGCTGATGAAGGAGTGTCAGTCCGAGATCGAGAAGTGCCTGCAGACCATCGATCACCCGAAAGAGAATTTTTATGTGCTGTACCTCGCGTCGCTCCAGCAGGAGGGGGATTTCTCCCGCTCCGCCGAGGTGCTCGAGCTGATGGTCAAGCAATACCCCGCCAAGAAGGAGTACTGGTCGCAGCTGGTTCCGATCTACCTGAATCTCGCCTTCGACAAGGACGAGGAAAAGGGCCGCGAAAACAACATCCGCGCGGTGCTCACGATCGAGCGGGCCCAGGCCCTCGGCTTCATGCGGACGCCGAAGGACAATTACACGCTCGTCGGCCTGTATTTCAACGTCGGTCAGTTCGGGAAAGCCACCGAGTTACTCCACAACGGCCTGAAGAAAGGGTCCATCGAATCCCTCCAGTCCAACTGGGAGCTACTCGCTTATTCCTACCAGCAGGTCGACAAGCCCTTTCAGGCTATCGAGGCGCTGAAGGAAGCCGCCAAGCACTTCCCGAAGTCCGGCCAGATCGATTATCAGGTCGCCCAGATCTATTACTCGCTGGAAAAGCCGCAGGAGGCCTACCAGAGCCTCGTCTCCGCCGTGGCCAAGGGTCATTTGGACAAGCCCTACACCGTCTACAATTTCCAAGCCTACGTCGCCTACGAATTGACCAAATTCGATGAGGCCCAGATCGCCGTCGACAAGGCCATCGCCTCGCCCGGCTCCGAAAAAGAATCCCAGCTTCCGCGCCTCAAACAGGCCATTGAAGACGCCCTCAAGGAACGTGAACTGCTCAAGGCCGGACTTCGCACCCATTAATCCTCCTGTCCCTTTACCATCATGAAGAAGAAATACGCTTACTTCCTCGCACCGCTTGTCGGCCTGATCATTTTCAGCGCGATCTACTGGAATTTCAGCAAGGGCCTCGAGGCCCGGGAAGCCCAGCGTGTCGCCAAGGAAAAACAAAAAAAGGAGGACAAACTCCGCGCCCAGGCCAAGGCCAATGAGCAGGCCATCCGCGAAGCCCTCGCCTCCCAGGAGAAGCGCAAGGCTGAGCGCGCCGCCAAGGAGGCCAAAGACAAGAAGGATCACGATGACCGCGCCAACGCCGTGGAAGCCCAGGGCAAGGCCGAGCGCGACCAGCGCAAGCTCGCCGAGCAGGTCAAGAATCTCGAGAAGGACATTCAGACGGAGAAGGATGCCATTACGAAGCTCCAGAATGACAAAAAGAAGGCCAGCGATGAACAGGCCTTCCTCGCCGTCTACGTGAGACAGGCCGAGGAGAACGCCCGGAACCTTTCCCAGGTTCTGGACAAGATTGCCGCGGCTGACGCCGCCCGGGCGGCGGCTGATGCCGCTGCGGCCGCCGCCAAGAAGAACTCCTAACCCCCCACCACCCCCCTTTTCCCCATGAAAAAATGGATGTACGTCATTTCGGTCGGCAGCATGCTGGCCATCTTCCTCGTGTTTTATCTTTCGGAGACGAAGAAGCATGAGGAACGCGAACGCCAGCGCGCCACCGAGATCGCGGCCAAAAAGGCCGCAGAGGATGCGCGCAAGGCCGCCATCGAGGCGGCGGCCCGCGCCGATGCCGAGAAACGCACCAATCAGCGCCTCGCCGACGAAGCCAAGAAGGAAGCTGATCGCGTTGCCAAGTGGGAAGCCGAGGGCCAGCGGGTTAAGGATACCACAGCCAAGGCCAACGCCGAGTCCGACCGCAGCGCCAAGCAGGCCGCCCAGCTTGAGCTCCAGTTGAGCACCCTCCGCACCGAGAAGGAAAAAATTAACCGCGAGGCCTTCGAACTCGCGAAGCAGGTCGAACTGGGCAAAATCAAGCGCCGGACCGCCGAGCTCGAAATTCAGCGGATTACCGCGATGATTTCCGCCAAGGCCGCCCAAAGCTCCCTGGCCCGCCCTCCGGCGGCCCTTGCCCAGCCCTAGTTGTTAAACCCGCCCCCCCCCCGGCGGTATTTTACCCGGCCCGCGGTCCTCGTGACCCGGGCCTTTTTTATTGTCCCGATTATTTTGTTTGCAGTGCCCGGGCGCACGGCCTTTTCTCCGCCTTCCTCACGGCGACATCAGCCGGGAAATGTTATCGGGGCGTAGCTTAGCCTGGTAGAGCGCTACGTTCGGGACGTAGAGGTCGCGAGTTCGAATCTCGCCGCCCCGACCATTTCAAGGACGCGAGAGCCCGAGTCTCTGAACGG
>QQNC01000008.1 GCA_003402695.1 Verrucomicrobiota bacterium | reverse complement strand
CATCATCGCGCCCGGATGCAACGTCCCGGGCGAAATCCGGGCGGCCACGGCCGCGGCGATGGCGGGCCAGTCGCTCTTCATTTTTCGCTTCATGGTCCGGTGTGGTCTCCAGGAGTCGCGCCTGCGGCGGCCGGAGCGCGACCTCCGCCCCGGTCACTGGAAGCTCAGGTACTCCTTGCCGAAATACGGCACGAGCGCGGCAGGAATCTTCACCCGGCCATCGGCCTGCAGGTTGTTTTCCAAGATCGCCGCCAGCACGCGCGGCACGGCGAGACCCGAACCATTGATCGTGTGCACGAGCTCGGGCTTGCCGGTTTCCTTCGAGCGGAAACGGATCTGGGCCCGGCGCGCCTGGAAGGCCTCGAAATTCGAGCAGCTCGACACCTCGAGCCAGCGCTTCTGGCCCGCGCCCCAGACCTCAAGATCGTATTTCTTTGCCTGCGCAAAGCCCATGTCGCCGCCGCACATCAGCAGCACGCGGTACGGGAGCTCGAGCTTCCGCAACAGTTGCTCGGCATCGACGCGCAGCTTGTCGAGTTCCTCGTAGCTCGTCGCCGGGTGCACCCATTTCAGCAGCTCGACCTTGTCGAACTGGTGCACGCGGTTGAGTCCGCGCACGTCCTTGCCGTAGCTGCCCGCCTCGCGGCGGAAACACGGCGTGTAGGCGCAGCGGTAGACCGGCAGCACGGATTCCTCGAGGATCTCGTCGCGGAAGAAATTCGTCAGTGGCACCTCCGCCGTCGGCACGGCGAACAGGCGGTCCTGCGTCTCGTACATCTGGCCTTCCTTGTCCGGCAGCTGGCCGGTCGCGGTCGCGCTGGCGGCGTTCACGAAGATCGGCGGGCTGACCTCGACGTAGCCGGCCTTGCCGTCCTCTTCCAAAAAGAAATGCAGCAGCGCCCGCACGAGCTTTGCGCCGTCGCCGATGAAAAACGGGAAACCCGCGCCCGTGACCTTCGCCCCGCGGGCGAAATCGAACAGTTTCTCAAAGCCCGGGATCTCCCAGTGGGGCTTGGCCAACGCCCCGACCTGCGCCGGGTCACCCTGCGTCGAGACGACCACATTGTCCTCCGGCGTGCGGCCCTCGGGCACGCTGGCGTGGGGCAGATTCGGCAGGGACAGCATCGCCTGGTGCAGCTTTTCCTCGGCCTCCTTCAGTTTCACCTCGCGCTCCTTCGCCTGCGCCGACACGGCCTTCATCTCGGCGACCTTGGCGATGAACTCGGGCGAGCCCTTGGGCAGCGCCGCCATCGCGGTATTGGCCGCCTTCTGCGTGGCCCGGAGCGCCTCGACTTCCTGCAGCTGCGCGCGCCAGGCGGCATCCAGCGCCAGCACGGCGTCGACATCCACCTCGAGGTGTTTCTTGGCAATCGCGGCCCGGACGAGGTCCGGGGTTTCGCGGAGAAGTTTGGGATCAAGCATGACGGAAGGGGTTAGCGGCCTTTCTCAAAGCGCGCCCGGATTTTCTGGAAGCGGGCGTAGACGTCCTTGGCCGAGAGGAGCTTGAGGTCGCCCACCGGCGCCTGCACGACGAAGTTCGTCGGGCCAGTCAGCGGATACGGGCCGAACAGCCGCGGGTCCGTCGGGCCGAAAATGCCCAGCGTGTGCACACCCAGCGCGGCCGCGAGGTGCATCGGGCCACTGTCGTTCGTAATCACCCAGTCGGCCCGCTTGATCAGCGCGGGCAGCGACACGAGGCTGGTGTTGGCGGTCAGGTTAAGGAACTGCTCGGGGGAATACGCGTTGCGGTCGGTCACGCGGTTATTGCCGGCCCAGATGACCTTCCGCGCCTTGTTCTCGCGGAGAATCATCTCCGTCAGCTGTTTGAACCCGCCCCAGCACTTCTCCGCGCGGCGGCTGTCGGGAAACATCAGGAACGGCTTCGCGCCGCCCCGCCCCTCGGTAAAGCTGAGCTTGAGTTCGTCCACCTCGCGAAACTTTAGCGTGCCGCGCAATTCCGGTTTCGCGTCGAGCACCGGGCAAAACTGCAGCAGGATCTCAAGCGCATGGCTGCGGCGGCCATCCGGCGGCAGCGGCACCTTGCGGTTGCAGAACATCCCCGACCACTCGCGCGCGTCGCTCCGGCCGGCCTTCACCTTGGCGTGCACGCGGGACATCATCAGCCCCGTGCGCAGCAGTCCCTGCAGATCGAAGGCGTAGTCGAATTTCGTCTTCCGGACCTCCTTCATGAGTTTGAGAAAACCCTTCGGGCCGCCCTTGCGCTCAAAGACATAGACGTGGTCCACCGCCTCGCAGGCGCGCACGATCGGCGCAAAGCTATCGCCCACAATCCACGAAAGGCGCAGCCCCTCCACCTGCGCCTTTAGCGAGGTGGCCACCTGCAGCGCATGGACAATGTCGCCTAGGGAGGAGGGTTTGATGATGAGAAGCTCGGTCATGGTCGCAAACCCGGGGTCAGAATCTGCTTTTAACCGCGGGGGCAGCATCCTTTGATGCAGATTGCCCTCCAAATCAAACGCTAATCAATCCGCGCGTGTTCAAATTGCTGCTCCAAACCCTCGGCTGGACCCTGGCCCACCTCCCCGAGTGGTTGCTGCAAGGATTGTCCGCGGGATTCGGTGAGTCGCTCTACTGGATCGCCGGCCGACGCCGCCGGCTCACGCACTCGAATCTCGCCCATGCGTTTCCCGAGCGCCCGCCCGCCTGGCACCGGGACCTCGCCCGCGCCGGCTCCCGGCAGTTGGTTGAAACCGGCCTGCTGTCCCTCGCCGCGCCGTACCTCAGCGAAGCCCGCATCCGCATCATCGCCCGCCTCGCTCCCTCCGCCGACGCCCTTGTCCGCGAACTCTCCGCCCGGCCGCGCCCGGTCGTGTTCGCCACGTTGCACCTCGCCCTCTGGGAGAGCCAGACCTGGCTCAAGCTGCTCAGTCCCGTCCCGCTGCCGGAGTTCGGCATCATTTTCCGCCCGCTCGAAAACGCCGCCGCCAACGCGTTCGTGCAGTCCACCCGCGAGCGCTTCGGCATGCGTCTGCTGTCGCGCAAGGAGGGTTTCGCCGAGGCGCTCAAGATCCTGAGGGGCCAGGGCTGCATCGGCATCCTCATGGACCAGAACGCCGGCATGCAGGGCGTGCTGACGACGTTCTTTGGCCGCGTCTGCTCCACGACCGAACTCCCGGGTTTGCTCGCAGCCAAGTACGGCGCCGAGGTTCGCTCGTTTTATCCGCGTCGCACCGGCTTCTGGCGGGTCGAATTTGAATCCGCCCTCATCGCCCCCGACCGCACCGCCGAGGGCATCACCGTCGCGCTCAACCGCTGGCTCGAGGATCTGCTCCGCGGCGATGACCAGCTCTGCGCCTCCTGGCTCTGGGCGCATGACCGCTGGCGCCATCAGGACGTCCCGGCCCGGCGCTTCCACCTGGAGAGCAAACGCAACTGGCTCGACGCCGACCAGCGCCTGCGCGGACTCCCCGCCCTGCCCCGCCGGACCCGCCTGTTCATCCGCCTGCCCAACTGGCTCGGCGACGTGGTAATGGCGCTGCCGCTGCTCCGCGCCCTGCGCGCGTCGCGGCCCGACGCCGAACTCACCCTTCTTGCCAAGGCACAGTTCCTGCCGCTGCTCGAATCCTGGGGCGTCGCCGACCACCTTCACGCCTTGCCGCCGCAAGGTCTGGGTTATTTCGCGCATTTCTGGCGGCTGCGGCGCGCCTATCCCGACACCTGGCTGCTTTTCACAAATTCCCTCCGCGGCGACCTCGAGGCTTGGCTGTCCGGCTGCCGCCAGCGGTTTGGGCTCCGGCGTCCCGGCAAAAGCCGCCCGCTGCTCTCGCACGCCTACGTCGTGCCCGCGGGTTTTGACGAGCGTGCCCATCACCAGCTCGAGCTCTGGGAAAACTTCCTCCGCCACTTCGGCCTGATCGTCGCCCCGGACCGCTCACCCCACGCCCCTCGCCCCACGCCCCTCGCCGCTGCTCCGATTGGGCTCATTTGTGGCTCGGAGAACAACCCCGCCAAACGCTGGCCCGTCTCCCACTGGCGCTCCCTCATCGAACTGCTGCCCAACGGGCGCTTTGTTCTCTTCGGCACGGCCAACGACACCCCGATCACGAACGCCGTGGCCGCCGGCTTCGGTGAACGCGTCGAGAACCTCGCCGGCCGCACCACCCTGCCCGAGTACTGCGCCCGCCTCCGTGCCTGCCGGCTCCTCGTCACGAACGACACCGGGGGCATGCATCTCGCCAATGCCCTCGGCGTGCCGCTCTTCGCCCTCTTCGGTCCGACCAATCCGATCCGCACCGGCCCGGTCTTCCGCGCCCCGGTCACGATGCTTCAGCCGCCCGGCTGTCCGCCGGCCGGCGGCAGCCCGCTCGGTGACATTTCCGCCGCCACCGTCGCGGCTGCGATCAATAAACCGAATTAACCTTGCGCCCCCGCCCGCTGTCCCATGCCTCTGCGCTGACGTTTCTCCCTGATGCCCCTGCTCACCGTCACTGACCTCCGCACCTGGTTTCACACCCGCAACGGAGTCTATCGCGCGGTCGACGGCATCAGCTTCAGCGTGGAACGCGGCGAAACCCTCGGCATCGTCGGCGAATCCGGCTCAGGCAAGTCCGTCACGTGCTACTCCATCATGGGCCTGGTCCCAACGCCGCCCGGCCGGATCGAGAGCGGCACCGCGCTCTTCGACGGCGTAGACCTCCTCCACTGCAGCCCAAAACAGGCCCGGAGCATCCGCGGCAAGCGGGTCGCCATGATCTTCCAGGACCCGATGACCTCCCTGAATCCGTATCTGCGGATTTCCGAGCAGCTCATCGAACCCCTGCTCATCCACGAGAAAATCTCCCGCCGCGAGGCCCTGTCGCGCGCCCTCGCCATGCTCGAGGAGGTCGGCATCAACGACGCCGCCCAGCGCATCCACCTTTACCCCCACGAATTTTCCGGCGGCATGCGGCAGCGCGTGATGATCGCGATGGCGCTCATCACCAAGCCCGAACTCCTCATCGCCGACGAGCCCACCACCGCGCTCGATGTGACCGTGCAGGCGCAAATCCTCGAGCTCATCAAAAAGATGCAGCGTGAACTGGGCATGGCCGTCATCTTCATCACGCACGATCTCGGCGTGGTCTCGGGCCTCTGCGACCGCGTGCAGGTCATGTACGCCGGTCGGATCGTCGAGACCGCCGACACCCGCACGCTGTTCTACTCGCCCAAGCATCCGTACACCCGGGCCCTCCAGCGCTCCATTCCCTCGATGCAAGACAAGGGGACCGAACTCTTCACCATCCCCGGCATGCCGCCCGACCTCTCCAAGCCGATCGCCGGCTGCGCCTTCGCGCCGCGCTGTGAATATGTCACCGCGCGGTGCCAGGCCGAAAAACCCGAGCTCGGCCCCGTCTCCGCCACCCATGATCAGGCCTGCCTGCGGGTGCAGGCGGGCGAACTCTGACCGGCCCATGGACGACACCATTCTCCAGCTGAACAACGTCAGCACGCACTTCCCGATCCACTCAGGCTTCGTGCGCAAGCGGCTCATCGGCACTGTGAAGGCCGTGGACGGTGTCACCCTCGCCGTGCGCCGCGGCGAGGTGCTCGGGCTCGTCGGTGAGTCTGGCTGCGGCAAATCCACCCTCGCCCGCACAATTATGCAGCTGGTGCCGACGACGGGCGGCACCGTCGTACTGAACGGCAAAAACCTCTCTGACTGCTCCGCCACCGAGATGCTCGCGGTGCGCCGCGGCATGCAGATGGTTTTCCAGGACCCCTACGCGTCCCTCAACCCGCGCATGACGGTGTACGCAACGCTGGCCGAACCGCTGCTCGTCCATGGCGTGTGTCCGCCGGAGGAGGTGCCCGCCCGCGTGGCGAACCTGATGAAAACCGTCGGGCTCGCGCCCCGCTTCATGCAGAAATACCCGCATGAATTTTCCGGCGGCCAACGCCAGCGCATCGCCATCGCGCGCGCCCTCGCCCTCGAGCCGAAAATCATCATCGCCGACGAGCCTGTCTCCGCCCTCGACGTCTCCATCCAGGCGCAAATCCTGAATCTCCTCGCCCAGCTTTGCCGGAAGATGAACCTCTCGCTCATCTTCATCGCCCACGACCTGTCCGTCGTGAAGCACATCTCCGACCGCGTGGCCGTGATGTACCTCGGCAAAATCATCGAACTCGGGCCCGCCCTGGATGTGATCGACCGACCGCGTCATCCGTATACCCGCGCCCTCGTCAGCGCGATTCCGACGCCGAATCCCGACGTCGAGCGCTCCCGCCAGCGCATCGTCCTCGCCGGCGACCCGCCCTCGCCCATCAACCCGCCCGCCGGCTGCGCATTTCATCCCCGCTGCCTGTACGCGCAGGCAAAGTGCAAACTCGCCGTCCCGCCCCTCGTCGCCGACGGCCCCGCCCGCGAAGTCGCCTGCGTGCGGCTCGGGGAGATTTGACGCGGAGTGCCTCGAGGTAGGTCGGGCTTTACGCCCGACATCCGGATATCGGGCGTAAAGCCCGACCTACGACGGCAGACCGATCTGTCTTAGCGCCTCGTAGCAGGCGATACCGGCCGCGGTGCTGAGATTCAGCGAGCGCAATTCGGCATTCGCATGCGGGATGGTCACCCGTTGCGTCGCCCCGACCTCGTCATGCAGCCACGCCGGCGCCCCCGAGCCTTCGTTGCCAAAGACCAGGCCGTCACCATCGGCGTAGCGCACCGCCCAGAAGCTTTGCTCAGTCTTGGTCGTGAACAACCACAGTCGCTTCGGCGCGTGCGGACTCGACCGGAACGCCGCCCAGTCCGCGTGCTCGTGGACATCGAGCGACTTCCAGTAATCCATGCCGGCGCGCTTGAGATTCCGATCAGTGATCGCGAAACCCAGCGGGTGGATCAAATGCAGGCGCGAACGCGTGAGGGCGCACAGCCGGCCAATATTGCCAGTGTTTGGTGCGATCTCGGGCTGGAAGAGGACCAGGTGCAACATGCCTGCATCCTTGTTACGTAGGATTACGAATCAAGCGTGGTCCTAATTGCCCTGCCCTCCACCCCTCCACACGTTCATCCAATACCCCCGTGAACACCTCCGCGCGCAAATCCGTGGTGATTGTCGACGATGACAAATTCTACACCAAGCTGCTCACCCAGCTTTTGACGGAGAATCTAGGTCGTCCCGTCGTGGCTTTCCTGAATCCGCGCGAGGCGCTGGAGGCACTCCCCCGGCTCGATGCCGGGATGGTTGTGACCGACTATGAAATGCCCGACATGAATGGCTTCGAGTTCATGACTGAGGCGAAGAAAGTCGTTCCGGATGCGAATTTTATCCTGATCACCGGCCATCAGATTACCCCCGCCATGCAGGAGAAACTGAAGGCCTCGAGTGTGAAGTCCGTCCTGTCCAAGCCCTTCACGTGGCGGGAGCTTTGCGACGAAATCGTCCGCCACTGGCCGACCGCCAGCCTCAACCCGTTCAGCGTCAATACGACGTCAGCTTAACTGCAGGCCGGCATTGTCGGCGGTCAGGACCCGCGCCACGCAGGCCACCGCTTCGCCGGTGAATGCCTCCCGCATCGCCGTCGCCACTTTTTCCGCCTCCGCGCGCCCGCACACACAGAGCACGCTCGAGCCGCTGCCGCTCAGCCAGCCGGTATACGCGCCCGCCGCCGTCCCCGCCGCGAGTGCCGCACGCGCGCCGCGGATCCCCGGCAAACGGTAGGGTTCGTGCATGAAATCTCCGCCGGCATGGCGGAGCTTCGCGAAGTCGCCGGTTGCGAACGCCGCGGTCAGATAGGCCGCGCTGTTGATGCTCCGCACCGCGTCGAAATAGGGCAGCGTCACCGGCAGCACCGCGCGCGACTCCTTCGTCAGCAACTCCACTTCCGGCGAAACGACCACAAAGGCCAGTTCGGCCGGTACGTCGATCCGCACGGTGTCGAGATAGGCGCCCGTCGCCGGGTCGCACCGCGACACCGTGAAACCGCCGAGAATGCCCGCACTCGCATTGTCGGGATGGCCCTCCAACACCGTGGCGAGCGCCACGAGCTGGTGCCGGGTCCAGCCCGTGCCGTGCAGCGCATCGAGACCCGCCAGCACACCCGCGATTACCGTCACGCTTGAGCCCAGCCCGCGCGCCGGCGGCACCTCGCCCTCGATGCGATAACAAAAACCCACCGGCGCCAGTTTCGCCGTCTTGAAATAGCGCGCCGCCGTCTCCGCCACCATCGCCTGGGCGCGCCCGTCGGCCGGCCGCTCGGGCACCGGCGCGGCACCGGTGGCGCGGGTGAGGATCACCCGGTTGTAGATCGAAAGCGCCAGCCCGAGCGTGTCGAAACCCGCGCCGCAATTCGACGTGCTGCCCGGCACGCGGACGGTGACAGTGTCGCGTCCTGGTTTCATCAGCGGCGGAATTTCAAACTCTTGTCCAGATCGCGGGTCACGGCCTGCTTCTTCAGCGTCTCGCGCTTGTCGAAGAGCTTCTTGCCGGTGCAGAGCGCGACCTCGACCTTCACCAACGCCTCCTTGAAATACATCCGCAGCGGCACCAGGGCGCGACCGCTCGTGCCGAGTGCTTGGGCGATCTTCCGGATCTGGTGGTCATGCAACAGCAGCTTTCGGGTGCGGCGGGACTCGTGGTTGTTGATGTTGCCAAATGCATACTGGTCGATGTGCACGTTGTGCAGCCAGACCTCGCCGCGCTCGACGCGGCCGAACGCGTCGCTGATCTGCGCCTTACCGGCGCGGATGGACTTCACTTCGGTGCCCTTGAGCGCGATGCCGGCCTCGAAACGTTCGTCCACGAAGTAGTCCCGCAGCGCTTTGGCGTTGCGCACCTCGGTGTAGCGGGTGGCGTCTTTCTTCTGCGCGCTCATAGGGAGGACCGGTGCATGAAAAAGGCGGCTCCGGGTCTGCTCCACAGCAGAACGGGCCGCCTGTAAAAAGTCGAATCTCGTCCGCCGCTCAGGCCTCGCTGACTTCGTAGCTGATCTTGCCTTCGCTGATCTCGCGGAGCGCGGTGTCCTCGGCCGAAAGCTTCTCGAGCGACTCGACCAGCGGGCGGTTGCCCCGGCGGAGCTGCTTCACGCGGCGGGAAACCACGTTGATGAGCATGTTCGGATCGGGAATGATCTTGAGCGCGTCTTTGATGTAATCGTCTCTCATGGCTTGGGCGGATGGCTGCGGTGAAACGGTTAGAAGTAGGCTGGGCCCACGATGCGTCAAGGGTCAATTTCCCGGCTTGCCCCGACCTCCCTCCTGCGGAAACGCTGCTGCATGTTCATCGCTTGGACAACCTTGGCCACGCGCACCGACGCCGAAAAACTCGCCGCCGAGGTCGTGTCCCTCGGCCTGGCAGCCTGCGCGCAGGTGGAAGGGCCGATCGCCTCATTTTATACCTGGCAGGGCCGTCTGGAACGTACCGAGGAGTTCCGTCTCTGTCTTAAGTGCCTATCTGACAAGCTCCCTGCACTGGAAATCCATGTTCTGGGGCATCATCCCTACGACACACCGGAGTGGATCGTCGTGCGGGCCGAGCGCGTGGGAGAAAAATACTTGTCATGGGCGGGGGCGAGCCCTACCAAGTGGCCCCTTTAGCGAGTCGCAATCCTCCCCTTTACTACCATGTCACAGCACAAATCCCTCCAAGGTGTCTCCGGTCTCGTCATTAAACGCAACGTGCTCAAGCGGTTCGAGCGCGTCGACCTGCTCAAAAAGCGCGGTCAATGGAAGGCCGGCGATCGCGTCCAGGGTCTCCGCAAGACCAAGCCCGACGTCTGAGCCACGGCTCTCCCCTTTCGGCAGGCAGCCCCCGGTTGCCTGCCTTTTTTTTCGCCCATGCACGACCTCTTCAAAGGCCTTTTCGACTGGTACAACCAATCCCTCGCGACCGGCGGCTATCCGCTGATCGTGTTGCTGATGGCGATCGAGAGCTCGATCATCCCGCTGCCCAGCGAACTGATCATCCCGCCCGCCATCATCGCCGCGCAGAAGTCGGGCAGCATGACGTTCCTCGGGATTGTCATCGCCGGAACGGTCGGCTCTTGGATTGGCGCCACCGTGATGTACGCGCTCTCCCGCTGGGCCGGCCGCCCGCTCGTGCTGCGCTACGGCAAATTCTTCTTCGTCCCTCCGGCCAAGGTGGAACAGGCCGAACGCTGGGCCGCCCGCTTCGGCAGCTTCGGCATCTTCGCCTCACGCCTCCTCCCGGTCGTGCGTCACCTCATCGGCATTCCCGCCGGCATCGTGCGGATGAACTACTTCAAGTTCTCCGTCTTCACGCTCCTCGGTTCCGCCGTCTGGTGCACCGTCCTCTGCTGGGTCGGCATCCAGGCCGGCAAGGATGCGGCGTTGATGAACGGTGAACTGCACCGGATCACGATCTGGGCGGTCGGCGCGCTGGCCGTGTTGGGCGTGATCTACTATTTCTTCGTCCACCGGTTCACCCGGGAGCCGGCGGAATGAGGCCGGGGTTCAGGTTTCCCTGTGGGTGGCGCGCTGGCGCGCCACGTTGCGCACGAGCGCGCAACCCACGCCGGAGCTGGCCCGACGCCACTGTCACCCCTCTTTGCGCTCGACAGGCCCCGCCGCGACAGGGATTTTGCGGGCGTTTCTTTCCTGCGAGCGTAGCACAATGGATAGTGTAGTGGCCTCCGAAGCCATAGATCTGGGTTCGATTCCCAGCGCTCGCACCAAATTTCACGTCGTGCGTGAAATTTTCCCTCTGTAGCCCAAAGGGCGACGGAGGGCCTAAGCCCGGTCAGGGGATGATCGCTGTCCGACCGCCGCCGGCCTCAGATATGGATCGCCTCACCCATCGTCGCCGCCGCCGACTCCATCACGGCTTCGCTGAGCGTCGGGTGCGCGTGGATCGTGTGGTGGATGTCCTCAACCGTGCCTTCCAGCTGGATCACGAGGCCGTACTCCGCGATCAGCTCGGTCGCATCCGCGCCAATGATGTGAGCGCCGAGGATCTCACCGGTCTTCGCATCGCTGAGGACCTTGACGAAACCCTCTGACTCCGCCGACGCCACGGCCTTGCCGGACGCGGTGAACGGGAACTTGCCGACCTTGTAATTCAGGCCCTTTTCCTTCGCGGCCTTCTCGGTCAGACCCGTGCTCGCCACTTGGGGCGCGCAATACGTGCAGCCCGGGAAATTCTTTACGCGATGCGGCTGGCTGTGGCCGAACATGCCCTGGACCGCATTCACGGCCTCGTAGGTCGCCACGTGCGCCAGCCACGGCGGCCCAATGATGTCACCGGCGCCGTAGATGCCCTTCACACTGGTCTGATAATCGTCGCCGACCTTCACGTAGTTGCGGTCGAGCTCGAGCTTCACTTTCGGCGAGAGCACGCCGTCAAGGTTCGGCACCACGCCGATCGCAGACAACACCGTCTCCGCCTCGATCTCCTCACTCTTGCCGTCCTTCACGAGGTTGAGCTTCACGGAGCTTTTCCCGACGCGGAAATTTTCACACTTCGTGGCCACATGCACGGTGATGCCCTGCTTCTCGAACGAGCGGTGCAGCAGCTTGGCGACTTCCTCATCCTCCACCGGCAGGATCTGCGGCAGCATCTCCACCAGCGTCACCTTCGTGCCGAAGGCGTTGTAGAAATACGCGAACTCCACGCCGATCGCGCCGGCGCCGACGATGACGATGGACTTGGGCAGCACCTTGCCGGCCAGCGCCTCGCGCGAGGTCATCACGCGTTCGCCGTCCACGGCGAGATCGGGAATGCGGCGCATCTTGCAGCCGGTCGCGAGGAGGATGTTTTTCGTGCGGAGGAACTTTCCCTTGTGCTCGCCCTCGGTGATTTCGACCATGCCCGGCACGGTGATCTGCGCCTTGCCCACGAAGTAATCGACCTTGTTCTTCTTGAACAAAAACTCGACGCCCTTGGCCATCTGGCCGGCGACGCCGCGCGAGCGCTCCATGACCTTGGCAAAGTCAAAGGACACGTCCTTGACCGAGATCCCGAAGGTCTCGGACTTCTTGATCTTCTGATAAAGCTCCGCGCTCTTCAGGAGCGCCTTGGTCGGGATGCAGCCCCAGTTGAGGCAGGTGCCGCCGGCGCGCTCCATCTCGATGCACGCCACTTTTTTGCCGAGTTGCCCGGCGCGAATCGCGCCCGCGTAACCCGCAGGACCACCGCCAACGACGACCAGGTCATATTCAATGGATTCAGCCATCTCCCAACGTCGCCACGCTGCCAAAACCCGTCAAATGGAAACGCGACGCCCGGCTCACTGCCAGGCCAGAGACCCTGCCTGGGGTCGGTTTGTCATTCTGAACGCAGCATGACAAACTAGGGATCGGAAATCGCGACCCAGCCTTAGATGTCGATCACATCGCCCCGCGGCGGCGCCTTCGGCGGCTTGGGCGGCCCGCGCGTGATCACGCTGATCACGAGATTCGTGAGGCTGACCACCACCGCGCCGCCGATGGCGGACCAGAAACTCGCGACATGAAAACCCGCGACCAGATTTCCCGCCCAAAAGAACAACAAGGCATTGATCAGGATGACCCCCAGCCCCATGGTCAGCAAAATGAACGGCAGCGTAAACAGCAGCAGCACCGGTTTGAGGATCGCATTGAAGAAACTCAGCAGCAGCACGACCACGATCAGCGTGGTGACGTCCGAGCACGAAATGCCGTTCACGAGCCTTGTGGCCAGGAGCACTCCCAGGGCCAGCACTAACCAGCGGACGAGCAATTGTTTCATATGCGAACGGTGACTTTCCGATTTTCGCCCCGCGGACGCGCCGAGCAATGAAAATCCTCGTCGTTCAGGACTTCCTGCGCAGCGGCGGCACGGAGCGGCAGTCCATCCTGCTGGCCGGCGCGTTCGCCGCCGCCGGGCATGACACTAGCCTGCTCACCTTCCGCCCCGGCGGCGCCCTGGCCGCCACCGTCAGCCCGGCCGTCACCCGCCGGGTGCTGCAATCCTTCGACACGAGGCTCGACTGGTTTGCCCCCGGCCTGATCCGCGCTACGGCTGCGATCGCGCCCGACGTCGTCCTCTGCATGGGTCGGATGGCGAACTGCTACGCCGGCAGCCTCCAGAAGAAATTTCCCGCCGCGGTGGTGCTGGCCACGATGCGCACCGGCAAACCCCTGCCCGGCCTATTCCGGCGCTCCCTGCGCACCGTCCGGCACATCGTCGCCAACAGCCAGGAGGCGAAATTCAACCTCGTCGCCCAGCATGCCCTGCCCGGCGCCAAGATCTCGGTCATCTACAACTCGCTCGTCTTTCCGCCCGATTCCTCCCGCACCCGCAACACCGCCCTCCGCGCCCATTATGGCGCGGAACCCGGCACGGCGGTCCTGATCTGCGTCGCCATGTTTCGACCGGAAAAGAATCAACGGGAGCTCATCGAACTGGTGGCAACCCTTCCGGCCGGCACCGACTGGCAGCTGTGGCTCGCCGGTACCGGCCCCGCCCTCGCCGACTGCCAGCGCCTCGTGACCGACCGCGGACTCGGCGCGCGGGTCAAGCTCCTCGGCTTTCAACCCGATCCCTCCGCGCTTTACCGCGCCGCCGATATCGCCGTCCATGCCTCCCGCAGCGAGTCGCTCTCGAACTTTCTCATCGAGGCCCAGGCTCACGGCCTGCCCGCCGTCGTGTACGAAGCCCAGGGCATCGGCGAGTGCTTCCTCCCCGACCAGACCGGCTGGGTGTTACCCCAGGGCGACCGCGCCGGGTTCCTCGCCCGGCTGCAGCCCCTCCTGACCGATACGGCCTTCCGCCACAGCCGCGGGGCCCAGGCCTGGGTCTCGGCCAGTGCCCGGTTTGATCCCGTCGCCGCACCGCGCGCGTATCTCGACCTTTTCACCCGGCTGGTGCAGAACTCCCCCCGGCCATGACCAGCAAGCAGCGCACCGATTCCATCGAGCGGTATATCCGCGCCCACCAATACGCCGACCTGCACACCCTCGCGGCGAAGTTCGGCGGCTCGCTCTCCACCGTGCGGCGCGCCCTCGACCAGCTCGAGGAGCGTGGCGTCGTGCGCCGCCACCACGGCGGCGCTTCGCTGATCGAGACCGATGTCGTGGCGCAGGAATACGATTTCATCGCCCGCAACCAGCGCCACCCCGACGAAAAATTCGCCATCGCCAGCCTCGTTGCCGCCCAGGTGCAGCCGGGCATGACGGTGATCCTCGACGGCGGCAGCACCACCTACGCCGTCGCCCGGCTCCTCGCCGAGAAGCGCCTGCAGGTCATCACCAACTCCCTCCCCGTCGCCAGCCTCTTCAGCGAGGTCGGCAGCGTGGAAACCATTGTCACCGGCGGCAGCATCTACAGCCGGCTCGGTGTCGTGCTCGGCCCGATGTGCGAGGACTTTTTCAACCAGGTGCACGCCGACCTCGCCATCCTCGGCGGCGCCGGCATCACCGAGAACGGCGTCTGGAACCACAACGCCCTCATCGTCGCCGCGCAGCGCAAGATGATCGGCGCCGCCACCCGCAGCATCTTCGCCCTCGATAATTCCAAGTTCGGCCGCAAGGCCCTCAGCCTGACCACGCCGTTTGAACCGCGCTTCACCATCGTGACCAACACCCGCCCCAGCCCCGCCGTCACCCGCGCCATCTCCACCGCCGGCGCCAAGCTCACGCTGGCCACGTAGGTCGGGCTTGACGCCCGCCATAGCTCCAAGCGGCAGATTTGGTCACAGCTGTTCACGGAGGCCCGATTCGGGTTCACGGCGAAATTCCTCGGTGAACTCCGGGTCCAAGCCCCCCTCCCTCTGTGGCGGAGATCGCGCTGAGTGGTCGCCGATTTGAGCTTGAACCGGCCGCCCGCCACTATCAGCTGATAGGCTATCGACCGATACCCTATGCTCACCGAACGACAAGAGGCCGTCCTGGATTTCGTAAACGACTATCAGCGCCACCACGGGGTCGCGCCCTCGACGCGGGAAATTGCCCGCACGTTCGAGTGCAGCCAGCCGACCGCCCTCAAGCATCTCCAGTCGCTCGCCCGCAAGAGCCAGCTGGACAAGCTCGCCGACGGCAAGTGGGGCTTCAAAGCCGTGCAGGTGCAGGGCCATCTCTTCTCCGCCCCCGTCTTCGGTTCGATCCCCGCCGGCTTTCCGGCCATGCAGGAGCAGACGCCGGAGGAGACGATCACCATCGACCCCGCGCTCTTCGGCGTGCGCTCCGCCCGGAAGGACTATTTCTGGTTTCTGCGGGTCACGGGTGACTCCATGACCGGCGCCCACATCCTCGACGGTGACCTGATCGCCCTCGTCCGCCGGGAGCCGAAACCGGGCGACATCATTGCCGCCCTGGTGGACGAGACCACCACGACCCTGAAGACTTTCCTGAAGGAGAAGGGGCGGGTGCTGCTCCGCGCCGCCAATCCGCGCTACGCCGACATCTTCCCGGCCCAACTCGAGTCCCAGGGCGTCGTCGTGGGCGTGATCCGCCGGCAAGTGGCTTGAATCCGCCCCGGCCGGACGGCCGTTGAGAAATCCTCGCGCCCCAGTTGTGTTTCCGCCGCACTGACGCATTCGTTTCCCCTCCTGTGCCCAAAGCCGTCTCCCTTGAATCCATCCGCCTCCGTGGCGTCCGCCAGAACAACCTCAAGGGCTTCGACCTCGACCTGCCGCTCGGGCAATATGTCGTCGTCACCGGACTGAGCGGCGCGGGCAAGTCCTCCCTCGTTTTCGACACGCTCCATGCCGAGGGCCAGCGGCGCTACGTCGAGACCTTCAGCGCCTACACGCGCCAGTTCCTCGACCTGCTCGACAAGCCCAAGGTCGACTCGATCGAGAATATCCGCCCGTCCATCGCCATCGAGCAGACCAACACGGTCAAGACCTCGCGCTCGACCGTCGGCACGATGACCGAGCTGACGGATTTCTTCAAAGTCTGGTTCAGCCACGCCGCCCGGTGCTTCGATCCCGCGACCGGCGAGGAGGTCGTGGACGACACGCCGCAGTCCATCTGGGAGAAAGTCCACGGCTCCCACCCCGGCCGCACCGTGATCATCGGCTTCCAGGTGCCCAAGCCCGCCAACCTGACCTGGACGGAGATCCTGACCAACCTCAAGGGTCAGTCCTATGTCCGCGTCCTGGTTCCAGACGCAACGGGCACGCTCGCCGTCCATCGCGTGGAGGACCTGCTCACCGAACCCAAGCCCCTTGCGGTCGCCGATCATCTCGTCGTCGCGCAGGACCGCCTCGACGTCGCACCGGCCAAAAAACCCCGCTTCATCGAGGCCGTCGAGACCGCGTTCCACTTTGGCCAGGGGCAGGTCCGCATTTTCTCCGCCAACCCCCTCGCCGGCTTCGGCCATTTCTCCCGCGGACTCCACTCGCCCGCGACCGGCCGCACCTTCCGCGCCGCGACGCCCCCGCTCTTCTCCTTCAACTCCCCGCTCGGCGCGTGCCCGACATGCCGCGGTTTCGGCCGCGTCATCGACATCGACTACCGCCTGACCATCCCCGACCAGTCCCTCTCGATTGATGACGGCGCGATCAAGTGCTGGGAAAGCGAAATCTACGGCGAGTCGAAGAAGGATCTCCTCGTTTTCACGAAGAAGAAAAAAATCCCGACCGACGTCCCGTTCGCCGCGCTGACCCCGGCGCAGCAGGGCTACATCATCGATGGCGAGCCCGGCTACGGGGAGGAGCAGGGCAAGCCCTGGCCGAAATACTGGTACGGCATCAAGGGCTTTTTCCGCTGGCTCGAGAAGAACACCTACAAGATGCACGTGCGGGTCTTCCTCGCGCGCTACCGCACCTACAACCCCTGCCCCGCCTGCGGCGGCCAGCGGCTGCAGCCCGAGGCGCTGTGCTGGAAATGGCGCGGCCACACCCTCCCACAGCTTTATCAACAGCCGGTGTCCGACCTCCTCGCCGCCTTGGCCGACGCCCGGCCCGCCAGCCGCGACCACCAGTCCGAACTCGCCTACGACTCCATCGTCACGCGTCTCCGCTACCTCGCGCAGGTCGGCCTCGGCTACCTGACGCTCGACCGCCAGTCCAAGACGCTCTCCGGCGGCGAGGTCCAGCGCGTCAACCTCACCAGCTGCCTCGGCACCTCGCTCGTGGACACACTGTTTGTGCTCGATGAGCCGAGCGTCGGCCTGCATCCGCGCGACATCAACCGCCTCATCGGCATCATCCGCTCGCTCACCGACGCCGGGAACACCGTCGTCGTGGTCGAGCACGACGAGGCCATGATTCGCGCCGCCGACCATGTCATCGAGGTCGGCCCCGAGCCCGGCGGACGCGGCGGCCACATCGTCTTCCAAGGCACCGTCGCCGGCCTGACCGACTCGCCCGCCAGCATCACCGGCGCCTACTTCTCCGGCCGCGAATCGCTCGCCACACCGTCAGCCCGCCGCCCCGTTCGCGCCAAGCACCCGTCGATCCATTTCACGCGCGCCACAAAGCACAATCTTTCGGGCCTCTCCTTCCGCCTGCCGTTGAACCGCTTCGTGTGCCTCAGCGGCGTCTCCGGCTCCGGCAAGTCCACCCTGCTCGACAACGTCATCTACCAGGGCCTGCTGGCCCAGCGCCTGCAGCTCGCCGAGGACGCGGCCGCCATCGAGTCCATCAAGAGCGATGCCGCGTTTGGCGCGGTCGTCCTCGTCGACCAGTCGCCCCTCTCCCGCACCCCACGCTCCAATCCCGCGCTCTATACCGAGGCGTGGGACCTCATCCGCGAGCTCTACGCGCAAACGCCCGCCGCGCGCGCCGCCGGCTTCAGCGCGTCAAGTTTCTCCTTCAACAGCGGCGACGGCCGCTGCGATCATTGCCTGGGTCTTGGCTACGAGCGCGTCGAAATGCAGTTTCTCTCCGACGTCTTTGTGCCCTGCCCCGTCTGCGAAGCCCAGCGCTTCAAGCCCGAGGTCCTCGCCATCCAGTGGAACGGCCGCTCCGTCGCCGACCTCCTCGCCACCAGCGTCACCGACGCCCTCCCGCTCTTCGCCGAACACGCCTCCATCCGTTCGCGCCTCGCGAGTCTCGACTCGGTCGGCCTGGGCTATCTCACGCTGGGCCAGCCGCTCAACACCCTCAGCGGAGGCGAATCCCAGCGCCTGAAACTCGTCAGTTATCTCGGCAGCTACGCGGCGCCCAGTTCGGAGAATAAAGTCTCGAGTTCGCCCGATCTCCGATCTCCGAACTCCGATCTCCGCTCCACCGGGGCCCTGCTTCTCCTCGACGAGCCCACCACCGGCCTGCACCGCCACGACGTCAAGCGCCTCCTCGGTGTTCTCCAGGCCCTCGTGGACCGGGGCCACAGCGTCATCGTCATCGAGCACAACCTCGACGTGCTCAAGTCCGCGGACTGGATCCTCGAGATCGGTCCCGAGGCCGGCGCTGGCGGCGGCCTGATCGTCGCGGAGGGTCCGCCCGAGAAAGTCGCCACCGCCAGCACCGCCACCGCCTCGTTTCTCCGCGGCGCCCTCGGCCGGCCCACCGCCGAGGACGATGCCCTCGTGCTCCTCGCCGCCGAGGAGGCTGCGGCCTACGAAACCTCGGCCCCGCTCGCCCTCGCCACCGGTGACCTCACCATCATCGGCGCGCGGGAGCATAACCTCAAAAACCTCTCGCTCACGATTCCCCACCGTCAGCTCACGGTCGTCACGGGCGTCTCCGGCTCCGGCAAGTCCACCCTCGCCTTCGACATCGTGTTCGCCGAGGGCCAGCGGCGGTTCATGGAGTCCATGTCGCCCTACGCGCGCCAGTTCGTCGAGCAGCTGCCCCGCCCCGCCGTGGACCGGCTCACCGGCATCCCGCCCACCGTCGCCATCGAGCAGCGCGTCACCCGCGGTTCCCGCAAGTCCACCGTCGCCACCATCACCGAGGTCGCCCAATACCTGCGCCTCCTCTACGCGCGGCTCGGCGTGCAGCATCACCCCGACACCGACAAGGCCGTCACCCCACTTTCGCCGGGTGCGTTGAAAAAACTCCTCGCGAAGATCCTCGCGACCCCGAAGGCCCGGAAAGCCAAGCATCTTTACCTCTGCGCCCCGCTCATCCGCGGCCGCAAGGGTCACCACCAGCCCATCGCCACGTGGATCGCCAACCAGGGCTACGAACTCATGCGCACCGACGGCCGGCTGACCCGGGTGGATGCCTTTCAAAAACTCGACCGCTACAAAGAGCATGATGTTGAAGTCGTGGTGGCAGACCTAAAGGCCAGGCGTCAGAAGCCCGGCGCCAGAAGTCAGAAACAAGCCCCGACCAAGGACTCCGCCACCACGAAGTCCGGACTGACCTCGGCCCTCTCCTCACTGGCCACTGCCAACGCGGACCTGGAGACGGCCCTTCGCATCGGCAAAGGAGCGTGCTTCCTCCTTACCCCCGACGGCGCGGTATTGTCCTGGTTCTCCACCACGCGCACCGATATCGAGTCCGGCGAGTCCTTCCCCGAGCTTGAGCCGAAAAATTTCTCCTTCAACTCGCCGCGCGGTTGGTGCCCCACCTGCCGCGGACACGGCCGCATCCTGCCGTGGATGCTCGAGCCCGACGACGACGAAGGTGACGCCAACCTCGACCGCCTCCGCCAACTCGGGCTCGAGCCCGGCGAAGACCTGGCCGCAGCCGGCGTGCCCTGCCCCGAGTGTCGCGGCGAACGCCTCAACCGCATCAGTCGCGCCGTGAAGCTGCATCAGCGGGGCAAACAGCCTCCGCTCTCCCTGCCTGCGCTGCTCACCAGCACCCCGTCTCTTCTTCTCACCCAGCTGCGCAACCTCGAGCTTGATGCACGCGGCAAGCTCATCACCCAGGACATCGTGCCCCAGATCGAGGAGCGCCTGAAGTTTCTCGACCACGTCGGCCTCGGCTATCTTTCGCTCGACCGCCCCACCGAGACGCTTTCCGGCGGCGAGGCGCAGCGCATCCGGCTCGCGGCGCAGCTCGGTTCCAACCTCTCCGGCGTACTCTACGTGCTCGACGAGCCCAGCATCGGCCTGCACGCCCGCGACAACGACCAGCTCATCCTCACGCTCCAGGCCCTCCGCGCGAAGGGCAACACCCTGCTCGTCGTTGAGCACGACGAGGAACTCATGGCCCGCGCCGACCGCATCATCGACCTCGGCCCCGCCGCCGGTATCCACGGCGGCGAACTGCTCGCCAACGGCACGCCCGACGAGATCCGCCGCAACGAAAAATCCCTCACCGGCCTCTTCCTCAAGTCCGGCCTCAAGCATCCGCAGCGCGGCTCCTACCGGCCGGTGGACGAAGCCTCCGTTCCGGGCTGGCTCGAACTGCAGGGCGCGCACTTCCGCAACCTCAAGCACTTTGATCTTCGTCTCCCGCACGGCCGGCTGATCATGGCCGCCGGACCCAGCGGCGCCGGCAAATCCACCCTCTTCCGCGACCTGCTCCACCCCGCCGTCACCCACGCAATCAAGGCCCGGAAGGCCCGCCTCACCGGCCGCGAGTTCGTCAAGGCCACCGGCTTCGCCTCCGATCGTCTGGCCGATGACCGGACCACTGCCCCGCCCTTCACCGACCTCACCGGCGCGAGCGGCTTCAAGTCCGTCATCGAGGTGGACCAGGCGCCCATCGGCAAGACCCCCCGTTCCACGCCCGCGACCTACCTCGGCATCTTCGACCTCATCCGCCAGTTCTTTGCCTCGCTCCCGGAGGCCAAGATCCGCGGCTACACCGCCTCGCGCTTTTCCTTCAACGTCTCCGGCGGACGCTGCCCCACCTGCGAGGGCGCCGGCCGCATCAAGCTCGAGATGGCGTTCATGCCCGACACGTATCTGCCCTGTGACGATTGTCGCGGCCTGCGCTACGGCCCCGAACTCAACGACCTCACGTGGAAAAACAAAACCATCGGCGCCGTCCTTCAGCTCACGTTCGAGGAGGCTGCGCAGTTCTTTGATTTTCACTCGCAGCTCTCCCAGGTCTGCCAGCTCATGGTCGATTGTGGACTCGGCTACCTCACGCTCGGCCAGAGTTCGCCCACGCTTTCCGGCGGCGAGGCGCAGCGGCTCAAGCTGGTGACCGAGCTCTCCGCCGGACTCGCCACCTATCGCGAGCGCAGCCGCGGCACGCTGCCCCGCAACCTCTACCTCCTCGAGGAGCCGACCATCGGCCTGCACCTGAGCGACTGCGAGAAGCTCATCCGCGTGCTCCATTCCCTCGTGGACCAGGGTCACACCGTGGTCGTCATCGAGCACCACCTCGACCTGCTCGCCGAGGCGGACTACCTCCTTGAGCTCGGCCCGGTCGGCGGTCCCGACGGCGGAGAACTGCTTTACCAGGGTGAGCTCGCCGGCCTGCTGCGCGTGAAGCGCAGCCCAACCGCACCGTATCTGGCCGCCCGGCTCAAAGCCTCGCGCTAGGGGCCGGTCACCGGCCAGCGAACGGGAGGCCCCGGCGGATATTTCGGCAACAACCGGCTCACTTGGCCGCCAGTGCCTTCTGGATCGCCCGCTTCAGCTCGTCGGGCAGCGCCGGCTTCAGGATACAGGCCGATAATCCCGCCAGTGGCACGGCGCGGGACAGGAGTTCGGGATTGATGTAGCCCGTCAGCATGATTCGGCGGGTGGCGGGGTGCCGCTCCGCGGACTGCATCAGGAACTCCAGCCCGTTCTGTCCGGGCATGATCTGGTCGCACACGATCAAATCGTACTGGCGCGTGCCGGTCAGGAGCGTCGCTTCCTCCGCCGAGGCCGCGGTCTCGATCTCATAGTCCTTTTCCAGGCCAACCCGCATCAGCTCCAGGATATTGGGCTCGTCATCGATGAGCAGCACAGAGGGTTTCGAGTCCGGGGCGGGAGCGGTCATGAAAATGGAGGGCGCGGTGGTGATGACCGCAGCCCAGGTCGCCTCAGCCGGCAGTCACGCTGGCATCGTGCATTTTGGCGGCATCGTGCACCACCTGGCGCAACTCCGGCAGCGTCACGGGCTTGAGCAGGTAGCGGAAAAGCGCCGCCTCATTCACGCTGCGCATCAGCATCTCGGGCTTCATGTAGCCGGTCACGAGGATGCGCTGCATGTGCGGGTATTCCTCCCGGGCACGCACGAGAAACCCCATGCCGTTGCCGCCGGGCATCAGGTGATCCGCGATCACCACCTTGAAGGACCGCTTGTGCAGGATGAATTCCGCCTCACGGGTCGAGGTGGCGGTGGCGACGTCAAAATCCCCCGAGAGCGCGCTCGCAAAAACATCCAGCAGGGCCTGCTCGTCATCGATCAGCAGCACGGCGGCCTTGGGGATTGGCGACGCTGACTTGGCTTCCGCTGGATTCATTTTGAGCGATGGTGATTGGCCCCGCGTGCATGGCAAACCGATTTCTGCCCGCGTCCACCGCGGCTTTTAGTTTGCCACCGCGGCACCCTGAAACTTCCCTCGCCCCGGCTGCGCCATGGAAACCTACGACCTGCACGAGGCCTCCCGCTCGGGCCTGCTCCCGAAGCTTCCGCCCGAGGTCCTCACCCGCGAGCGGCTGGTCGCCCGCAATGCCGCCGGCAACACCCCGCTCCACGCCATCGCCAAATATGGCGGCCTGCGTCTGGTCCCCGCCGGCTTGCTGACCGCGGACACCCTCTCGCTCCGCAATGACTCCGGCTACACGCCGCTGCATCACGCCGCCCTCGGCGGCCATCTCGACGAGGTGCCGCCGGCCCTGCTCACGGCGCCGCTGCTCGGCACCTGCAGCAATTCCGGGTACACCGTCTTCCATGTCGCCGCCGCCAATGGTCACCTCGACCAGTTACCCGCCGCGCTCGTCACCCCCGCCATCCTTCTGTCGCGGACCCATCTCGGCAACACCCTGCTGCACGAGGCGGCGGAAAGCGGCACACTCGACCGGCTGCCCGCCGGATTCCTTACCGCCGCCCACCTGCTCGAGCGCAACCTCGGCGGCGAAACCGTCCTGCACGTCGCCGCCTTCAACGGCCATCTCAACCAGCTGCCGCCGACCCTGCTCACCGCCGCCGCCCTCCGCGAGGCCACCACCGCGGGCGACACCGTCCTCCACGCCGCCGCCATCTCGGGTCATCTCGGGCAGGTTCCCGCCGGGCTGCTCACCCACGACAACCTCGTGATCGCGAGCCAGACCGGCTTCACCGTCATCCACGCCGCCGCCGAGACCGGCCAGCTCTCCCAGATTCCGCGGGAGCGGCTGACAGCCGATCTCCTCCTGATCCGCAACGACAACGGCGACACCCCCCTTCACGCCGCCGCGTTCGAGGGCCATCTCGACCAGGTGCCCGCGGCGTTGTTCACCGCCGAGCTGCTCAATGCCCGCAATTACGAAGGCATCAGCGTCGGCCGCCTCGCAGTCCAAGGCGGCTTCGCCGGGCAGATCCCGGCTGGACTCCGGCCCAAAACCCCCGGCGCCGTCCGCAGGCTCCTGACCCGCCTGGGCATGAGCCGCTCGCCGTTTTGAGGGCCGGGCACGGCCCCGGGTTTGCCGTCCGGCCTGACCGTGCGCGGACAGGGTTGAGCTCGGCGTGTCCTACGCCCGTTTTCGCCTTCCCCTTGCCCGGGCACTCATTTTCACTCGCAGCTGACTTTCACGTCTTAACTCTTACATCCGCCCTCTCCTTTTCCCATGAACACCGCCATCTCCTCCCTGACCGCCCGTGAAATCATCGACTCGCGTGGCAATCCCACGATCGAGGTCGACGTGCGCCTCGCCTGCGGCGCCCTCGGCCGCGCCGCCGTGCCGTCCGGTGCCTCCACCGGCGAACACGAGGCCCTCGAACTGCGCGACGCCGATGCCAAGCGGTACGGCGGCAAGGGTGTGTTGCACGCCGTCGCCAACGTGAAGGCCGTCATCGCCCCCGCGCTGATCGGCTTCGATGCCTGCGACCAAGTCGGCGTGGACCGCGCCATGCTCAAACTCGACGGCACCAAGACCAAGTCGAAGCTCGGCGCCAACGCCATCCTCGGCGTCTCCCTCGCCACCGCTCATGCCGCCGCCGCCGCCGTCGGCCAGCCGCTCTACAAATACCTCGGCGGTCCCAACGCCAAAGTTCTCCCCGTCCCCATGATGAACATCATGAACGGCGGCGCGCACTCCGACGCACCCATCGATTTCCAGGAATTCATGATCATGCCCATCGGCGCCAAGTCCTTCAAGGAGGGCCTGCGCATGGGCTGTGAGGTGTTCCACGCGCTGAAAAAGGCCCTGAAGGAGAAAGGCCTCGCCACCGCCGTCGGCGACGAGGGCGGTTTCGCCCCCAAGCTCGCGTCCACCGAGGCCGCGCTCGACATCATCGCCGTCGCCGTGAAAAACGCCGGCTACAAGCTCGGCAAGGACATCGCCCTCGCCCTCGACGTCGCCGCCTCCGAATTCTACGTGAAGGAAAAGAAGCGCTACGTCTTCAAGAAGTCCGACGGCCGCTCCCTCACCGGCGACCAGATGGTCGAATTCTACCGCACCCTGACCGCGAAATACCCCATCATCTCCATCGAGGATGGCTGCTCCGAGAACGACTGGGAGACCTGGAAGAAGCTCACCGACGCCATCGGCAGCCGGACCCAACTCGTCGGCGACGACCTCTTTGTCACCAACACCGAGTTCCTCAAGCGCGGCATCGACACCGGCACCGCCAACTCGATCCTCGTGAAGGTCAACCAGATCGGCACGCTCACCGAGACGTTCGACGCCATCGAGATGGCCAAGGAGGCGAATTACACCGCCGTCATCTCCCACCGCTCCGGCGAGACCGAGGACGTCACCATCGCCGATATCGCCGTCGCGACCAACGCCGGCCAGATCAAGACCGGCTCGCTCTGCCGCACCGACCGCGTGGCGAAGTACAACCAGCTCCTCCGCATCGAGGAGGAGCTCGGCGCCAGCGCAATCTACGGCGGCAAGCTGTAACCCAGATTGTCATTCTTCGCGTTGCGCAGAATGACAGAATTGATCAGGCCGGGCCCAGCCCGGCCTTTTTTGTGCCCGCACCGCGCACTTCCGGGCCGGTGCGCGGTCCAATCCCGCCTATCCCCTCGACTCTGCGTCGGACCCACCTAGGTTGACGCTGACCTCCCCCCGCATGAAAACTACCGTTCGTTTCGCCCTGATCGCCACGGTCCTGACCCTCCGCCTCGCCGCCGCCGACACCCCGGATCAGACCCCGCTGGCCGAACCACCACCCGGCCTAACTCCGGCCGCGACGCGGTCACCGCAGGAGCAGAAGAAGCTCGAGGAGGCCGTCCGCCTCCGGCTCGCCGAACATGCCCTGAAAAAGGCCGGCAAACCTGCCCCCGTCACGACGGCCACGACAGCCACGCCCGCCGCCACTGCCGGCACTCCGGCCAAGGATGACCCGACCATGCTGCTCCCCCGCGTCGAGGTGAGCAAAAGCCGCATCACCGAGCTCGCCATTGCCCTGCACGAAAAGGACGTCGAGATCGCCCGCGAGAAAAAAAACATCAAGCCCAGCGCCTTGGACGAGACGCTCAATGACTCCGAAGTCGCCCACAAACTCTCCATTCTGGGCGGTTCCGCGAGTGAGGACCGCTCCCGCTTGGCCGAGGAGCGCGTCAGCCTGCTGGAAGCCGAGCGCGACCTCATCGAGCAGGTCTACGCCGCCCGCACGGACGCGGAGCGAGCGGAACTGCAGAAACAGGTGAACGAGTTGAAGACGATGCGCCGCGAACTCGAGCGCTCACCCAAGGACGAGCGCAAATAACGCCGCCCACATGAAACTCACCCTGCCGCTCGTGCTGGCCGCAATGGCCCTCGTCGCCTGCGCCACCCCGCCCGCTCCTCCCGCCCCCGCGCCTTTGCCGGTCATTCCACCGAACGGGCTGGTCCCCGATGAGATTGCCGGGCAGCCGCGCCTGTTCTCCACCTTCGGCTTTGTGATGCTGGACGCGCCGCTGAAAGCCAGGCTGCAGGCCAGCTTCAACGCCTACGGCCGGCTCAACCCGGCCCTGCTCCGGCAGAATCTTCCGGAGGCCCAGATCGTCGCGAGCCCCCGGACGACGGCCGTCATGCTGCCGTCCGGTACTTTCACGTTCCTCCTCCTGCGCGACGGCCCGCTGATTTCACTCGACCCCAGTTTCGACGGGATGGTCCAGCAGCTGTCCAACCGGCTTTCGCCTTCGCGTTAAAGCCGGCGCGGGTCCGGCTAGAGGAACCGCCGTCCGCTGCGCGCCCGGATCGGCAGCAGGATAGGCCGGCTGTTCGTGAAGAGATGGCCCAGAAATGTCGGGCACTGCACTGCTCGCCGGCGTCGTGCGCCCTCGTCCGCCTTTGCGACAAGACCGCCCTATTCCGCCTGCACGATGTAGCCGCGCAGGTATTCGCTCTCCATCATCGTCACGAGCACGGGATGGTCGGCCGGCTGGTGGCAGAACTCGAGCACGCGCACCTTGCGTTTCGCATCGGCCGCCGCCCCCGCCAGCACGCTGCGCAACTCGGCGTCCTGCATGTGATGCGAGCAGGTGTACGTCGCGAGGATGCCGCCCGGGGCCAGCCGCTGCAGCGCGCGGAGATTGATCTCCTTGTAGCCGCGCAGCGCGCCTTCGAGCGCACTCTTGGATTTCGCGAACGGCGGCGGATCCAGGACGATGACATCCCACAAGGGCTCGCCCGCGCGCGATGCGTCGTTGAGCCAGTCAAAAACATTGGCCACGCCGAACTCCGCCTTCACGCCGTTGCGCTCCGCGTTGCGCCGCGCCGCCGCAATGGCGTCCTCGGCACTGTCGAGTCCAAGCACCTTCGTCGCGCCCGCGCGCGCCGCGTGCAGCGCGAACGGCCCCTGGTTGCAGAACGCATCCAGCACGCGCTTCCCCGCACAGTACTTCGCCACCAGCGGATGCTGCGCCCGCTGGTCGAGGTAAAACCCCGTCTTCTGCCCGCCCGACAGGTCGAGCCAGTATTCAAAGCCGTCGATGTTCACCCAGCGCGGCTCCCACGCCGCCCCGGAGCGCGTGTGCACCTCGAGCGGCAGGCCCTCGAGCCGGCGGATGGGGGCATCGTTGCGAAAAATAATCTCCGCCGGCTTCAGCACCTCCGCCAGCACGTCGCCGACCATAACCGACCGTTTCTCCATCGCCGCCGTCTGGATCTGCACCACCAGCGTGTCGCCAAACTGGTCCACCACGAGGCCGGGCAGGTCATCGGACTCCGACCACACCAGCCGCCGGTTCCGGCCACTCAGCCCTGCTCCTTGTTCCTTGATCCCTGCTCCTTCGCGCCGTGCGACGGCGCGCTCCACCGCCCCGCGCAAATACGCCGCGTTGAGCGCCGCGCGCTCGCGGCTGAACCGCCGCCACACGATCTGCGACTTGGAGTTATAGATGCCCGTGCCGAGAAACCGGTCCGCGCGGTCGCGGCATTCCACGATCTCACCGTCCTGCTCGGCCGGCAGCAGTCCTTCGACTTCGTTGGCAAACACCCACGGGTGGCCCGACAGCACACGGGGCTTGGCGTTGGCTTTGAGTTTGAGCGTGGGCGTCGACATGCACCCATTCACCCCAAGCCTCCCCCATTTCGCAACCAGCAATCCTGCGCCCCGCAGCCGCTCAGACTTTGTAGGCGTACACGGCGTTGAGCTGCAGGGCGGGGGGTCGCGCCAGCACAAGCCGGGTGATGAAATTGCGTCCGCGCACCAGCAGCGGATTCTTCCACTGGCCGATCATCCCGATGCGGCGGGACTGCCGGGCAATGAACGCCGTCCGGGGCTGGCGCCGGCGCTCGTAGGCCCGGAAGGCCGCGGCCACGTCCGGCGCCCCGGGCAGCAGTTTCGCGAGCCACGCCGCATCCTCGATCGCCATGCAGGCCCCCTGGCCGACATTGGGCGTCATGGGATGGGCCGAGTCGCCCAGCAAAGTCACCGCCCCGCGGCCCCAGGGCCGGAGCGCCGGGCGGTCACAGGCGTCGTTTTTCAAGATACTGGCTGCGGACGTCGCCTCGATCAGCGCCGGAATCGGCCCGTGCCAGTGCCGGAACAGCTCCAGCACCTCGGCCTTGCGCCCCTCCGCGGCATCAGGCTGCGACCGCGGACCGTTGCGGGTCGCATACCAGCAAATGCGGCCCTGCCCGATCGGCATGAGGCCAAACCGTTGGCCGGCCCCCCAGGTTTCACTGATATGCCCCCGCACCAGGCCGCCGGGATAGGGCGCCAGGCCGCGCCAGATGCAATAGCCCCGGTAGGCCGCAGGCTCCGCCCCGTGCAACTGCGCCCGGATCAGCGAATTGATCCCGTCCGCGCCGATCAATCCATCCGCCCGGACTTCATGGCCGCCGGCAAACTTCGCCGTGACGCCCTCGGCATCTTGGGTGAACGACTGGAAAACCTGGTTGGTTTCAAGGCACCGCGCCGGCAGCGGCTGATACAGGATCCGGTGCAGCTCCGCCCGGTGCATGCACAGCGCCGGTGTCGGATACCCGGTCAGGGAAACCTTCGAGATCATGCGGCCGTCGGGACGGTGCAGATTGAACTGGGTGACCTGCTCGCCCCGCGCCATCACCTGCTCCAGCAACCCGAGTGACTCTAAAATACGGGTGGCGTTGGGCCAGAGGCTCATCCCGGTCCCGACTTCGGCAAAAGCCGGAGCGCGTTCGAAGACCGTCACCTCCACCCGGGCGCGGTGCAGGGCCAGGGCGGCCGTCATCCCGCCAATTCCACCCCCGACCACGATCATTTTACGGCTCATGGATGCTGGGGCGGCGGGCAGGTAATCATGGGGGCGCTCCTCTGCGACCGGAGGCTGGGCCGGCCGGTTCCATCCGCAAACCCATTCGCCGGCGGAGCGGGGCTCCACCCATCCCTAGAAATAATTCTTCCCCTTTTCCCCTTTGCACCTTTGCGTGACCCCTTTCCGTCATGTCCCCCGCCGCTGAAATCGCCCGCCGTCGCACCTTTGCGATCATCTCGCACCCCGACGCGGGCAAAACCACGCTCACGGAGAAGTTCCTGCTCTACGGCAACGCCATCCACCTGGCGGGCTCCGTGACCGCGCGCAAAAACCAGCGCGCCACCGCCTCCGACTGGATGGAACTCGAGAAGCAGCGCGGCATCTCCATCAGCTCCACCGTCCTCCAGTTCGATTACGCGGGCTACGCGGTCAACCTGCTCGACACCCCCGGCCACAAGGATTTTTCCGAGGACACCTACCGTGTGCTCACCGCCGTGGACGCCGTCGTCATGGTGATCGACGCCGCCAAGGGCATCGAGGCCCAGACGCGCAAGCTCTTTGAGATCTGCCGCCGCCGCGGCATCCCGATCTTCACGTTCATGAACAAGTGCGACCGGCCCACGCGCAACGCCCTCGAGCTCCTCGACGAGCTCGAGCAGGTGCTCGGCCTGCAGTCGGCGCCCGTCATCTGGCCGCTCGGCAACGGCCCGTCGTTCCGCGGCGTCTTCGACCGTCGCACCCGCGAGGTTCATCTGTTCGAGCGTGTCGCCGGCGGCAAATTCCAGGCCCCCGTCAACGTCACCTCCCTCGCCGACCCCGCGGTCCGCGAGAAGCTCGACGACTATACCTACGGGCAGGTCACCGAGCAGCTCGCGATGCTCGATGGCGCCGGCCACACCTTCGACCTCGCCGCCGTGCGCGCCGGCCAGCAGACCCCCGTCTATTTCGGCAGCGCCGTGAACAATTTCGGCATCCAGCTCCTGCTCGACGGCTTCCTTCACGACTCCGTCCCACCGCAGCCGCACAAGAATGCGATGCTCGAGATTTCCGCCGGCCACACCAACCAGCCCACGGTCGGCCCGATCGTCGCGGTGGACTTCCCGCGCTTCTCCGCCTTCGTCTTCAAGATCCAGGCCAACATGGACCCGCGTCATCGCGACCGCATCGCCTTCATCCGCATCTGCTCGGGCAAGTTCGCGCGCGACATGCTCGTCACCCACCAGCGCACCGGCAAAACCGTCCGTCTTTCCTCCTCCCACAAGCTCTTCGGTCAGGAACGCGAGACGGTGGATGAGGCCTGGCCCGGCGACGTCATCGGCCTGGTGGGCCACGGCGAGTTCCACATCGGTGACACGCTCACCGAGGACCGGGGCATCGCCTACGACGAAATTCCCCGCTTCCCGCCCGAGGTGTTCACCTTCATCAGCAACCCGAACCCATCCGACGCCAAAAAATTCCGCGCCGGCCTCGAGCAGTTGTTGCAGGAGGGTGTCGTCCAGTCGCTCACCCTCCGCGCCGGCATGACAACCTCCACTCTCCTCGCCGCCGTCGGCGCACTGCAGTTCGAGGTCGTGCAATTCCGCCTCGAGAGCGAATACGGCGCCGCGTCCCGCCTCGATCCCACCAGCTGGACGATCATGAAGTGGGTCGCCCCCGCAAATCCGGCGGATAAACTCCCCGACGTCACCCGCCTCATCGTCGCCAGCGGCGTCGCCTTCGGCACCGACAAGCTCGACCAACCCGTGGCCCTCTTCCCGAATGACTGGACCATGCGCTACTTCATCGAGAAGAACCCGGAGATAAAACTCCACGACCTGCCCCTCGAGCAGGTTTGAGAGCTGCCGCCTGATTGTTACGATGCGGTGACGGATGGCGGTTCGAATTGTCGCCGGGTGTTTTTGGTGCTGACTCGTAGCAAGTTAACCACCGATGAAAATTAACCTGTTCGACCAGGATGCGGCCGCCTTCGATGTCGCCGCCGGCCAAGTCATCTTCCACGCGGGCGATACCGCCGACCGCATGTATGCCGTCATTGCGGGTCAGGTGGACATTGTCATCCACGGTCAGGTGGTTGAATCCGTCGAGGCCGGCGGAGTCTTCGGCGAGATGGCCCTGATCGAGGACCGGCCGCGCAACGCCACCGCGACCGTTACCGCTCCGGCCAGGCTGGTGGGCATCGATCACAAGCGTTTCCTCTTCCTCGTCCAGCAGAACCCCTATTTTGCCATCCAGCTGATGACCGTCATGGCCGTACGCTTGCGCAAGATGGACGAGCGGCTCTGACCCGTCCGTCAGATCAAAATGACCTCCGGCTCAGGCCGGTTTGCGCGGGTTGAAGGTGGAAGCCTTGGCGAGTTTTCCCCACTCCGCCTTTTCCTCCTCCGACACCGTCGCCGGCACCTGAATGTGCACGGTGGCATAGAGGTCACCGCGGTTCTTGTCCTCGCGCGGCAAGCCCAGCCCGCGCAACCGCAGCCGGCTGCCGGCCGCCGTCCCAGCTGGCACGCGCAACGAGGTGAGCCCGTCAAGTGCCGGGATTTTCACCACCACGCCCAGCACCGCTTCCCAGGGTGCGAGGTCCAGATCGTAGTTCAAATCAGTCCCCTCGACGGTAAAATCCGGATGCCGCGCCAGCCGCACCCGCAGGTAAAGGTCGCCGGCCGCGGCCCCGCCAGATCCCGCCCCGCCCTGCCCCGCGAGCCGGATGCGCTGGCCTTCGCGCACCCCCGCCGGGATTTTCACCTCATAGGTATTGACCCGATCCTCGCCGCCCCGCGGCGCGGGCCGGCGCAGTGTGACCTTGCGCTTCGAACCGCGGAAGGAGTCCTCGAGCGTTACGAGCAGATCCGCTTCCACGTCGTTGCCGGCCTGGGAAAAACCCGGCTCGTCCTCGTCCATCGCCACCGGTCCGCGCCGGCGCGGACCCGCCCCGCCCCGGCCACTGCCGAAGAATGACTCGAAAAAGTCACTGAAGCCCGTGCCATCAAACTCGAAGTCGGGCCCGCCCGCCGGACCCCGCCCGCGCATGCCGCCGCGCGGCGCGCCGCCATAGGCCTGCTGGCCGCCGGTGTCCTGCCAGTTCGGCCCGAGTTCATCGTAGCGCTTCCGCTTCTCCGGGTCGCCCAGCACCTCGTAGGCCTCGTTGATCTCCTTGAATTTCGCCTCTCCGGTCGCCTTGTTTTTGGCCACGTCGGGGTGATGAATCCGGGCAAGCTGGCGGAAGGCCTGCTTGATTTCCTCCGGCGTTGCCGTGCGGGCCACGCCGAGGGTCTGGTAATAGTCCTTGAATTGAACGGCCATGGGAGATCGATCCCCACCCTGACCCGAAGTTATCCGCAGCACAACCACCGGGAACGCAAAAATAGCCGCGTGTTTCTGCTCGCCCCGCGCCGCGAAATCCCTGTTCGCTCTCACGCATGATTTTGCCGCGTTCGTTCCCCGCCGTTTTCCTGCTCTGCGCCGTTGCGCTCGCCCCGGCCACCGCCTTCGCGCGCGCCCGCCCCTCCCGGCCCGCCACCGTCCCGGATGCCAACGCCTACAAAGGCGCCGTCATCATGGACGCCGCCACCGGCAAGGTGCTGTTTGAGGACCACGCCGGCGAGGCCAGCCCGCCGGCGAGCATGACCAAGCTCATGACGTTTCTCGTGCTCCACGACAAACTCCAGAGCGGCGCCCTCACGCTGACCACGCCCGTCACCGTCACCGCGTCCGACTCCAAGATCGGCGGCACCCAGGTCTGGCTGAAGGAAAAGGAAGTCTTCCCGGTCGAGGAGTTGCTCTTCGCCATGATGATCCAGTCCGCCAACGACGCCGCCACCGCCCTCGCGCGCACCGCCGCCGGTTCCGTGCCGGCCTTCGTGGACTTGATGAATGCCAAGGCGCGGGAGATCGGCATGACGCACACCACCTTCCGGAGCGCCCACGGCCTTCCGCCCGCCAGCCGCCACCTCGCCGATGGCGACCTGACCACCCCGCTCGATTTCGCCATTCTCAGCCGCCATCTGCTGCTGACCACCGACGTGCTCAAGTACACGTCCGTCAAGACGCGGAAATTTGGCGAGGGGGTCCGCTCCTTTGACCGCGTCATTGTCATGACCAACCACGATCACCTGCTCGGCAAGGTGGACGGCGTGGACGGCCTGAAAACCGGCTTCACCAACGGCGCCGGCTTCTGCCTGAGCGCCACCGCCCAGCGCAACGGCCGGCGTCTCATCGTCGTGGTCATGGGCAGCCAGGATTCCAAGACCCGCGACGTCAAAGTCGCCGAGCTCATCGAGCGCGGCTTTGCCGCCATGCCGCTCACCGGTTCGACCTTCACGTCGCAGACCGGTCCCGCCCCCGAGCCTTCGCCGGTCACGCCAGCGCCGCTCCCCGAGCCTGCCGGCAGCCCCACGATCATGTTCTCCCTGCCCCCGCCCGCCCCCAAGAAGTGAGCACCCGCGCCCTGTCGCGGCCAGCGGGCGTGGCGAAGGAAATTGGCTTCGCCCCGGCGCGGTTGTGTATTGAATGTCCTGCTCCATGAAACCGGACGCCGCCGCGGTTAAAACTTACCTGCTCTCGCTCCAGGACCGCATCTGCGGAGCACTCGAGCACGAGGATGGCACGGGCCGGTTCCGCGAGGACGTCTGGACGCGGCCCGAGGGCGGCGGTGGCCGCACCCGTATCCTCACCGAGGGCACCGTCTTCGAAAAAGCCGGCGTGGCGTTCTCCCATGTCACTGGCACGAGCCTCCCGCCCTCCGCCACCGCCCACCGGCCCGAGCTCGCCGGCCGGCCCTGGGAAGCCCTCGGCCTCTCCCTCGTCATCCACCCGCGCAATCCCTT